>DASYYL010000121.1:0-25443 GCA_035933915.1 Verrucomicrobiia bacterium
GCAGTGGTCAGGCTTCTTATCAAAGCGGGCGTTGATGTAAATGAGGTCGGAAAGGAAAGTGGCAAACGCGCGATCGAACTTGCTCGTGAAAAGGGAAATTGTGAAATTATCAAAATATTGAAGGATGCCGGGGCGCGCGACCGGATTTTGACTGTAGGGGTAACCCTGATTTCCATTACGAAGATACCAAAGAAATTGGACAGGGTGTCCTGCAATGGGTCATGTGAGGCCGATAAATGACCCGGCGCGAGAGGCGACAAGATTGCTTCGATTTGGCATTTGCTATGCTTATGGCTATGGCAGTTAGCCGTATGAGTGCGCAAAATCCGTTTCAGATACCAACCTGCTTTAAGCTGGATATCGAGCAACGTCGCCGGGAAAGATTTAAGAAAACCGTCGTCACAGCCGTCATTGTCAGCGTGGCGGTGGTGGTTGGTCTTTTGATTGAAGGCTGCGTCAGCGAAAAATCCCAGGCGAGCGACGAACAAAACCAGGCGACAGCCACGATCCAGACACCCGCGCAATCGGCTGCCCAACAATCCGTTTCCCAGATTTCTCTCCCCGTGCAACCATGTCCTGTTGCCACGGTTCCAAAACAAACTGCCGCGCCGGCTGACCCTCCCCACATCACCGGCGCGGCGGTTTATCTCGTCAGATCGGGCGATACTTTGAGCCGCATCGCCAAGGCCCACCACACAACGGTGAAAGCCATCAAAGCTGCGAATCATCTCGATAATGACAGGATTTCGGTGGGCGAGAAGTTGAACCTGCCGACGGCCTAGGTAATTTTGGATTTTGGGTTGCCAATTGCAAATACGGAATTCGCGGCAAGCGTGGAGCCCGGCAAAAATTACCCGGTTGGCGGGCTGTTAGAGCCTCTGAGAAGCGTATTATGCGCCCCCGCTCAACGAATGCCCCCTTCAATCCGTTCAGCCGCCCGTCGATTAATTTAATTATCTTCTGCGTCTGGCCATCCCAAAGTGATACCCCCCGTGGACCCGCACGGCGCGCGCCTTGCCCGGAAATCCCGTGGAGCGACCTTGCTTATTTTCATCGAACACCGCCGTGTAGCGATAGTCGAAATTCTCCAGCTTGATGCGCGGAATCTTTTGGCTGATGAACCGTTCGATGGCAAACACGTGGCCGGCGTCTTCGGCGGTCATAATCGTGAAGGCATCGCCGGTTGCCTCGGCGCGGCCCGTGCGTCCGATACGATGAATATAATCTTCAGGATGCTGGGGAACATCGTAGTTGATCACGTGGCTCACTTCGGCAATGTCCAGGCCGCGGGCCGCGATGTCCGTGGCCACAAGCACTTCAAATCGTCCGTCGCGGAACCCGCGCAAGGCCTGCTCGCGCTCGCGTTGAGTGCGGTTGGAATGCAGCACGCAAACCGCGTGGCTGTTGCGCTTGAGCAATTGCGCGACCCGATCCGCCCCGTGTTTGGTGCGACAGAAAACAATGACTGAATCGTAATGGACGGAATCCAGCAGTTTCAGGAGCAAATCGATTTTTTGAGAGTCAGCGACCGGATAGATGACGTGTTTGACGGTTTCGGCGGGCGAACGGCGGGCGCCGATTTCGATGGTTTCAGGATTGCGCATAGCCCAGTTGATGAGCGTTTCAATCTGAGGCGGGATTGTGGCTGAAAACAGAGCGGTATGACGGTTGCGGGGACAGCGATCTATGATTTTGCGGACGTCCGGCAGAAATCCCATGTCCAGCATCCGGTCCGCCTCGTCCAGCACGAGATATTCGACTTTGTCCAATTTCACGGTCCCTTGCTCCAAGTGGTCGAGCAGGCGCCCGGGCGTGGCCACGACAATGTCTGAACCGGAGCGCAACGCGTCATTTTGGCGCCCGTAACCAACGCCGCCAAAAATGACGGTGACTTTTAGATTCACAAAGCGGGCATAATCGCGGAAGAATGTTTCCACCTGGGCGGCCAATTCCCGCGTGGGCTCAAGGATGAGCGCGCGCGGGCTCTGTCCCTGGGCATGCGCGCCGAGCCTTGACAAAATAGGAAGCGCGAACGCGGCGGTTTTGCCCGTGCCCGTTTGCGCACTGCCGATGACGTCACGACCGGTTAGAACCAGTGGGATAGCACGAAGTTGAATTGGCGTGGGTTCGATATAACCCATTGCTTTGACGCCTTCCACGACGGGCTGCGCCAGACCTAATTTGCTAAATGGCATGTATTAATCTAACACGCAGGTTAATTAAAGGAAGCAAGGAATCAATGGATGCGTTGAAGCGTTGAAACGGCGTCGAGAATAAATTCCGGACATTCGAATCTGCGAATGCAATTTGTTCCTGCTTTAGACACCGCTTACGAGGGCGACTGGACTTCCTCAACTGTGGGTTCCGACGGTTGGGCAGGTTTTTCCGGTGAATCGGGCCGCGCCGATTCTCCCGCCGCCTTTTCTTCCGCCAGCTTTGCTTCCTCAGCACCGGGTCCGGAACTCGAAACTGCTTCGCCTGGGATGCTTTCGACTGCAGTGATTTCATTGACGGATTCCGTTTGCTGGCCTGGAGTCTGTTCACCCGTTTTAACCTCGGCTTGTTTTGATTCAGGTTTCGGCGGCCTTGGAACGGGCTTCTTTGCGGCCTCCAACCGGCCATCGGCAAATTCCAAAACATGGCCCTGATGGACGAGCCAGTGCAAATCGGCGATTAGCGCCGTTTGTTCCGGCGTCGGTTCGGGCGGTTGTGTTGGAGTTGTCCCCGCCTGACCCTCCGGAGAAGGCACCGGCGGAGCGGGCGCGGGCGCCAGGGCGTCCATCAACTTTCGTCTGGAACCGCCGGGCTTCGAATTGATGAAATCAACAATGCGCTTGATGTTTTCGGAAACCGGGGTGGTCTCCAAATCCAAAAATTGCGGGCGGGCGACGCTGACGTGAACAACCGTTTTGTTGACCTTGAAAAACTGAAGACCGTGGGAGGCAAATTGCTTGCTCAAGGAGGTCGCCAGTTGCAGTGGGAAATGCTTTTGTCTTTCCCATTCGACACGGACCAGTCGCTGCAAATCATGACTTCGCAAATTGCGGCTTTTGGCCCCGTCAACCAGCATCGTTTCAACAGGCTTGATGATGGCTTCCTTGTGAGTGGAACGAAAATGCTTTTCCACTTCCTCAAACGAAGGCAGCTTGAGTGGTTCGGGAACGTTCAGGCAAATGGACTCTGTCTTAAAACTGTGCTCCTCAATCCATTTTTTGACGACCGCTTCGTCTTTTACGATTTTTACGCGGGATTTGAAGGCGTCGAACGGCATTTTTGAAAAGCGTTCGGCGTGCAGCTTGCGCAATTGATTTTGATAATCGTGATAATTCGGGGGGCCTAAAATCACTCCACTCATGCCGCACTGCGCGACAAATGTGTAAGTGCCCCTGGGCGGGTCCGTGGGCGTGCGTTCCGTCTGGTAAAAAGTCCCGAAATGATTTTTCAGGACATGGGCGACGGCGTCATCTTCGGAAAGCCACGGGGTTTCGTCCAGCGCGCAAACGAAAAGGGGTTGACTGACGCCTCCGTCCGGCTTCTTCTTCACGGCGAGCCGCACGGCATAGCGCTCGGGCTTTTGCAAAACGAGGTGGGCGATTTGAAAGAGAGGATAGGCGCGGCCGGTCATCTTGATTTGCCGGGCAAGATGTTCGACGCCTTTTTCATCGGCCAAAAATGTGACGGCTATGTCGGGCAACGGCGCCGGCGGTTCCGGTCGCGCATGTTCCCGGCGGTCGACCCGGCGGCCTTCCCGGCGAGGTTCCCTTCCTGGGCCACGCTTCTGGCCGGGCCGTCGGTCGCGCTCGCCCCGACGGGGTTCGAAAGATCCGCCCCGCCGCTTATCGCGCGAAGGTTTTTCTCTTTCTTCCCCGGTAAAATGTTCGAACCGGTTTTTTTCGGGTTTTTCCTGCGCCCACGCCGGGAGAAAGAGCTTCTCCAAATCCAAATCTGCTTCTGAAAAACCGCTCATGTGATGGTATTGAAAAAATTCCCGTCTTGGGTAACAGGCTTCGTTGGTTGCGTTCTAAGTCTTCGAGCGGTTTTGATGTTCAGCCGCCATTGTCGCCAATGGCCTCAACCGGGCATCCTTCCTTGGCCTCTTTGCACCGTGCTTCTTCTTCGGGCGATGCGGGCTGCTTGTAAACGAACGAGTAACCCCCATCGTCATTTCGCTTGAAATTGTCGGGTGCGGTTTCGCGGCACAAATCGCAGTCAATACACTGGTTGTCCACGTAGTATTTGCCCGCGACATTTTCGGGATATTTATTTGCAACGTCGGCCATATAAAGTTCTTTGGGGAATATGGAGTTAATCCAAGGGGCTGGCAAGTCAATTATGGACCCATTGAATCGTTTCGAACTTTCATTTCCAATAACCCATGTCATCTGCTAGCCTAATTTCATTGGCCCCGTCAACTCATTAAGTTTAAAAGGGGCTTTAAGGGCCAATATTTGGCAACGATGCGCCCGTTTATGTTTGACGGCGATTGACAAAAGCGCGAGAAATAACACGCAGTGAAATCTCAAAACCTGATTGCGGGTATCTGCCTGGTGTTGCTGATCGTGAGCGAAGCTTTTCTGTTTTATGCGAACCGGCAGAAAAGCGTGGCGGTTGCCCAATTGCGCCAGTCGGAGCAGCAGGTGGCAGATTTACAGTCACAACTCGACCAGGCGACCAATTCAGCCACCGCGAATATGATTGCTGAATTCTCCCGCCTGCGGGCGGAAAACCAGGACATTCCTCGCCTGCGAAGCCAAATTCTGCAATTGCAGGCCGAAAACACCAAACTATCAAAGCAGCTTGGCGCCACCAGCCAGGCCGCCCAACAGCAACAACAGCAGTTGCAGGAAATGGAAAATGAAAACCAACAGGCGGCCGCCGATCAACAAGCCGCCGCCGATGATCAACAGGCCCAGGCACAGGCGATAGAACGCATTGCCGCGCAACAGCGCAATCAGTGCATTGCCAATCTTCGCCTCATTTATGCCGCAAAGCAGGTTTGGGCATTGGAAAAAAATAAGACCGATGCCGATACACCTACTGAGCAGGATTTGTTGCCCTACATCAAAGGCGGCGTCTTTCCAGCTTGCCCTTCGGGAGGGATATATACTATTGGAACGGTTGGCCAATTGCCGACTTGCTCGATTTCGGGGCATATATTGCTGCCGCAATAGCGCCCTGCCCTCGCCTTTCTCCCCCGGAATCACGAATCGCAAGCGTATTAAAAACTGATGAAGCGGTACAGTTTAAACGGCCCTTAGCAGCATTCTTCATGCCTGATGTCGAATACCGCAAATTGCTTCATTTTTCATTTGGCTTTCCAGATTTCTTGAATAAGTTAAGCGCTCCATGATTGAGACTGACATTGAACTTCTAAAGGGCATCGCAAACCAACTGCGCATTCATTCTATTAATGCCACGACTGCGGCGGGCAGCGGCCATCCCACTTCGTGCTGTTCGGCGGCAGATGTCGTAGCGGCTCTTTTTTTCGGGCACATGAAGTATGATCCGAAGAATCCCCGTTATTACAACAACGACCGCTTTATTCTCTCCAAGGGGCATGCGGCGCCGCTCCTGTACGCCGCGTGGGCCGAAAATGGATTTGTGCCGGTGGACGAGTTGGTCAAGCTCCGGCAGTTCAACTGTGAACTTGAAGGACATCCGACCCCGCGCTTGCCGTTCGTCGACGTGGCGACTGGATCGCTCGGGCAGGGTCTGGGCGCGGGTGTGGGCCTGGCGCTCGGCGGTCGTCTCGATCAATTGGATTACAATACCTATGTGCTGATGGGCGACGGCGAGATTGCCGAGGGATCCGTCTGGGAAGCAGCATCGCTGGCTGGATATTTTAAGCTGAACAATTTAATCGCTATCGTGGACGCCAACCGTTTGGGACAAAGCCAGGAAACGGCTTTCGGCCATCACATTGAGGTCTATCGCGATCGTTTTGACTCCTTTGGCTGGCGAGTCGAGGACGTAGACGGCCATGATATTGAAGAGATTCTCGAAGTGTTGAGTGGCGTGGGATTGAATGACCAGCCATTGGCGATTATCGCCAAAACATACAAAGGCGCGGGCATTTCATTTTTGCAGGACAAGGAAGGGTGGCACGGCAGACCTTTAAACAAAGAAGAAGCTGCAAAGGCCATCGCGGAACTTCAGCCCAATGCCAAATCCGGCATCGGCGCCGATATCGCCAAGCCCAATTCGCTGCCTGAGCCGAAAAACACACCGGCAACCAGCTTTCCACCACTGAACTACAAGATCGGAGATTCGGTCGCGACCCGCGAAGCCTACGGCAACGCGCTCCTGCGCGTGGGCGAAGTGGACACGCGCATTGTGGCGCTGGATGGCGATACAAAAAACTCCACTTTTGCGGAGAAATTCTTCAAAAAATCCCCCGAACGCAGTTTCGAATGCTTTATTGCCGAGCAAAACATGGTTGGTGTTTCAACCGGCTTTTCGGCTCGCGGGAAGGTGCCGTTTGCCTCGACGTTTGCCTGCTTTTTCACGCGCGCGTTCGATCACATCAGGGTAGCCGGCATTTCCGAGTCCAATTTAAAGCTGGTTGGGTCACACGTGGGCGTGAGCATCGGGGAAGACGGGCCGTCACAAATGGGGCTAGAGGACCTGGCCATGATGCGCGCGATCGTGGGAAGCACCGTCCTTTATCCCTCGGACGCTGTCAGCGCCGAAAAGCTGGTCGAGCAAATGGTCCTGACCAAAGGGATTTGTTACTTGCGCACGTCGCGCCCCAAATCACCGGTCATTTATAATAACGATGAAGCATTTCCGGTGGGAGGAGCGAAAGTGTTGCGCGAAGGCGACAAAGCCACCGTCGTTGCCGCGGGCGTCACGCTGTTTGAAGCGTTGAAGGCGGCCGATGCCCTGAAAAGCGAAGGCATCAATATTACCGTCATTGACGCCTACAGCATCAAGCCTCTTGGGAAAAAGGAAATTCTCGCCGCCGCGCAGAAAACGAACAACACCGTCATCACGGTTGAAGACCACTACACCCAGGGTGGATTGGGCGACGCCGTGGCCGGGGAATTGAGCGTGGATGGAGTCAAAGTCCACAAGCTGGCTGTGAACGGCCTGGCCCGTTCAGGCAAACCGGATGAACTGCTGGCGCACTTTGGCATCAATGCCGACGCTATCGTGAAAAAGGTCAAGTCGCTCTGATTTGTGAATAACTTTTAGTGTTCAACTGACGTCCGCTCGGCCATAAAAGGCGGATGGCTGTTCCCACTTTATTACCCACGGCGGTCCAGAACGAAAAGTTCGGCGGCGTCACGTATCACATCGAAGGCGAATTGGTTCCCGCCTTGCACCTGGAATTGAGCAATACCGGCGTCTATTTTGAGCATCATATTTTGCTCTGGAAGGACCCAGCGGTGCAAATTGGCATTCATCCCCTCAAGGGTGGATTCAGACGGATGCTGGCGGGAATGCCGTTTCTGCTTACCGGCGCGCGCGGGCCGGGGCGCATCGCGTTCAGCCGCGACGGCGCGGGGCACGTTTTCGGCCTGCATCTCAAACCCGGAATGGCTGTGGACGTACGGGAACATCAATGGCTGGCAGCGACAGAGACTGTGGAGTATACATTTTCTCGCGTCCGTGGCGCCGCGAATATCCTGCTGGGAGGGACAGGGTTTTTCATTGATAACTTTTCGTGCCCTTCGCAGGAAGGCATCCTTTGGCTGCACGGCTTTGGCAACGTATTCGAGGTCACGCTGGCGCCCGGCGAGGAAATTGATATTGAGCCCGGTGGCTGGATTTACAAGGACCGGACCGTGCAAATGCAAACGATGTTTCAAAAACTTTCGACGGGCTTGTTTGCCAGCGCGGCGAGTCTATTCTGGAATCGTTTCACCGGCCCTGGAAAAATTGCGCTGCAATCCATGTATGTCCACATGGAAGGCGGAGAATAGGAGAAGAAATGGCAGCCAGATGGGCAGCGAATTGAAATTCCCGGCAAATTTTTTCTGGGGCACGGCAACCTCGCCGACCCAGGTGGAAGGCCACGTCGTCAACGAATGGACGGATTATGTGGCCTCGGATGGCGGCCACTGCCGGGTGGCGTGCAACCACTATCATCTTTATGAGAAGGACGTCGAACTCATGGCAGGCCTGGGCGTGAACGCCTACCGGATGGGTATCGAATGGTCGCGGCTTCAGTCCGGGCCCTTTGCGGAACTTAATCGAAAGGAATTGGACCGCTACATCCACCTCCTGGATTGCCTAAAAGAAGCGGGCATTACGCCCATGATCGTCCTCCACCATTTTTCAAACCCGCCCTGGGTCACGGCATCGGGAGGCTGGCTCAATCCGGCGACCGTTCCGGCGTTTGTGGATTACACGGCAAAGATTGTCGCCGCTCTAAAAGATCGAGTCTATATCTGGAACACATTCAATGAACCGGATACTTATGCCTCGTTGACGTATTTGCTGGGCGGATTTCCGCCGTTCCACAAATGGCGCTTTGGGGCTTACCGGCGGGTGGTCAAACACATGGCGGAGGCGCATCTTCGCGCGAGCGAAGCGATACGGCGGCAGTATGATGGAGCCCGGTCGCCGGAAATCGGCGTGGCGAAGAATTGGACGTATTTCAGCGCTTTTCGCTCTTTTTCTTTTTGGGATCATGCGCTGGCCGAAATATCCCATCACTCGTTCAATCGTTTTGTGTTAAACGAATTTGTCGGGGGAATGCGACGCGCGGCATCGACGTTTCTTGGGCTCAATTACTATGGCCGCGCACGGCTAAAAGACTTTCAGGCCCTTGTGCCGACTAACGGCGTGCCCAACGAGAAATTACGGGAACTCGGCGTTGTTTGCGACGACATGTTTGAACGGCATCCCGCAGGCCTGGGCAGACTCTTGAGAAAGCTTCAACGAAAATGCGGCCTGCCCATTTACATCACCGAACACGGCTCGGCTTCGACCAACGAGGACTTCCGGATCCAGGATTTAACCGGTCATTTGCGTGAATTGCACGCGGCGATGAATGATGGCGTGGACGTCCGCGGTTTTTTTTATTGGTCGCTGCTCGACAATTTTGAATGGCAATTTGGCTATACAAAAAAATTCGGACTGTTTTCCGTAGATTTCAATGACGAACAATTGACCCGCCGGACGACGCGCCTGGGGAAATTTTACCAGGAAATTTGCCTGGCCGCCAGGTCCGCCTCTTCGCGATGAACGCGAACGAGGAACTCATTAGAGAACGAAAGTTCATTTGGCTCCTGTGCGTCGCGGCGGCCATCCATGTGTTCATCTTTTCGGCGGCGTTTCCATTTTTTAATAATGTGGATGAAGCCTTTCATTTCGATCTGATATTGAAATATTCGCATGGAGAGGCGCCGCGCAGAATTGAGCCGATCTCCGCAGACGCCGCGTCGTTTTTGGCGCTCATGAATTGTCATGCGTATTTTCTAAGGCCAGATCAATATCCGGGCGGAGTGTTTCCACCGCCGGCATGGACGTTGCCGGCAGACCAGTCGGCGCAGGACATTGCCGCCCGAAGCGCAAACTGGCAGACGCAGGAAAACTATGAAGTTTCGCAGGCGCCGCTCTATTACACACTGGCAGCCATCTGGTGGCATATTGGCGGCTGGATTGGCTTTCACGACGGGCGCCTCGTTTATTGGCTTCGCTTTTTGAATATTGGGCTGATTTCGGCGCTGGTTTGGTTGGCATACCTCACGGCACGGCTTGTATTTCCGGTCAATTCTTTTGCAAGAATGGCCGTGCCCGCGTTATTGGCATTTATGCCGCAAACTGCGTTCTACTCGCTCGGAAACGACGCGATTTCAGCCCTTTGCTTTGGAATTGCATTCCTATTTTTATTGAAGTGGCTTGCCTCGGATGTTCCCTCCCCGAAAATCGGCGCCGCGATGGGCCTCGCATTCGCCGCAACATTACTTGCCAAAATAAATAATGCTCCATTGTTGGCAATCGCCGCCGCCGCGTTACTGTTCAAAGCTGTGTGTGATAATCGGCGCGGAAAATTGCAGGCGGCGGCGGCGGCGATTGCCACGTTTTTTGCGTGCGCCCTGCCGATGATTGTCCTCTGGATGGCCTGGTGCAGACTGAATTTCGGGGATTACACCGGTTCGGCTTTAAAGACCCAATTCCTGGGCTGGACCTTAAAACCGTTCAGTCAATGGTGGCCGCATCCGATTTTTACGCCGCACGGTTTTTGGACTTATTTGTCGCGCCAATTGGGCACTCTGTGGCAGGGAGAATTTCTGTGGCACCATCAACCGCTGGAGTTGCCTGGCTCTGATATTGTATATTCCGTGCTTTCGCTGGCTCTAATTCTCACGGCGCTTCCCGCAATATTACCACAACATTCCGACTCGCCGGCTTTGGTCCGCTGGACCATTGTCCTGGGCGCGGGGTGTTTTGCAGCCGAATTGTTTTTTTTCATTCTGATTTCCATCATGTACGATTTTCACAACTCTCCGGCTCCCTCACGGTCCTATCCGTATTTCACCGCTGGCCGGTTGTTGTTGGGCGCGGTGATTCCGTTTTTGCTCGTGTTGGCATTTGGAATGGACCGTTTGTTAAAGGGTTTGGGCATGTGGGCGAAATTTCTAACGTTGGCGGCATGTCTTGGCATCATGCTCACTGTTGAAGTGGCATCGGATTGGCCGGCCCTATTTAGTGAGTACAATTGGTTTCATCTGCCATGAACAATGAAAGGCACATCGCTTCTTCCAAAGATAAATCATGGGATCAAAAGATTGTTTGGGCACTTGCGATAACGGCCGCAATTCATGTCTTTATCTTCTCGGCGGCGTTTCCATTGTTCAATAACGTCGATGAGGGCGCGCATTTTGATTTGGTAATTAAGTATTGCCAAAGTGGCATTCCCGAGTTGCTTCAGCCGATGTCCGATGAGTATGTGAACGATAGCGTCCTGTACAGCACGCCGGAATATTTGAAGAATCCGGCGAGTTTTCCAAACAAAATGATTCCGCCGCCACCCTGGACGCAGCCGCAAGAAAACGATTCCCCATCGTTGTTGGCAGAAAAAAGCGTTGAAAGCAAATTACTCAACTATGAAACAACGCAGGCTCCGCTTTATTATGAACTGGCCGCCGCGTGGTACCGGCTCGGCAAAATGTGCGGCATCCGTGGTGGTTCTATGCCCTACTGGCTACGTTTTCTGAACGTCCTTCTTGTCTCCGTTCTTGTGTGGATTGGTTATTGGGCGGCGAAGCTTGTCTTCCCGGATCGGCGTTTTGTGCAACTGGGCGTTCCTGCGCTGCTGGCGTTCATGCCACAATCGGTTTTCTATTCCATTTCCAATGATATTCTGTCGCCCTTGTGCTTTGGTTTGGCCTTTATTTGCCTGTTTCGCCTCTGGCAAATGGAATCGCCGGACATTAGGACTGCTGTGTTCACTGGATTGGCCCTGGCGGCGACATTTCTAGCCAAGGTTTCCAACCTCCCGATCCTTGCCATTGCCAGCACAGTCATTCTGGCAAAAATCATTCAATTGGCCAAAAACGGAAAATTTGCGTGTGGTCTGCCGTCGCTGGCCATGCTGGCAGTCTGTGCTGGAGCGCCGTCCGCGATGTGGAGCTTGTGGTGTAAATCGTATTTTGGCGATTTTACCGGTTCGAAATTTCCGGAATTGATGTTTGGCTGGACGGTGAAACCGTTTGCGCAATGGTGGGCACATCCAATTTTCACTCCGCATGGCCTATGGGTCTATTTTTCGGGACAGATGGGAACATTTTGGCAGGGGGAGATTTGGTGGCACGGAGTACCGACGGCGTTGCCCGGCACGTACGCAATATACTCGATTCTCACGTTGGTCCTGGTCGCCGCAGCGGTTCCCGCGGTATTTCCGAAATTTTCAAACGTCACGCCATCACAACGCCTGGCGCTCCAGTGGAGTCTGGGATGTTATTTGTCCACGCTGGCTTTCTTTGCCGTCGTGTCTGTGATTTATGACTTCCATGATGCCCCCAATCCATCGCGGGCGCACCCCTATTTTCACGAGGGACGCTTGATGTTGGGAGCGCTCGTGCCGTTTCTACTGCTTGTCGTCTATGGACTGGATCGCCTGTTAAACCGTTTTGGAAACGCGGCAAAATGGCTGTCACTGGCTTCACTCATTTTGTTCATGCTGGTTCTGGAGATTGTCACAAACCGCCCCATCTTCTTCAACGCATACAACTGGTTTCACCTACATTGATATGGGTGCCATTGAGCAATCCGAGTTTATCATCCGTCATACGTTGTGCCTGACGCGTAGTTTCAGGAAATGGACTGGGCGCGATCTGTTGTCTGGCAGCTTTTCGCCCCTGGAATTTGCGGCGAAGCTCTTCGACGCTCCGTTCGTTATCGTTTCGCACGGACTGGAACCCGACCCGATTCTCAACTACGGCAACCGCGTCGCAATGGAGCTATGGGAAATGACATGGGACGAATTCACACGCACGCCATCCCGATTGACCGCCGAACCGGCGAAGCGCGAAGAGCGCGCGAAGGTGATGGAAATCGTTGGGCGCCAGGGCTTTTTTGAAAACTACTCGGGCATCCGTGTTTCCAAATCCGGGAAACGCTTTGAGATTTCGAACGCCACCATCTGGAATCTGATTTCTGAAACCGGCGAATTGCTGGGGCAGGCGGCGACATTTTCCGAGTGGAAATTTCTTTGAATAGAGCTGACATTGAACAGGCCTCGAAATAGAGGCGTCGAATTTGCATGCGATTAAACCTGATAAAAATGGCCGGGGCGACATTGACGGCTGCGGTCCTGGGGGTGATTTTTTACACGACACACGCGCTGCGGGCAGATGATTCAACTGATTCAACAAACCAATATCAACCTATGGACCCGAACCAATTCAAAAAACCGGATGCGGCCGAATTAAAGAAAAAACTGACGCCGGAACAATTTGCCGTGACACAAAAATCGGCGACTGAACCTCCATTCGACAATAAATACTGGAATAATCACGAGCCGGGCATTTATGTGGACGTCGTTTCCGGCCAACCCCTGTTCAATTCCCTGGACAAATTCGATTCGGGCTGCGGTTGGCCGAGTTTTTCCAGGCCGCTGTCAGACACGGACATTGTCGAAAGCGCCGATTACTCTTACATGGGAATCGAACGCACGGAAGTGCGCTCGAAAATGGCTGACTCCCATTTAGGCCACGTTTTCGACGACGGTCCCGGGCCGACGCATCTGCGTTACTGCATCAATTCTGCGGCCCTTCGATTTGTACCGCTCAAAAAAATGGAAGCCGAAGGATACGGCAAGTACCTGGAGCCATTCATCAAGGCGGGGCTTTACCATCCCACGGACGCTTCAACGAATCTGCCGCCGAAGAAATAAAATTTATTCGGTGGTTAGGAGTTTTTCCCACAGTTCCTGATTCAGGAGCGCCTTTTGCAAAAATTCGCCTTCCTCGGACGGTGGGGCGGCGGCACGTTCAGGCTGCAACGGCAGGCGCAAAAGAAACGTCGTTCCGAGCCCAGGCATGCTCCGGGCCTCCATTTTCCCACCGTGATGATGGATAATGAAAAAACAGGCCATGAGATGGATGCCGTACTCGGACGCCACGCGCCCCTGAACCGCAAACGGATCAAAGACGGCGCGCAATGCGTCCTGCGGCAATCCCGGGCCATTATCGCCGATTTCGACGAGGATCTCCGGCTTGCCGTTATTCGTAAATTCAGCCGAGAGGATGACGCGCGTGCCGGCGGGAAGCATTGAGAGCTCTTCTTTGAGCAGCAGCTCAAACAACCGCTGGAATTTTGGCTTGTCCACGCGCAATTTAGGCAATGTTGCCGGGATACGGTTTTGAATTTCGATCCGCCGGGCGGCAAATTGGTCCTCGAGCGATTTGGCCGCATCGCCGACGATCTCATGAAGAAAAACTTCATCCGCAAACGGCGCAGACGGATTTTCGGAGGCAGTCCACAGGTCCTTGAGCAACCCGTTGATTTTTTCAATCTGCGTCTGGACGTTCTGGTGATAATCCTTCCAAAACTCGGGATTGCGCAGGCTGTTCAAGTCAGTCTTTTCCTCATTCATTTTAACCGGCGCCAGGTCGAGAAATGTCTTTACTGCCACCAGGGAATTACGAATGTGATGGCTCAACCCCGCCGCCAGGAGTCCCAGGCTCACAATCCGATCGGCGATGAGCATGTTTCGCAGGACCGACATTTTTTCCTGCAACAATTTGTCGCGCTCATTCTGGACAATGAAAAACTCAAGGCCGTGCTTGAGAGTTTCCTCCAGTTGCGGAGGGTCCCACGGCTTGGAGATGTACTTGTAAATGGCGCCGCTGTTGACGGCGGCAATGGCAGCATCCATGTCCGAGAAGGCGGTGACCAGGACGCGAATGATGCGGGGACGCAAACGGCGGGCGCGTTCCAGCAGCCAAACGCCCTTTTCTCCCGGCATTCGCTGGTCGGTCATCAACAGACCGATTTCGTCTTTATGCAATTCGAGCAACTCAAGCCCTTCCTTGGCGGTCCCGGCCGTCAGAATTCGGAACCGGTCGCCAAAGGCGCGTGAAAACGCCGAAAGCGACATCTCTTCGTCGTCGACGTAAAGCACCGCGAACTTTTTATAGTCGTAGTCGTTCTGCATTTTCGCTTTTAAGTGACAAGAGTTGTGCCGCGCCCCGCTTTTTGCAATTCAAAAACGTATTTATTCGTTCCATTGGTCCATTGGGTTACGCCGGCGCCACTCCCGCTTCCCTCGCCGGGACCGGCGGAATTTCCGCGGGGTTTTCGGCCCGGACCTTTCTTGCCTTTTCGGGAAAATCCACCGTGAACTCACAGAAGCGCCCCGGCTCGCTTTTGACCGTGACATGCCCGCCGTACCCGCGGATGATCCGGTGACAAATGCTCAGGCCAAGACCCATGCCCTCGCCGACGTCTTTCGTCGTAAAAAACGGGTCAAAGATTTTCGCCATGTGTTTTTGTTCAATGCCTGTGCCGTTATCGCGAACCACAATGATGCTTTTGCCATCCGCAACCCGGCCCTCAATCCAGATGGTTGGCTCCTCGCCTTCAAATTTCTTGGCGGACATCGCGTCGAGCGAATTTTGAAGAAGGTTTACGAGAATATGGACAAGTTTGTTTCGATTCGCTTGCGCCACCTGGCCCGGCGCAATGTTATTTTCGATCCGCACGTTTCCTTTCCATTCGCTGGAGAGAAAACGCAGGGAGGCATTCACCGTTTCGGCCACGTCCACCGATTCGGAGGGTCCGGATTCGGGATGCGTGAAGATCCGCAAATCCGACACAATATTGCGGACCCGTTTAAGTCCTTCGTCGACGTCATTGAGGATTTCTTCCATTTCGGCCTTCTCCGCGACCGGCAGATTTTTCGTTTTGTTACGGAGCGCAAAGACGCCGGTGGTGGCAAAGTTCAGCGGATTATTGATCTCGTGGATAATACCGGCGCTCAGGCGGCCAAGCGAGGCAAGCTTTTCCGACTGGACCAATTGTGTCTCCGTGTCCTTGATTTGCTCGATGGCCGAAGTAAGCGCCTGGTTTTGCTTTGACAATTTGCGCTGGTAATCGTGCGAATCCACGAGGTTTTTGATGCGCGCGTGAAGTTCGGTAGCGGAAAAAGGCTTGGCCAGAAAGTCGTTCGCGCCCATTTGCAGCGCGTCAAATTTCGTTTCTTCATCCGCGCGGGCCGTGAGCAAAATGACAGGGATGCCCGCCGTGGCCTCGCGCGCGCGCAATTCTTTGCAAACGTCCAAGCCGTCCATTTCCGGCATCATCATGTCCAGCAGCACAATGTCCGGCAAAAACAGCTCGGCCTTTTCCAACGCCTGGACGCCATCGGTGGCTTCGATCAAATCATAGTCGCGCTCCAATTCGGTCCTGAGAAAATGCTGCATATCAGGCTCGTCATCGGCGATCAGGGCGACAGGTTTGCGTCCGCTGATGGCAGCCGGCGCGGACGGCGCCGGCGCGGGACGGCGTGTGCCCGTTGTGGCGAAAAATTCCGCCCGCCGATACAAGTTTCCCAGCCATTCGTCGGAGTCAGCGCCTTTCGCAGCCAGCGGCGCGGGCACCGCTGTGTCGGTTTCGACGGGCGCAGGCAACGGAGCGCTCTTGAACGGCAAATGCACGGTAAACGTTGTGCCCTGGCCTTCGACGCTGGTCACACTCACGCCACCGCCCATCATCTCGGAAAGCTCCTTGACCAGGGCCAATCCGATGCCGACGCCCTGGTATTTGCGGCGCGACGAATTGTCCGCCTGCCAAAACCGGTCGAAGACAAACGGCAGGCTTTTTTCCGCGATACCGATGCCCGTGTCGCTGACAATCAAAAGAATCCGGTCGTCCTTTTTTTCCGCCTTAAGGTCAATGCGCCCTCCGGAGGGGGTGAACTTGATGGCGTTGAACAATAGATTGAGAAGAATTTTTTCCAATTTGTCGCGATCGGTCAACATGCTGTCCAGTAACTCGTCCACGTGGGTTTGGACCTGGACATTTTTTTCCGCCGCCACCTGCTTGATCGCGCTGGAAAGGCCTTTGAAAAAGTCCTTGATCTGCAGAGGATCGCTTTTGATATCCATCCGGCCGGATTCGAGGCGCACCAGGTCGAGCAAATCGTTGATGAGTTTGAGCAGCCTCATGCTATTACTCTGCATGGTTTCCAGCAATTCACGGGAACTGGAATCCAGAGCGCTCTCCGCGCGCTTCATGAGTGATTCCAGGGGCGCAATCAGCAAGGTCAGCGGTGTGCGCATTTCATGGCTGACGTTGGCGAAGAAACGGCCCTTGAGCCGGTCCAACTCCACGAGCTTCTTATTATTCTCCTCGAGTTCGCCTTTGCTTTTGTCCAGTTCAAAGCGAAGGGAAAATTCGCGAAAGCGCTGGCGGCTTTGAAAATACGTGCCGACCACGACGATAATGTCCATGAGGGCAACAAAGTAAAAGTTGTTGAAAAGGACGCTTGCCTTTGGGTATACGCCGTTGGCGATTCCAGCGGCGATATAAAACAGCAGAACAATGGAGACGGCCACGATGCTTTCCAGAAAAGTCCATTGCAACACCGCGCCGACCGCGAGCAACACCAGGTTTAGTCCGGCGTAATACGGAGAGGCGAATCCGTCCTTGATGGCGATCATTCCCGCAATGAAGATCGCCGGAAGCATTGGGACGATTTCACCCAGCAGTTTGCTGTGCCGGCGCCCTAAATCAGTGAAAAGGAGCGCCCAAATGAGACCGGCGCAGGCCGCGCAAACCATGCGCAGAATGAAGAACGGCCGGAGTTCGTCCGGATAAACGAAAAAATCCAGCAGAGCGCCCGCGGGCATGAGCGTCACAACCAGGGCGCAGCCAACCTTCGTGTTGAAAATCCGCTCTCTGGCCTCGTGCGCCAGGAAGGCGTCCATCATCGTTTTGCCTGCCTGATTGAGTTCAACCATGATTGGTTTTTTGGGCTTCAAAATAAATATTCACGCCGGTGTCATCCGCAATCACTTTGCATGCGTCTTCCGGAATGTTGTCCGGTTTGATCGCCATGAAATCGTTCCGGTTTCGGTAAATCAAATGCCATTCCAACAGATAGTCCATGGTCAACTTTCGGGGATTGGAAACGTCCACATTCGTGGTAATCAGCATTCCGCCCGGAGCCACCCAATCATAAAGCACGCGCGTCAGCTGGAGGCAAATCGGGTCGGCCAGATAGTCAAAAAGTCCGGCGCAATAAACCAGGTCGTACCGCTGGGCGTCGGCTCTTCCGGATTCTCTTAAAATCTGGCTTACCGATTTTTTGAGAAATCTGAAATGACTGTCTCGGCCGTATTTATGCTGGATCGCGTTCAGAGAAGTCTCGGTGTAAGCCAACGCCCGCGCTTCAAAGTCGATAAATGTAAATTCCATAAAATCCGCCCGGTGGCAGTCTCGCAGGAAATTCTGGACCTCATGCGCCGGACCGCAGCCCACACTGATCACTCGAGCCGGCCGGCCCTCAGTCCGCGCCGCGAGTTGCCTTAGGTTTTCGGTGAGATATTTGATGCGGTTTCGGTGCGCTTGGGCGGGAGGCTGTTGAAGAAACCAGTAATTGACGAGCTTGGCATACAACGAGTCCCCTTCAAACTGATTGCGAACGATCATGTTGACGACTTCGAAATCCCCGGCATAGCCGTGAGGTTTCGTGAATGTGTGATTCACAAACGGCGCGCACAGTAACAGCGGGTGGAGCTGCCGCCGGATAAACATTCGATGCGCCCAGCGCTCATCTTCTTCCTCCAAAGTCACGGCGATGGATTCGAAACGTTCGATCAGGCTTTCCATTGTGTCGAACACCGGGGCGGCCAGCATCTGGGCTGCTTTGGTTTCGAGTCGCTTTTGAAGCGGGTCCAAAAACGCCTTTGTATTTAATTCCAATTTATCCAGCCATTGACACAAATCATGCAAGTAAGCCTGCATGTCCGTCACAACCACTTTGAATTCCGGGCGGACCCTGTAAAATTTTTGGCGCTCTTTAAGAAATGTATTGTATTGGTTTGGCAGCCCGCCGTCCCTTTCCAGACTGGGCAAGAGATTCAGATCAGCCCAGTCCAGCGCCTCCAGTCTGGATTCGCAGATAATTCTTGTTCCCGCGTCAACAACGTTGCTGACAACGGCGTGTCCTGAATATACTTGCCGCCTCTGCAAAATGATCCGAAAGTCCGCCAACGATTCGGACAATAGGGGAATCGCGTGTGGATTGTATAATTCGAACACAATGGCCTGGCGCTGCACGCGTACCGGCATGCCTCGCAACGCGACCCGCTCGGCCGTTTTGAACGTTACGCTGTTCTCTTCAATATCCACCGGTTCAGGCGGTGACGCGGATGCAGGTTTCGCGGGCTTTTTATGCGGCTGCAGCAGCAGGGCACCCATTCCATTCCCATTCCCATTTTTATGTTCCTTTTGGCTCATATCGCTGGAATCATGGAACATTTTCTACGCCAAAACAAAGGATTATTTGCGCTGGACAGCTATTTCGTGGTGAAATTGGCACCCACGCTGCTTTGTCCGGCAGTATCGCTCGTAAATAAAAAATAAGGTTGGCGGACAAAACCGACAGGCTGTCCTGCGATAAGACAGCGTGTCCACAGTCAGTTGATAAAGTCTATGCAAGACAAATTACGCGGCACAATGGGGCAACGCATGAATCATTATGCGCTGGCCATCGCCCTGACACTGGCGTCGGCCGAATCATCCTGGGCAGTCGGTTTTCTTTTGCCCAACCAGGACCCCGAAGCCATCGGACGCGGCGATGCCTTCACGGCCACAGCCGACAACCCGTCAGCGATCTATTACAACCCTGCCGGTATCACACAACTGAAAGGCGCGCAGGTTAGCTTGGGGCTTTATGGAATTTCGGCGCGCACCTCGTATGCTTCACCGACTGGAGCCACGGCCCACACGGACGCCAATCCGCAGTTTGTTCCTCAAGTCTATGCTACATATTCGTTTAAAGATTTGCCGATTTCTGCCGGGTTGGGCGTCTATGCGCCGTATGGATTAGGCGTGAATTGGGGCAATCCCCCGTTTAGTCCATTCGCTCAAAAGGGAAAACTGGTCTATTTGACAGCGAATCCAGTGGCAGCATGGCAAATTTGCAAAATGCTTTCCGTTTCGGCAGGCCCGACATTTAATTATTCGGAGGCTACATTCCAAGTCGATCCTGGCGAGATTGTCCATTTCCAAGGCTCTGATTGGGACCCCGGCTACGCCTTTGGTATATTGTTTCAGCCACATCCGATGTGGTCTTTTGGCGTTGATTACCGTTCGGAGACAAGCATGAACTATTCGGGAACCTTCGGGGTGTGGGGTAGTCGCGGGGTGACGACCAGCGCAGAAATCCATTTTCCTCGAACTGTCCTTGGGGGCATTTCATTTCGGCCCACACCCGATTGGAACCTGGAATTCGATTTGAGTTGGACCCAATGGAGCAAAGTGAACGAAGTCACTTTTCAAAATTCGCCGTTTGGCGTCCCGTATTCGCTCAATTTTGATTACCGTGACAGCTTTATCTATGATTTTGGTGTGACACGGCAATTGGGCAAAGGTTACTACGCCAGCGTGGGCTATATTTTTAGTCAGAAGTCCAATCCAAACGCCACTTATAATCCAGTCGATCCCGATGCAAACCTTCATTTGGGCAACTTTGGCTTTGGCCACCATGGCGACCACCTGGACTGGGCAGTTGCCTACCAGTTCGCCTACAATGGAGGCCGCACTGTCTCAGGAGATGCAAACCCGTTTTTCGACGGCACTTACAAAACCTTCAATAACGCCGTAAACGCTTCTGTGACGGTTAAGTTCTAAGATTCGAGGCATCGCCAAATCCCGGCGGCGAAACCAAGAGTTCCGAGATTCCTTTTTAATTTGAAGCAACAGAGCCGCGAGCGTAAGCAAGCGGTGCTTTTTGAAGCGCAAGCTAAGCGAAAATGGCGGGGTCCTCGATTCCGCTGTTGATGTCGAATTCGATTTCCTTGACCCAGTTTTGCATCCAGGCGGCGGTCACATCAGGATTGGTGTTCAGTTCGGGATGCGTTTGAATCACCAGGCTCAGCCGGTTTTGGAATGTGACGCAACCAGCGCCGATTTTCTGAAAACGCAAGACCGGCGGGGAAAAAAGCCAGCTACCGAGGCATTCGTCCGGGGTCATTTCCTTTTCCGGGTCCCAGTCGCCGAGGTTGGAGAAGCCGCCGATGTTCCAGCTTGATGTGGCCAGTTCCTTTTGGAGCAGCAATTTTCGGATGCCGTGGGTCGTGAACCGGCCAAGCTCGTATGCGTACCAGTTGGCCCAATGCTCTTTTCGCGCCAGGGCAGCGTAAATCTTCCGGTGAATGTCATGCACCGTTTCATACGATTGAATCTTGACGCTTACATAACTGGAATAGTTCGCCGTGTCCCGGTCGTGAAAAACCTTGCCGCGAAGGTTTACCGGAATCATCCACGGTACCACGGACGAAGGATCCTCCAAAAACGAGCGGATGGCTTTGGACAGGTTTTTGAGTAGAAAAGAATTTACAGTCACGCCAGCCTTCCGGCAGACGCGCCGGATACGCAACGTCTCCGCTTCATCAAATACATGCCACGAGACCGCAAGCGGCGGCCGGTCATTCGAAGACGGAGTTGTTCTGCCATTGAATGGCGCCCAATTTAATTTCCGGCGGGGTTCCAGAAAGTGGGGCAATAATTTAAGGACCGAAAGTCTTGAGGGGGCTGCGGGATGGCGGACCTGGGGCAAACGACCCAGTTTGGCGCCGCGTTCACGCAGGATTTTGGCAAAGCCGCCAATCCCGTCGAACTCTTTGTGCGACAGGTAAATCCATTCAGGCTCGCTGGTTCCCGGCGCAATCCGTCCGAAGCGAATTCCGATGAATTCGCCCCGGTCTTCCGCCGCCTCAAACCACGGTTTTATTGGATCAAAGGGCTCTTTGTCCATACATTTACCTGCAATACCGCAATTTCTAGGCCATCGCAACGTCCGCGGGAATGATTTTTTCGAGCGCTTCATTGGCCCAGCGCAACATGCGCTCGGTCGTCTCCCAGCCGATACAAGAGTCTGTTATGCTCACTCCATAGCGCAAGTCTTTTATTTTGAGCGGGATAGGCTGGTTGCCCTCAAACAGATGGCTCTCCGCCATTAACCCGATCAAAGACCGCGTGCCTTCAACCCGCTGCTCAATAACGCTATGCCATACGTCCTCCTGCCGGGCAAATTTTTTTTCCGAATTGGCGTGGCTGCAATCCACCATCAGGACGGGTTGCAATTTTTCGGACACCAGCTTTTCTTCCGCCGATCGAATGCTCTCGGCATCATAATTCGTTTTGGCGCGGCCGCCGCGCAAAACGACGTGCGCGTGCGGATTCCCGGTCGTCCGTACGATGCTCGTCACGCCGTCCTCGTTAATGCCCAGAAAACTGTGCTGATGCCGCGTCGCGCCCATTGCGTCAATCGCCGTTTGCAGGCTGCCATCCGTGCCGTTTTTGAGACCCACCGGCATCGAAAGACCGCTGGCCATTTCCCGATGGGTCTGCGATTCGGTGGTGCGCGCGCCGATGGCCGCCCAAGAAATCAGGTCGGCAATATATTGCGGCACAACCGGGTCCAAAAATTCCGTCGCAGCCGGCAATCCCATACCCACAATGTCGAGGAGGATTTCGCGGGCGATTTTTAGCCCGGTTTCAATGTCCTGCGAGCCGTCCAGGTGCGGGTCATTGATAAGCCCCTTCCAGCCGATGGTCGTCCTGGGTTTTTCAAAATAAACGCGCATGACAATTTCCATGCGGCTTGCATATTCTTTGCGCACCGCGTTCAGGCGTTCGGCATATTCCACCGCGGACTTTTTGTCATGGATGGAACACGGCCCGATGACCACGAGCAGGCGCGGGTCTTCCTGTCGCAAAATGCGGATGACACGCTCACGGCTGCGGGCGACCGTCGCGGCGATGGCTTCACTCGATGGCAAATGCGTCCTCAACTCGCGCGGCGACAACAACCGAACGATCTCTTTTACGTGCAAATCCTGCGTGCGATACATTGGAATCATATTAGCATAACATTGGCTTGATAAAAGGGCAAAAATGGCCCAAATCTGCGCAGCAGCAGACGTAAGGAGGCTCAAATCGTTTCGCGGCTGCGCCATTGTTTATTTCTCGCCTTCCAGGTTGTCCGATTACCGGCCGATCAAAACCGCTTCAACGTTTCAACGTTTCAACGCGCTTTTCGCTGTTCAGCAAAAAAGCTCTTGAGCAAAGCCCGGCACTCCGGTTCCCGCACGCCGTTGGTAATCGTGCAGCGATGGTTAAGGGTTGGGAATTGAAGTAGATTCATGGCGCTGCCGGCGGCGCCGGCTTTGGGATCGCTTGCCCCGAAAATGACCCGGGCAATCCGGGTATGAACAATGGCGCCGGCGCACATCGGACAAGGCTCCTTCGTCACGTAAAGCGAGCAATCCGTCAGGCGCCAGTCACCAACGGCCCCCTGCGCCTGCGTGAGCGCGAGCATTTCGGCATGGGCCGTGGCGTCCTTCAGCAATTCCACCTGGTTGAACGCACGCGCGATGATACGACCTTCGCGCACGATCACCGCCCCCACCGGCGTTTCCTCAGCTTCGTAGGCGCGCGACGCCTGGCGCAGGGCTTCGCCCATGAAATAATCGTCGCTGTGCAGGTCAATGATGGGTTCGTCCATGCAGGAAAAATGTAGAGCGAAGAATGCAAAAATGAAGGAATTTATCTCTGTGCGGGAGTCGGCATGGGTTGCGCCGGGCGACTCGGTTGCGAAGCGCGAAGTTTCCATTTTTGCGCGTATGGCGTGGAAACTGGAAACTTCGGGAAACTAAAATGGAAACTCGGATGTTTTTGGAACGGAAAAGCGCGTTTTTGTTGGGAAATTTGGAGGGGCAAGGAAACTTGGGAAATCGCTTTTGGAGGAAACTTCGATGCATTTTTTGACTGCTTGAAGTTTCCATTTGGATTAGATGTTTAAACTTATACTATTATTTATTTAAATATCTTGTCAGGTGGCGGCATACGTCGGTTTTGGATATGAGGCTGCAGAGCCCCGGCATCAATCCAACGGCTGCACTTCCTCCAATGTCCAATCGTTCCTGCCATCCGGATGGCAATGGCAATGGGCCGCGAAAAATCCACCGCGATATTTCCAAAACCACGGCCAGATTTGTTCGCGGTCCGTCTGCGGGATTTTGAGCGAATCAATTTCGCTGCGGGAAAAGAATTGAAACCGTCCCTCAGGACACGCCTCCGGGAGTGTCGTGAGCTTTTTCTTAACCTCAAACAGAAACATCAGCCAGTGCGTCCGACCCTGGTAACCGTGCTCGCTCACCATGCCGGCCAAATGCAAATCCGACGGCGCAAGCGTCACACAAATCTCCTCCTGCGCTTCGCGACACGCACAGATATAGGGCGATTCGCCGATGTCCATCTTCAATTTCCCGCCGCACGGACTCCAAAAACCGCGATTCGGCTCCTGGGACCGCTCCAGCAGCAGGACTTCGTCGCGCTTATTGAAGCAGTAGAGCAGCGTGGCAACGCGATACGGTAATTTCATCAAAATATTAAACAAATTCGACTCATTAATCCATCCACCGAAGCTGTAGTCAAAATCAAATTTGGTTTGATTTCCTAAAATCGAGAAGCAAGTATCGTAATGTAAACTGGTAGTTTGAAGGTCAAATATTTATGCCTGAAGTGGGTTACACTTTGCAAGCAAGCCACGCCGATTCCGGAGCACCAATAGTTTCGGTGGATATGACGGAAGGTGAAGCGAAGGAGATAATCCAGCGATTATGGCCACGAGCGAAACTGTGGAGTGCGCCTGGAGGTCGTTCGTTTGGCATTGAGACGCAAGCGGAGATTGACGTGATTGGTTCAGTATTGAAAGGACACCACTTTATTTTCAATCCTGAAAAGCATACTTGGAATTTTCATGTTTATTTGCTTTAGCCCACTACCAAGGTTTTCCACTAGTTGCCAGTGATCAGTTCTTTGTCATTATCTCCAAATCGGTGTGGCGACTTTGTAGGGTAAAACCATGTTGATTAAATTATGGGCTAATGGCCCGAATCACGCCAGTCTCGGGCAACGCCCGAGGTCGTATGAGTTGGGGGCGCAATTCCCTCTTGCCGTTTATCGCCTGGGGTCCTACTTTTTATGGATGATTGCGATTTCGGAAATTGAGCGGATGAGTTTTGCCGAACGTTTGAAAACGATGGAGCAACTCTGGCGCTCGATTGCCGTTGAGCCGGAAAAGCTCAAATCTCCCGCCTGGCACAAAACAATCATTAAAAAGCGGCTTGCTAAAATTGAAGCTGGCAAAGGCGAATTTCTAACACTCGCCCAACTTAAAAAACGCCTTCGAAAACGGGCATGAGAAAGGTTGTTGTGCTGGCCGAAGCCGCCAGCGACATCGAAGAGGCGAGGGATTTTTACGATAGGCAAGAGCCAGGCATAGGCGACTATTGCGCCGATAGCCTCTTGGCAGATATCGAAAGCCTTGCCGTTTACCACGGAATCCACTCCAGGCAATTTGGAGTTTATCGCTTGCTCGCGGAACGGTTTCCATTCGGCATCTATTATCGTGAAACAAAAACGGAAACGCAGGTCGTTGCTGTTTTGGACCTGCGTCGAGACCCCAATTGGATTCGGCGCGAACTTTCCTGGCGTGGTTAGACGAGACTGAAACCTTGATGAAGAAAACCGGCCTCAAAAAATTGGCCGACATCGCTCAGGTCTTCAATCTCCGTGGAATTAAAACCAACCGTGGTGCGGAGGTCACGCCGACGCTAGTGTAGTGTTACAATAATAACTATACAATTGGCTGGGGTATGGTATCCTCGCAGGCATGTGGCGACCAACCGAGCCTTTGGCCATGACCGACGAACAACGACAGACCTTGCAAGCCTGGGTGGATGCGAAGACGAC
>DASYYL010000145.1:0-44552 GCA_035933915.1 Verrucomicrobiia bacterium
GTCGTCTTCGCATCCACCCAGGCTTGCAAGGTCTGTCGTTGTTCGTCGGTCATGGCCAAAGGCTCGGTTGGTCGCCACATGCCTGCGAGGATACCATACCCCAGCCAATTGTATAGTTATTATTGTAACACTACACTAGCGCGCTCCCGCGCCGCCCAAATTCTCCTCCGCTTGCGGTCGTTCTACGGTTCATGGAGCGGGCTCCGGTGTTTGTGTGTTTGGGAGAAAAGCCTGGATTACCAGGCCCAGCAGCACGCAGGCGGCGCAGCCGATGAGATTATACCAGAGATAGCTGATGTTGAGGAAAAAATAGAGGACAAAGACCAATATTTGCGCCGCGAGCGCGGCCCAGAAAATTGCTGTGCCGCTGATGTGTTTCAGGAAAAATGCGACCAAAAACAAGGCCAGAAAGACGCCGTAGAAGACCGAGCCGACGATGTTGATCGCTTGAATTAGATTTTCGACAAGGTTTGCGAAGAGGGCAAAGGCGATTGCGACAAGTCCCCAGAAGAACGTAAACCAGCGCGAAGCAGCCACGTAATGGGCGTCGCCCGCTTCGCGCCGAAGCAGGTGCTTGTAGAAATCCACCGTGGTGGTTGAGCCCAGGGCGTTTAATTCAGCGGACTTGGATTGGAGCGCGGCGGCGAAAAATGCGGCGATAAGGAGTCCGATCAAACCGTGCGGAAGTTGATTGAGGATGAAGGTGACGAAGACGTAATCGGCGTCGTTGCTTTTGACACCGGGGTCGGCTTTTTTCATCGCGTTTTCGGCCTTCGTACGAATAGCGTTCACCTGGCTCATGTCAGCCAGCGCAATTCCCCGGGCGGAAGCCTCGGCGGCCCGATTGCCCGCGCGTTTGGCTTTCAGCCATTGGACGATATGTTGTTCTTCCTGACGCGAAGCGTATTTAAATTGTAGTTCTAGCGCCTGGAGCTGATCGCCGGGATCGTGGCGTACGGCGTCGCGCCAGGCGGCCTGGTTGAAAAAGATTGGCGGTTGCTCGAACTGATAGAAGACAAAGAGCATGACGCCGAGGAGCAGGATAAAAAACTGCATCGGAATTTTCAGCACGGCGTTGAACATCAGGCCAAGGCGGCTTTCGCGCAGGGACGAGCCGGAAAGATAGCGCTGCACCTGCGATTGGTCGCAGCCGAAATAGGAAAGCGAAAGAAAAAATCCGCCAAGTACTCCCGTCCAAAACGTATATCGGCGGCTGGGATCCAGGGAAAAGCTGACGGCATTCAATTTTTTAAATGTGCCGGCGATAGTGAAGGAATCGGAAAGGCTGGCGGGAATTTTAATGAGCAGGATGGCAAAGGCGGCCAGCATTCCGCCGAAGATGACAGCCATCTGCCATTTCTGCGTGAGACTTACCGCCTGGCTGCCGCCGGCTACGGTATAGATGATGACGAGCAGCCCGGTCAGAACGATCGTGAGGCCCAGGTTCCAACCCAGCACGGTGGAGAGGATGATGGCCGGCGCGTAAATGGTGATGCCTGCGGCGAGGCCGCGTTGCAGGAGGAACAAAGCCGCGCCCAGGAGACGCGTTCGCATCCCGAACCGGCGGCCGAGATACTCGTAGGCGGTATAAACATTGAGGCGGCGATAGATCGGCAGGAACACGGCGGCAATGAGAATAAGCGCCAGCGGCATTCCAAAATAGTTTTGCACGAAGTCCAGGCCATCTTGATAACCCTGACCCGGCGTTGAGATAAAGGTAATGGCGCTGGCCTGGGTGGCGGCGACGGACACGCCAATGGTCAGCCAGCCAACGGTTTCATCACCCCGCAAATAATGGTCCAGATTTCGATGCCGGCGAGTGTGCCAGGCGCCAAAGGCGGCGATGGCAACCAAACTCCCAATGAGGACAACGAAATCGAGGAAATTCATGAATAGAGCACCGTGAGGATGAGCAGCAACGACACCCACAAGACGAAACAGGCGAAGACAAAAAAGTAGACGTGAGACCATCTCGGCAATCCTGGCAATCCTGTGATTTCATTCTGGCTTTCGGCAAGTGATTCGAATGCGGGGACGAGCCGTCCCCGCCCCGAAGGATCGACTGGGCCGGCGTGTTCCTCCGTGGATTTCATTTTCCGAGCGAAATGAGATTCGCGAACAGCCGATAGGCGCCGGGCACTCCCGCGGGTAATTGCCGGAAAAATCCGAGGCCGGTATAGACGAAATAGCCTTTACCGTATTGCGCCACGAGCAGCTCACCTTTCAGTGGCTCTTCGCCCGCATCGTTGCACGCGAGGATCGGCGTGAAATGATCGTCCCATTGATCGGGAAAATAAGTTCCGCGCTCCTGAACCCAGCCGTCGAAGTCCGCGCTGGTGATTTTGTTCGGGGTGTTTAGGACGGGATTGTCCGGCGCGAGAAACGTCATTGGCGCGGCGGGGTCTGTCACGCGGTCGTTGGAAAGATGCAGGCTATAAGGAGTAAATTGGTCGGTCTCCTCACCAAAGCCGGGGCGGTTGTATTGCTCGATGACGTTGCCGCCGGCTTTGACGTATTCGAACAGCGCCGATAAGTGAGAAGCGAGATCCTTACGGACGTTAAAGGCACGAACGCCGATGACGACGGCGTCAAATTTTGACAAATTGTCCGCCGTCAGATCGGCGTCAGTCAAGGTGGTGACATCATAGCCCATGTCCGCAATGCATTGCGCCACGTCGTCGCCCGCGCCCGGAAAATAGCCGATACGATGGCCGCGCGTAGCGAGATCCAGGCAGGTCGCATTGCATTCCGCGCGTGGTTGCAATAACAGAAGCGGAATGTGCGGATAATTGATAATCACCCGTTCATTGTCGTAACTTCTTCCGCCAACTTTTGCAGTCGCGCCGATGGAAGCCGTTGCAGGCTCTTGAGGCGCGGTGACGTTGAAGGTGAAATGCGCCTGGTCTGCGGCGTTGGCCAGATGGAACGATTGTACCGAGGGCGAAATTTTCCACCCATTCGGAGTGACCAGCCTAAGAATGCCGCTAATATCTGGTCGAGCGGAGGTCACAGCGATCGTGATTGGCCGCGTCGCGGCGGGAGCGAACAATTCGACGTCGTCGGCAAATTTGAGCGTGACGGGAGAGATGACAGTCAAATCGCGTGGTTCGTCTTTGGTTCGGTCAGCCGTGATTTGCACTGGTTGATCATCAACAACCAGTGGTTCGCCACCCACAAGAAATATCTGACGAATCGGGAAAGCTGTCGGACTTTCCGGAGTGCCGATGAGCTTAGGATCACCTACGTAGAACATGCCGGCGGTGTGCGGCTTGCGCAACCAATACGGTTGGCTGATTGGCGCATCGGCGGGCAACTTCTTGACGAAATCACGAGTGACAGGAGCATTAGAGTGCAGATCGGCGCCAATAATAGCATCACCGACCATCATGTCGACGTCGCCGCGATTGTAATCCAAATAGTTCGCGCTCATCCAGCGGACAGGAACAATGCCGGATTGAATCGAGGCCGTCATATGCAGGTGGAGCTCTTCACCGGGCACGACTTCAGCCTGCGATATTGTCGTTTGCACGGTCAGGCCAAGACATTGCTGAAGTATGTGATTCAATAAATTAGCTTTTTCACCATAAACGATTGGGTCGGTGGTTTTGTTTGAGAGCTGATCTAAACGTATTTTAATTTTGAGCAACGCCTGCGCGCTGGCAGCGGGATCATTGGGATTGAATTTCGCGATGACATCGTCCGCCAGTTTTCCGATTTCCGCGCCCCCGTCTGGTACACGAGACCAAGTGGTGTTCACGCCGTCCATTATGTCGTTGGTGGCTGGCTCGCCAGCGAGCAGTTCAAAGCTATCGTGCCTGGCGGTGCCGCTGCCGCCAAAGCCGGCAAAATTGCCGAGACCCTGGGTCTTGTGCATGGAGCGGCTGCGTGCGGCAATTTTTGTGTAGGCCTCGCCGGATAGAGGATCAATTCCGCCGTCATTCATACGAATGAGCTTGGCCCCATTTGCGTCGCGGTTTTGGAAGCCGCCGATATTCCAGAAAATGCGTTTGGGTTGCCAGGGTGTCAGCCCTTCCTTTATTTGATCGGGAAATGCGTTTGGGTCACCGGCTAGTTTGAAGTCTTGCAGCGCAAGAATGGCCGAAGCCGTGTGATGGCCATGAGTTCCGCCGGGAGTGAGGGAAAAGCGGGTAATGACGACGTCTGGCCGAAATTCCCGGATGACGCGCACGATGTCGGCTTGCACACTCTGTTCATCCCAGATTTTCAGTGTCTGGCGATAGTCTTTGGAAAAACCAAAATCCATCGCGCGGGTAAAAAACTGCTGCGCGCCGTCAATGCGTCCGGCGGACAGCAATTCCTCGGTGCGGACAACACCCAAATCTTCGCCAAACACCGGGCCGAGGACGTTTTGACCGCCATCACCGCGCGTGAGCGAGAGGTAGCCGGTGCGGTAATGACGTCCGCGAGAAAGGTAGGCGATCAGCTCGTTATTTTCGTCGTCGGGATGGGCCGCTACGTAGAGGACGCTGCCCATTTCGCGGAAGTTTTCCAGGTCCTGCAGGATGGTTGTCCCGGATTGGGAGTTGGTTTGGGCTTCAACGGAAATAGAGAGCGCTACGAGAACGGCGATGGCGATGAGGCGCACTCCGAAATTATTGAAGAGCATACCTTCCAGAGTCGGCGGACGTCGCGATGAACCTTCGATTCTGCGCTTGCGTCCTGGAGTGCGGTGGCAAGCCAAGCGCGACACCGCTTTTGACGGTACGATATCATCCGAAATTGACGATTCAGCCGATTCGAAAGCGGTGTCACGGCCACCGCACTCCAAGACCTTGCGGCGGTTCGGACGCTTCATTGGTCGTTGCAATTGCGAACTTCGCCCGTCTCAGGCCGCTATTTCTGAATGGTGAATGGCGCCGAGAATTCTGTGTTCTCCCACGACAATTTCAACACGCCTCCGCCTGATTCCCGGCTGATGGCCATCGTGAACTGGTTTACCGGCGCGTCGAGGGCCTTTTTCGTCAAATCCACTCGTGCGATGTCGTGATCTGTGTCGACGGGAATCCCCCAACCGCCGAGGGCGCTGCTGAAGGCCAATTGTGAAGGGCCATTTTTCTGCGGCACCATATAAAGTGTGTATGCGCCGGCAGGAATTGTCCTATCGCCGAACACGAGAGGTTTTTGGGTGACGAGTAATGTGGCTTCATCCGCGCCCAGGCGCCAGGGTTCGCCATAGGGCACGAGGCCGCCCCAGATTTTGCGAGCTTCGGTTGTACCGGGCTTGATGGTGTAGGGGCGGCCATAAGTGACAGTGACGCGGCCGCCGCTGAGGCGGGCGCTGAAGGTTTCGTGAGGGCTCATGCGCTTTTGCTGCGCGGAAACCGGCAGCACGGCGGCCATGACGAGTCCAGTGATTGCAAGGGTGGATAGGAGCGTTTTCATAGGGACAATGACAGTTGCCGAAGGTTTGTGTTTGTTGATGTTAATTCGGTTGCTGCAGGCTGGAAATTAGTTGCTGGTTCATCCAGACGAAGGAATTGCCGGGGCCTTCGGTTTTAATGGCCAGGCCGGTGGACTCTTTAGCAGCGGCTATCGCGCCGGCTTTGTCGCCTTGCTTCGCCAGAATCTGCGCCTTCAAGTGGAGCATCTCGAAAGCGATCATCGGCTTGTCCGCCAGCCCGGCATTGATCCAGTCCAGTGCCTTATTCAAGTCCTGGTCGTGGTCATAATAAAACTGCGCGGACTGGAAATAAAAACTGTCCGCCTTTTTGCCTGGCGCGGCCATTGCCGCTTCGATTTGCGGCACGATCTTGCTCACAACGTCAACCTGCAGATGGATTGGTACGACGGTTTTATCCCAAACCAGGTTGATAATGGCCGAATCGTCCCGTATGCGGTTGAACTCGATGGTAAATGCATCGAGGGTCATGTCATCCAGAGTCCTGGGCGTGACCGTGAACCGCACGAGATCATCGTTTGAATTATACTGGAATGCGCCGAACTGGTTTGCGTCCTTGTTAATGATAATAGTCCATTCGTCTGTGCCGGGAATGGTGAAGAGCGAATACGAGCCCGCGGGAATGTCATTGCCTTCGAGTTTGACGTCGGTGCTGAAGGTAATTTTGGTGGCGGCGTTGGCGCCCGTGCGCCAGACGGTGTCGTACGGCACGATGCCGCCGAAGACGGTTCGGTCTTTCATTCCCGGCCGGGAATAAACGACCGTGATGTCGGTCAAACCGACTCGTTGCTTGATGGTGCATGCGGGACTGGCGGCAGGGAAGTTGACGCGCGGCGACTGAGCGGACAACTGTGATGTGAAAGGCAACCCTCCGGCGACCGCAAGAGCCAATAAAAGTATCTTTCGGTTCATAATGCGAAAGCTTATTCAAATGAATTCAAAACAAAAGAGAAAATTGATGGATTATTATCTGTGTCATTCGGTGTTGCATCGGATATGGTGGCCGCGATGCAAACCGCACCGTTGCGCGAATGAATGGAACAGAGTCAGCGACCGTCCCTGAGGTATGTGCGGTGCCCCAACACAAGGGCATGAAACCGTCGCACCTGATTCTGCTCATTTTGATGAACGGATTTTGGGCGGCGACGTATTCGGTATTCAAGACGTTATCGCCGGTATTGAATGCGACTGAGATAGCAACGCTTCGCTATGGGATGGCTGCGGTCATTTTATTCCTGTTTTGGTATTGGCTGCCCGGCAGGATGCCGCGCGGACGGGACCTGGCCCTGGCGATCCTGATGGGCATCGTCACCTTTGGTTTTTCGCCACAACTGCAGGTGGCGGGAGTTCAGATGGGCAGGGCAGGGGATGCGGCGGTATTGATCACCCTTGAACCCGTCATCGTTTCACTGTGCGCGGCAATTTTCCTGCGGGAACGCATTGGACCGCGACGCGGCGCGGTTTTTCTGGCGGGGTTAATCGGCGCAGCGATGGTGGCTGAAGTTTGGCGGCCCGGTTTTCGATTGCCGGCGTTGACAGCCGATGCATTGATTGTGCTGTCGCTCTTTTGTGAAAGCGCCTGTTCCATCCTGGGAAAAGGCATCGTGCAGCGCAACGGAATGCTGAAGGTCCTTGCGATAGCGATTGGTTCAGGGGCGGTGACAAATTTTTTGATGGGCGGCGCCTCGACAGCGCGCGCCATGAAAATTCTTTCACTTTGGGATTGGTCGTTGGTCGTGTATCTGGCCGTCATTTGCACGGTGGCGGGGTACCTGCTTTGGTTTGTTGTCATACGGGACACCGAGATCAATATTGCCTCGCTGACAATCTTCATTCAGCCGGTAGCCGGCACGGCCATCGCTGTTCTTTTATTGGGTGAATCTCCGCATTGGGGACAGATTCTCGGAGGAATGGTTATTGGCGTGGCTTTGCTTGTGGAATTCTCTTCGCCAAGCCCGGTTTCAGTCCCCGAACAAAGATGTCGTTGACGCTTTTGATAGCTGAGGGCACTCTCATTTTATCAGCATTTCTGGTTTACCGAAGCCAATGATTGACTTCCAAAGAATCAGGCAGGAGCGATCCGGAAAACGGATTATTTTCGAACTGTTGGGAAATATCCTTCAATTGCTTCTAATGGGGTACGGTTTAAAATGCCTGATCACCCTGCACGGCCGCCTGCCGACAAGCGTTCAAGGCGAGATTTACCGGCACTATAGCCTGATGCCGGTCACCGGAGCTTTGGCGGCGGTGGCAGGATTGCTCTATTTCGCATTGGGTCTTTTTATCTTTCTTTCAGACGGGCCGCCGCCGCGTGAAGATTTTGGCTGGTTGTGCCGTTTGGGGCGCGGTCTGTTGCGATGGGGAAGTTTGGCGCTGGCGATATGCTGTTTTTTCAAAGCACAAGAATTGAAGGGCCATGGAATCAATTTGTCCGGTCTTCCCGTTCAATTTCTGTTCATATTGGTTGGATCGATTGTTGGATTTCCCCTACTGCTTTTGTGGCTGGCAGCGGTGTATGACCGGGAGCAAGTTAAGAAAGACCTGTGGATGAGACAATGTCGGCCGCTGCACGTTTGGTGGCGACCGGCGGCTTATTGGATATGGCGGTTCTGGGCCGGACGATGGACACCAACCGGATTTCGAGTCATTTATGCCGATAGCAGCGGTTTTGTGCACAAGGGCTACTGCTTTGTTTATCGGTCATTTCAAAGCGACCCAAATTGGGGAAGGTTACGCGTGATGTGGCTGTCAGATACAGTGACTGGCCAATTGCCTTTGCCGGAAGTTTGGGTGCATGATTCCTAATATTCCTTAAACCATTCTTGATTTAATCCAAAGCCATGCTATCATTTTAATCCGCGACGTTCCTGAGGAAATAAACGCCAAACTTGCTCAGCTCCGTAATCAGCGTCGGGGAAATAATGGTCCTGTTCCCAACCGCCGCCGAAGCTTGGCGGTGGGTGTCGAAATGGCAGATTTACCGGCTGCATAACGGCATAGTCGAAGCCGCGGCTGAGGTCGATCGAGAGCAAATTAGGTTTGGCCGGCGATTGGGTGAAAATGACAATTGGATTGCCGGCTTTGCACGTTATCACCGCGAGCCACTGATTAGCCGCGAAACAGCCTTTGACCGTGTTGAGGGGTTGCGCCGCATCAGCTACTAAAACATTCTGCCGTCGCTCTCGGGCGTGGAATCCGGTTGAGCGATTTGAACCTCTCTGGGGAAAGACTTTTCATTTTGTGCAACCTTGTGCCTCGGAATTCATACTTGGCGGTCGTGTTGGGATTTGGAAGATTGAAGCGCATCAAAGACACGATTCAATTCCTGGCGACGGCCAAACGCAATATCGGGAAAAAGCACTTAGCCGCAATCGTCTTCGCGCTGGCATTCAGTGTAACAGCATCCACAGCGGGCGCGGACCAATTGGGCGGGAGTCTCGCAAATAAATCCATCGCGTGGAATTGGGAGGTGAGCGGTGGTGAGCTCCAGTCGGTTTCAGTCGAGGACAAGCTAAATGGCGGCACGATTGCGCTGGGCGGGGACTGTTTTCAGGTGGTGCTTGGCGATGGAACAGTTTTGAAATCGTCCGACTTGAAATTGCTGGCGCCGCCGAAGGTTGAGGCATTGGCCGCAGTTAAGGCTTCGCCGGTTGCAGCCATGCGCGACTCGGGGCGGCAGTTGGTTGCCGAATATTCAGCGCCGGGACGCAACCTGGCCATTCAATGGCGGGTCATGCTGCGGAGGCATTCAGCTTATATTCGCCAGGAATTGTCGCTGAAATCCGAAAATGGCAGCATTCTCGTGAAAGAAATCACTTTGTTCAACCAAGCAATTCCGGGCGCGAAGAGGATGGGAACAGTGGATGGTTCGCCGGTGGTGGCGGGAAATTTCTTTTTTGGCTACGAACATCCGATGGCGCAAAACGTCGTGGATTCCACTTCCGTCGTTCGCTGCAGTTTTTTGCGGAATGCCGTTTTGGAAGAGGGCGAGACACTGAACCAAAGTTGCGTAATTGGGGTTGCGCCCGCGGGGCAAATGCGGCGGGGTTTTCTGGCTTACCTCGAGCGCGAACGGGCGCATCCGTACCGGCCGTTTTTGCATTACAATTCCTGGTACGATTTGCGCAATTACAATCAAGCTCAGTGCGTAAATGCCATTAATGAGATTGGTGACGAACTGGCCGTCAAGCGCGGGGTGAAGATTTCGTCATTTCTTTTTGACGATGGTTGGGATGACACCCGGACATTATGGAAATTTCACTCGGGCTTTCCAAATGGATTCACGCCCTTGCTCGAAGCGGCGGAAAAATATCATGCCGGCCTCGGGGTTTGGCTTTCGCCGTTTGGAGGTTATGGCGATGTGAAGCAGGCCCGAATGAAATTTGGCAGCGCTGAAGGTTTTGAAACGAACGCCAGCGGCTTTTCGATGGCGGGGCCAAACTATTATCGCCGTTTCCATGATATTTGCGCGGAGATGATTCGGAACTATGGCGTCAACGAATTCAAATTTGACGGTCTGGCCGCGGGTGCAAAGGCGAATGAAGCCGGTTTGACGCGTGACGGCGATGCGATGTTACGATTGATCGGGCAACTGCGGGCGATCGAACCGCACCTTTTTGTCAACCAGACGACGGGGACGTGGCCGTCGCCGTTCTGGCTTTTGTCGGTGGACTCGACATGGCGCGACGGCGGCGACCACGACTTCTATGGCAAGGGGTCCATGCGCCAACGATGGATTACGTATCGCGACATGATGACGTACCGGAATGTTGTTCTGCGCGCGCCGCTGTATCCGCTTAATTCAATCATGGTTCATGGAATCATCTACGGAAAGGAGGCGAACGGCCTGACGCAGACCTCCGATGAAGATTTTGCGGATGAAGTGCGCGACTATTTTGGATTGGGCACGCAATTGCAGGAATTATATGTCACTCCGGATTTGCTCGATAAGCAAAACTGGGATGACTTGGCCGAGGCCGCCAGGTGGTCTCGCGCGAATGCCAATGTTTTGGTGGATACGCATTGGATCGGCGGTGACCCGGGGAGAGGAGAAATTTACGGATGGGCTTCATGGTCGCCGCATAAGGTAATATTAACATTGAGAAATCCCGATGACCGGCCGGCGGTTTTTAGCGCGGACCCGGCGGAAGTTTTCGAATTACCTGCCAGCGCAAAAAGAGTATTTCGCACGCGCAGTCCCTGGTTGGCGGACCATGATAATCCGGACATTACAATTCGTGCTGGTGAAGCGTGCAGTTTCAAGCTCGCGCCATTTCAACTTTTGGTTTTGGAATCGAGATGAAAGATTTGAACCTGAAGCACGATATTCGAGCAATTGCGGGTCGTTTCAAGATTCGCGGCGAGTTTGTGGATGCCGTGTCGCACGGCAATGGTCATATCAATGATACTTACGCCGCGGTATTCGACCACGGCGGGACGCGTACCCGTTTTATCGTCCAGCGCATCAACCACAACATTTTCAAAAATCCCGAAGCGTTAATGGACAATGTCCAGCGCGTGACTTCGCATCTGGGAAAGAAAATTGCCGCCGGATCGGATCAAACTCGCCGGGCGCTGACATTATTTCCAGCGCGCGATGGCCACGCGTATCATTGCGATGACGACGGCAATCACTGGCGCGTTTACAATTTTATTGAAAGTGCGCGGAGTTGCGACACCGTCGAATCGCCGCGGCAGGCGTTTGAGGCGGCAAAAACATTTGGCCAGTTCCAGAAGTTGCTCGCGGATCTGCCGGCGCCGCGCCTGCACGATACGATTCCTGATTTTCATCATACACCGAAAAGGTTTGCCGCGCTTGAAAGGGCGATTGAAGCTGATTCGATTAATCGCGCGAAGTTGGCGAAATCGGAAATGGAATTTGCCTTGCAACGCAAACAGATGTGCAGCGTCTTGCTGGAGGCGAACCTGCCGGAGCGGGTGACTCATAACGATACAAAGTTAAACAACGTGATGCTCGACGAGGCGACTGGTGAGGGCGTTTGCGTGATTGACCTGGACACCGTGATGCCCGGGCTGGCGCTTTACGATTTTGGGGACATGGTGCGGACGACCACCAGTCCGGCCAGGGAAGACGAGCAGGATTTGTCGAAGGTGACGATGCAATTTCCGATGTTCGAGGCTCTGGTCCGGGGTTATCTGGCGTCGGCGGCGGATTTTCTGACGTCGGGCGAAAAAAGGTTTCTGGCGTTCTCGGCCAAACTGATTACGTTTGAAATCGGCCTTCGCTTTCTCACCGACTTTTTAGCGGGCGACACGTATTTTAAGGTGCATCACGACGGCCATAACCTTGACCGTTGCCGGACGCAGTTCAAATTGGTTGAATCTATTGAGCAGCAGGAAGGGCAAATGAACCGTTTGGTTGAACAACTTTAATGAGAATTCTGGTTACAGGCGGCGCGGGATTTATTGGCAGCCATATTGTTGAACATTTTCAGGGCAAAGCCGAGGCACGGGTGCTGGATAACTTGCGTTCGGGGTTCAAAAAGAATTTCGCGGGTTTGAAGTGCGAATTATTCGAAGCTTCAATCCTGGATCGCGAGGCGGTTCGACTGGCGGTGGCCGGCGTAGATTATGTATTCCATCTGGCGGCGATGATTAGCGTGCCGGAGTCCATGCAAAAGGCCGTGGAGTGCAATCAAATCAATACCGAGGGAACGTTAGTGGTGCTGGAAGAAGCTTCGCGTGCCGGCGTGAAAAAGTTGATCTTCAGCAGTTCGGCCGCGATCTATGGGGACAACCCGACTGTGCCGAAAATGGAAACAATGTTGCCGGAGCCGAAAAGTCCGTATGCGATTACAAAGCTGGATGGCGAGTTTTACTGCAAACTCTTTTCAGAGGAAGGCCGGCTGGCCACGACATGTCTGCGATATTTCAACGTGTTCGGCCCGCGCCAGGACCCGAAGAGCCAATACGCCGCCGCCGTGCCAATCTTCATTGACCGCGCGTTAAAAAATGAGCCGATTACCATTTATGGCGACGGCGAACAGACGCGCGATTTTATTTATGTGAAAGACGTTGTGGCAGCAAACGTCTTCTTTGCGGCGCAATCGAGCGAGACGGGGGTTTTCAACGTGGCATCGGGCAAGCGGATTACGATCAATGCGCTGGCCAAAACGATTTGCGAATTGACGGGCTCGCGTTCGGAAATTCGACATGCGCCGGAGCGCGCGGGTGATGTGAAACATTCGTGCGCGTCTATCGATAAGATTTGCGGCAAAGGATTTGTTCCAGTGGCGAACCAGGAGGACAATCTGCGGCAGACGATTGAGTTTTTTAGAAACGTCTAGGGTTGGGAATTTCGCGCGAAGGTTGCGAAGGGGGCGACGGTCGCGAAGGTGGGAAATGAATTGTTTGATTGTTGGTTCGGAGCCCACCACACATTTTTTGTGTAGATGCAAGCAAACCACTAAACGAGGACGGAAAATGGGGTGAATTGCGCGTTTTTATTGGGGAATTTAAGAAAATAGGGGGTGTAAACGAAGCGGCGCGCAACTTGACTCGCCACACGTTGAAATTGAAGATGATTTTAGGGACTGGTCGGGCGTGGGCGCTCTCCGAGCACGCGAGGCGCGTGCGCTCCCGTCGAAATGGAAGAGGGAATGATGATTGAAGTTTAAAAGGGTTTACATCTGTTTACATTGTTGCAATTCAATAGGTTAAATATTTACAAAGTGTTTACATACTGTTTACAGAATGTGATAAGTAATTGAATGCAAACATTTTAAGTGTTTACAGCTGTTTGGGAAGAGTTGGGCCCGGGCGAGTTCCGAAAATGTTTACGCGTTGGTAAAATATCGGGCTCGAACCAAAGTCTTGGAGGGCACCGCCCAAAATGCGCAATGCGCCCGAGCGACCCGAAGAAAAAACCGGTACGGACAACATTTTGTGTCGACCCTCCGCCTTATTGGGCTGGGATGAACATCATTCTGTCGGAGCGGGCGAGGAGTCCGCAAATTCCGCCGGCGCCTTGCAGGGCGCCGCTTAAGTCATTTCCGCGTGTGATTTCGGTGGAGGAGGCTCCCACCGCTCCGTTACGGTCGCGGCTCTGCCAAGAGAGCGTTGTGCAGCCCATAGTGGCTTTCGTACGCCGATTGTCGCGGAAGGTCAATGTAAAATATATGGTATTACTTGGGAAATAGAGGAACTTGGAAAACTTCGACGTCCCGTGCCTGTAACGCGTCACGCAGTTCTAGATTCCGACCTTGCGCCAAAATCAGTGAAACATGCCTGCCACAGCCTGAACAAAGGTTGTTCGCAAGGATATGGGGAGCTTGCTCTAGTAATGTATTAACGCTTCAACGCCCGAAATCGCCATTGAGTGAACCGTACGCCCGAATGCCGCTGAACTTCTCTTTCTGATCGACGAAGTAGTCGTGGTTGAAGGAATAGACCTCGAGCCGGCGTTCGTAGATCACGTGCAATTGATTCTCGTATTGTTTCGAACGATTGAACACGCGCCAGTTCACTGACACGCCCGGGATGTTGAGAATCTCGTCATCGCTTCGGACGATCACAATGCTTTTATCCAGCTCGATGATGGAACCAAAAGGAGCGACGGCGGCGGTAACCGGATTCGCTTTGCCCGGATCATAGATGACCCGGCGCAGAACACGGAACCGGTCGGTCCCGTTCAGCCAGGGAGTATATCGCGCGATCGTCATTTCACCGTCGCGGGCCTGGCAAATTTTATCTTTCCCGCCCCAGCAATAGCCGTCCTGGTTGAATAGTTCGCGCGGACTGATCACTTTCTCGAATCGATGCTGCATTTTCGGCGCGTCGCGCCAGGAGCGTCCGAGGTTAGTCGGTTCAAAATCCTGCCGGGTCATTCGCCCGTCTTCCTTTTCATCTTTTACGAATTCGGCAAAGACGCCGCCTTGCTTATGAGACGAGCCCACGATGCTGTAATAGGCCCAGGAACAATCGGTGCAAACGCCTTTATCGATTTGCTTTGCCTGGCGCGTGTCGCCGTGAACCCAGTCGGTTAACTCAAATTCAAAAAGTCCTTCCGGTCCGGCGGCCATGGCCAGGCCGCCGTAAGAGGCGTCCAGGGAAATGACCGGGCAATCCCACAGTTTCGCCGCCTTCCACTTTTTTTTGCCTCTGGCCTCCAATTGCTTGGTGGAAATGACGTGAACGCCGTTTTCCGAAACAAAGAAGAAGCCGTTCGAGTAGAGCGTGGCGTCGATGTGTGGAAAGGGATAGGGGGATTCCTGGGTGCTGATTAAATACCGTCGCCAATCGGCGAGCCGGGGGGTTTGATGATGTTTTCCCAGTTGAACAAACTTGTTCTGAATAACTTCACGCACCTGCGGGTCCTGTTGAACGGGGTCCCGCTGGTTTTCGTATAAAGAATCGTTCCGGCTGAACGCGCATTGCATGGGCAGCGCCAAGTCGTCGGGCACGATGAATTCGGCAACCAGCCTGTCCCAATCGACCGTGTGCAGGCAGCCGTCCAGGGTGAAGAGGTAAAGTTTGCCCCGATAGATATGGGAATCCCAAAACTGACCCTCCAGGATCAATTTCAAGGGCGCGATATTTTTCGTGTCGCTCATAGGTTAACGGGCGAAACAGCAGCAAAAACCATAGTTTTCTACGGGAAGAAGCAACTTTCGTGCAAAATATGGCCCTAAATTGCTGGCGTTGAAGCGTTGAAGGGTTGAAGTGTTAAAGCGTTGAAGCGGAAAGGCATGCAAAGGACTGAGGTGGACAACGAAGGATCGCTTATAAAACTTCGTGCCTTTGTATCTTTGTTGTTCAAAATCCCAAAATATCCGCTTTCAAAATATGCCGGCAATCCCCAATATCCATGGCTTTGACAGTTAAACGAAACGGGACGTCCGCGAATTTCGCGAATTACCGCGAAGTTGTCGACAGTCTTCAATACTGGAAACTGACCGCTTGCTCACGCGCGCGGCTCTGTTGGATCAAATCAAATGAAACATATCGCAAAAAGTTGGTTGTTTGTTGGATTCGTTGTTATTGCGCTAACGACCGCGGGCGCAGCAAGCGCATTCGGCGCGGGTGCCGACACGAACGGTCTGGCGCTCATTCCGTTGCCTCACTCGGTCCAGCGATTGGACGGCGCATTCACCCTCAACGCCCAAACCCGCATCTACGCATTCGGAGCGTCCCGTAAAACCGCCGAATTTCTCGCGAAACGCCTCCGCCAATCCACAGGTTATCCGTTAGCCATCCATTGGAAGCTCCTGGCCGGCATTCCGCACAACGCGATTTTGTTCACGACCAAACGCGCCAACAAAGCCGTCGGCGATGAAGGCTATGATTTGACGGTTTCGGCTGACAACGTCGTTATTCGAGCGCCAACGCAGGCGGGACTTTTTTACGGCGGCGAGACGCTGATGCAATTGCTGCCACCGGAAATCTTTTCCACAAACGCAGTCGCGAAAAACTGGCAGGTCCCGTGCGTTCAAATCGAAGATTGGCCGAGATTTTCCTGGCGCGGCGTGATGCTGGACGTGAGCCGCCATTTCTATAACAAAAATGAAGTGAAAGCCATTTTGGATACCATGGCCTTGTATAAACTCAACCGATTCCATTGGCATCTGGTGGATGATGACGGCTGGCGGCTGGAAGTGGACAAATATCCGAAACTGACGGAAATCGGCGCCTGGCGGCACGACGTTCAGTTGCAACGAACGCATCGCACGGACGACGCAGTAACCGCGCATCCGGCCTGGACGCAGGCAAGCGCGGACAAGTTCGGGACTGACGGCAAATACGGCGGGTTCTACACGCCGCAGGACATTCGCGAAGTCGTCGCGTACGCGGCGGCGCGGCATATCATGGTAGTTCCGGAAATCGAGATGCCGGGACATTCCGGAGAAGTGATCGCCTCGTACCCGGAATTGGGTTGCTCGGGAAAGCCCTATGATGTTGAAAAGCCCGGACCCTTTCACGTCGGCGTTCTCGACCCGGCGAATCCCCAGGTGTTTACGTTTCTTGACAACGTTTTGGATGAAGTTTTCGATTTGTTCCCCGGTCCCTATGTTCATATTGGCGGCGATGAAGTGCCCCGGGGCGCGTGGAACCGGTACGACGATTGCCGCGCGTTAATGCAAAAGGAAGGTCTGGAAAACGAGGGACAATTGCAGACGTGGTTTACGACGAAGATGGTGAGCTACATCAGCGCTCACGGAAAAACTCCCATCGGTTGGAGCGAAGCCATCCGGGGAGGCATCTCGACGAACCTGGTGGTGATGGATTGGATTGGTGGCGGCAAAAAAGCGGCAGAGCAGGGGCACGACGCGATCATGACGCCGTCGTCCCCGGTGGACTATGCCTATTTTGATCATTATCAATCGACGAATCATTTAACCGAGCCGCGCGCCATCGGCGGTTATTTGCCGCTTTCGCGCGTCTATTCATTTGAGCCGGTGCCGGAAGACCTGCCGGCCGACCTCCAATCGCATATCCTCGGACCGCAGGGTAACTTGTGGACGGAATACGTGGCGTCGCTGCCACACGCTCAATACATGATTTTTCCGCGCGCGTGCGCCATGGCGGAAGTGGGGTGGTCGGCCAAAGACGCGCGGAACTGGGACGATTTTCAAAAGAGGATGACTGTGGACGAACAAAGGCTGGACAAGCTCGGCGTGAACTATCGCCGGCTGGAGCCGCCACCCGCGCGCGCGACGCGGATTACGACGGATTTCATCGACGCAAATGTCTCGCTGGATTACCCGGGATTTACCGGATTGTCGCTGGATAGTTTGGGCAAGGAACATTTTCCTTTGGTTCAAATCGAACCGCCCGGCAATCCACAACCAACCGAATCCGTGCAGATCGGTTCGCGCGTGGAATATCGAAAACCGGGCGCACCTGAATCTCAACCGGCTCGCTGGTCGATTGAAGTGGACAAAGACGGAATCGTCCTGGAATCGCATTGGACAGCGGATGATCCGCCCGAACCGTTGGCGCTCGACCTGGTTAATCGGGTATGTCACCCGACCTTGTTGGGATTGATGGACAACGACGGTTCGATTCGTCTCCCGGCGCTCCTGCACTTTGCCGACCAGGGCACTTTCCGGATTTCCGCAAGCAGCGCCAATGCCGGTCCGTTGGGTTATGCGGGGAGACACGGGAAGGGGCCAGTTCACATTGCGTTTCCCGGCGCGACGGCGGACGATCCCCAGGTCACGTATCATTTGCAGGTCGTGACGGTCCACCCGGAAATACCGGGCATCGAATCTGACGCGCGGTTCGACGGCTTCCGCCGCGATTGGCTGAACATTCTCCAGTACAGCCCGGAGAACCGGATGCTGGCTAATAACGTCACCAGCGACACCTGCGGGTTTTGTTTTTATGAATACGCGGACGTGGCGCGCGCGACCCCGCCGCTCGCCGATGGCGTTACCGCCCTGGACATGGTCCGCCAAAGCCTGGACCGAATCATCGCCGGCGCTTTTGCCTACGGATTTTTTGATACCTCCAAAGACTCGCACCATCCAAAGTATGCTTCGGACACGTTGCCGTCGTTTTTGATCGCGGCGGATGATTACGTGGAAGGCAGCAAGGACGATAACTGGCTGGCGAACAATTATAGCCGCATCAAAGGATGGGCTGATGAAATGCTGGCGACCGATACAAACGGTGATGGCCTGATAAAATTTCCGTTGAGCGGCAATTCCGGTTCATGGCCCTGGCCGATAAAATATCGTCCGGCGAATTGGTGGGACACGATTGGCTTTGGTTACGAGGATGCTTACGCCAATGCTTTGGCGTATCGGGCCTTGCGCGGCATGCAAACCATGGCGCAGCAGGCCGGACATGCAGACGATGCGGGCCACTACGGGGATGCCGCGGACAAATTGAAGGCAGCGTATTTTGACGCGTTTTACGATCCGAAGACAGGTGTTTTGGCCGGTTGGCGCAGCCAGGACGGCCAGCTTCATGATTATTATTTTTTGTATGTCAACGGCATCGCCATTCATTACGGGCTCGTGCCCAGTGACAAGGCCAATGAGATCATGGACCGGTTGCTGGCAAAGATGAACGAGGTGGGCTTCACGAATTTTGAATTGGGTTTGCCCGGCAATCTGGTCTCCGTCGCGCGAAAGGATTACGTGGATTTGCGGGTGCGTTTCGGCGGCGGGAAGACACCGGAGAATTCGGACGGATTTCAGATTTACGAAAATGGCGGCGCCACGGCGTGCTTTGCGTATTTCACACTCGCCGCGCTGTATGATTTGGGCAGGATCAACGACGGCGACCGCATTCTGATGCCCATGTTAAAGGCGTTTTACGATGGCGATTTCCAGGGTTTCGGTCCCAACGGTTTGAGCAAGGATTGGAAGATGTGGGACGGCACCTGCAAAGGTTATGAAGGCCTGCTCACAGATAATTATTACGCGTTGCTCGCAGTCAAGGATCGCCAGGCGGCGTTGGAAAAAACCGCCGGCAGGTAGGCTAAAACAGAGCCGCGCACGTGAGCAAGCGGTGGCGGCGACTCGCGAGAGTAGCCACGTAACCGCTCCCTCACGGTCGGGGCTCTGATGAATCGCGTAGATGGATCTCCACAACCAATGAAATCATTATCACTCTTTATTTTGCTGGCCCTGGTGTCCGCCGTGTCGGCCCGGTCGCCCATTGACGTTGCCGTTACCATCACGCATTCGCCGGGGTATGCGATTCCCGAAGATTTTAGCGGCCTAAGCTTCGAGTCGGGACATCAAATGCCGAACAAGAACGGCGTTCGCGGAAATCTTTTCAGCCCGACAAACACTCAATTGATTACGCTGTTCCGGAACATCGGCCTCCGCAATCTTCGTGTCGGCGGGGGAACGGTGGATGGGTTCGGCGGAGGCACGCGATTGAGTCATGCGGACATCGATAATCTGTTTACGTTCGCGCAGGCGGCGGATTTGAAAGTGATTTACTCCGTGCAATTGCTCAACGGCGATATCACCAATGACGTCGTGGAGGCATGCTATGTCTGGCGAAACTATCGTCCGCAATTGGAATGGCTGGCCATTGGCAATGAACCCGATGAGCCGGACTATCGCCTGCCGCCCTTTGGCAAAGGAACCGATCCGGCCATCACGAATTATTATACGTATCTCGCCAAATGGCGGAAATTCGCCGCCGCGGTGACGAATGCCTTGCCCGGGGTTACGTTTGCCGCGCCGGATACGGGCGGAAGCCAATGGAATACAAACTTTGCCGATGATGAATCGAGTTCGGGGCTGGTGTCGCTCTTTACGACGCACGATTATTTTGGCGGGCACACGGAGGGTCAAACTTCGGATACGGCCGTTAGCAATATGTTGTCCCCGCGATGGGTTGAGAATCTCTATCCGAAGGAGCTGCGCGCGCAGTCTCACGTGATCGCCGACGGCTATCCGTTCCGGTTGACGGAACTCAATGACTATCTGGGCGGTGAGGGCAATGCGAGCGATGCGTACGCCGCGGCATTATGGGCGCTGGACGCAATGCATTGGTGGGCCGCTCACCGAGCCGCCGGCGTCAATTTTCACAACAACGAATGGCTCCGTACCGACACGGTTTATTTAAACAGGAGAAGCTACGGCTTTCAAATGCGGCCAAAGGGTTATGGCATCAAGGCGTTCGACCTGGGTGGTCACGGCAGGATTGAGCCGCTCAAAATGACGAATAAAAGGAAGCTGAATCTAACGGCCTACGCTGTTGCGGACCCGACGAACCTGTTCGTTACTCTAATCAATAAGGAGTATGGCCCCGGTGGCCGCGAGGCAGCGGTGAACCTTAAACTAAAAGGTTTTGCGTCAGGCGATGTCTTTGCCATGTATTTGGCTGTGGCAAATGGCGATGTCGAGGCAATACAGAGCGTGACCCTGGGCGGCGAATGCATTACCAACAACGCCGCCTGGCAGGGGCATTGGACGGCGCTGGGTCGGGTTACGAATGGCAGGTTCACCGTGCGCGTTCCCGCCGCGTCGGCGGCGGTCGTAAGGATGGATGTGGTGAGGTAGGAAACAGAGCCGCGACCATGAGGGAGTGGAGTCGACCAACTGCGTTGTAGCCGGAATAACCGCTCCCTCACGGTCGCGGCTCTGCTGATTGCCAATTTCCGGTTGCAATTGGAAACTGACAACGCCAGCATGACGCCACTTAATTTTTTCCCGGCATGATAAAATATTTTGTTTTCACACCTGTTTTCGCGGCGTTTTTAATTGCAACCGGACTAGGCGGCATTCCCTCCGCCCAGGCCAAACCCGCCCATGCCTTTGCCATCGGGACGAACGATTTTCTGTTGGACGGACATCGGATTCAAATTCGCTGCGGCGAAATGCATGCCGCGCGCGTTCCGCGCGAGTATTGGCGCGACCGCTTGCGCATGGCCAAAGCGATGGGATTGAATACGGTTTGCGCGTATCTTTTTTGGAATCAGATCGAGCCGCGACCCGGAAAGTTTGACTGGAGCGGCCAGGCCGACGCCGCCGAGTTTTGCCGGATTGCCCAAGAGGAGGGCTTGTGGGTCATCTTGCGTCCCGGCCCGTATTCATGCGCCGAATGGGAAGAGGGCGGGTTGCCGTGGTGGCTGCTGAAGAATCCCAACATCCAAGTACGCACGACCGACCCGGCATTTTTGGAGCCTGCGAAAGCGTACTTGCGCCAGGTCGGGAAGGAACTCGGGCCGCTCCAGATTACGCATGGCGGGCCGATTCTCATGGTGCAGGTTGAAAATGAATATGGTTCCTACGGCGACGATACGAATTATATGGGCGAGCTGCGACAGGCGCTTCGGGATTCCGGCTTCGACGTGCCGCTGTTTGACTGTGATCCGGTTGCCGATTTAAGGAAAGGTTATCGTCCCGACATCTTTCCCGTCGTGAATTTTGGTTCCGATCCCGGCAAAGCTTTCAGAGCGCTTCGGGAGATTTTGCCGCAGGGGCCGCTCATGTGCGGCGAATTTTATCCCGGCTGGTTTGATACCTGGGGACAGCCGCATCATTTGGGTAACATGCCGCGATACCTTGGAGACCTTCAGTACATGTTGTTGCACGGCGAATCGTTCAGCATTTATATGGTGCACGGGGGCACGACGTTTGGGCTTTGGTCGGGCGCAGACCATCCCTTCAAGCCGGACACGTCCAGTTACGATTATGACGCGCCCATCAGCGAAGCCGGATGGCCCACGGAGAAATTCTACAAAACGCGCGAGCTGTTTTCCAAATATCTGTCGCCGGGTGAAACGCCCCCCGACGTCCCGCCCACAAATGCCGTAATCGCGTTCGAGCCCGTCCCGGCTGCGGAATGTGCGCCGATATTTGATAATTTGCGCAATGCCGTCGACGACGCCACGCCCCATACGATGGAAGCCTATGACCAGGCAGAAGGCTGCATTGATTACCGCACGACTCTGACCGCCGGTCCAGCCGCAACGCTATCAATCGGGAGCGTCCATGATTTTGGGTTTGTCTATGTTGACGGCCAAAAAATTGGGGTGATGGACCGCCGCTCGACCAATTTCGTCGTGCAATTGCCGGAGCGAACTGGAGGCGAAACGCTCGATATATTGGTGGATGCGATGGGCCGTGTAAATTTTGGAACCGGAATCGTCGACTGCAAAGGCATTCACGGGCCGGTAAAATTAGGCGGCGCCGAATTGACCGGCTGGAAAATCTATAACCTGCCCCTTGATCGTAGAATGCTCGCGCATTTGAAATACAAGGATTCGAAGGTCGTGGGTACGTCTCCCGCGTTTTGGCGGGCGATCGTAAAAATAAAAGAACCGGGTGATATGTTTCTCGATATGCGTTCCTGGGGCAAGGGTGTCGTGTGGGTGAACGGGCATTGCCTGGGCCGATATTGGAACATTGGTCCCACGCAAACGATGTATGTGCCCGGTCCCTGGCTTAAACACGGCAAAAATGAGATCGTGATCCTGGATTTGGAGCATAAAGTTGGTACGACGTTCTATCTTGGGCCGGACTTCGTCCACGGTCGTGGCTTGTTCCGAGAGGGCCCAATGGCTGTGGTCGCGACCGGCTCGGAAGGGGTGGAAGTTCCGGTCATCAGCAGCCTGGACCATCCGATTTTGGACGAACTGCATCCGGAAAAGGATTTTGCGCAAAATCAAATTCATGCGGTGATTCGTTGAGGCTCCCGTAAACAGCGATAATGGGCTAACGTCTTTGCTTCTGTTCAAAATTGGGCAATTGCTTTAACTGTAACGTTAACTTTAATTTTTAAAAATTCTTCACAATTTTTGTTGACGTCAACCCTCTTGTCGTGATATAAAGTACTACAATTCACCGAATGGTAATAATGGGTGTGAGTCGGTCCTTTTGAACATTATGAAACTGAATATGAAAAACCCTATCAAATTAATCGGTTCCGCGATCATCCCCTGCGCCATCTTGGGCGCGGCCTTCAGCCTTGGGGCACAAACTGTCACGTTCAGCTCAAGCACGCTAACGGATGGCTACATGAGTTGGTCGCCCACAGCCAATACCACTGCTAATTTCCCGGGAGATGGCGGATCTGGGGCCAACGGCTGGGGCCTGTCCGCTTTGCCCGCCGTGTTTTCGGGTAATACTTTGACCCTCAGCCCAAACGTCAATACCTATGCGCCCGGCAATACTTATTGGGTGAATCCCGACGGCTCAGGAGCGAATCAAATGGATGGCGCGATTTATAACGAAACCACCGGAACTTATGTCGCCTCCTCCGTTACTTTTACGTTCGATGTGCAGGCTAATACGCTGGTCAGTGGATATAGCGCGGACGCGTTCGTCAAAGACTTCGGTCCCGGTTATGCGTATAACGGTGAACGCACCGTGAATCTGACTCCCGGGGTGGACAGTGTGACTTACCCGCTGACTGGAAACAATCCGGGCGAAATCGTGCAATTTGGATTCGAGCTGATTGGGCCGGATGCGAATCCCGCCACGGCTGCGTCGCTCGGTTCAGTGGAGATTACTCCCGTGCCGGAACCGGCAACAATGGCCCTGGCGGGACTCGGACTGCTGGGCATCGTCGGCATGCGTATGCGCCCACGCAATTAACAGACAACTTGGGATTAATCAAAGCCGCCTGGGTTCAGGCGGCTTTTTTTATTAGATCGCCGGCGCGATCGTTTTGTTCCGACTCGTGTAATGACAAAACATTGCGACGGTCGCCCACAACACAAGGAACGCGCACGCCACTTCCAGAAGGCGCGCCGGCCAATGGACTGCCTTCGTATTTTCAGCGAACAGCTGGATGATCATGGGTTTGCCGGTTTCGGTTTGGAGTACCTGAGTAAAGGCGAAGCGCAATCCGCGAATGGGCAGGTTCACGTGGAGAGGTTGGACTCGCGCTGTGGCGATTTCCTGCGCCTGCTGCAATTTCTCCCATTGTTCTCCAGCCGAAGCGTTGCTGTACTGCGACCTTGAGGCAAATTCCTGGTCCATGCCTCCGGCGCCTCCTGCGGAACCCCAGGACAGCGGCAAGGAGTTATTAAACGTAAAGTCGTTCTGCGCCATGATTAGATTGCTCGCCTGCGCGTTTTGCAGATCCGATTCCAGTTGGTTTACGCCGGCGTTGTCGGAAAGATTCCTGCCCAATTTGATTTTGGCTCGATAGACGTTTGCGCTTGCGCCGCGGACGTCGCCCTTTTTCAACTGCGCGCGCGCCTGCTGAAGGTCTTTCAATGCGTCCTGTGTCTCTTGCGTTTTGCTTGTTTGCTCCATTAGCGAATAATCCAAACTGGAAAAGCTTCTCGATGGTGATTCCGTGGACGCTGCGATTTCGCGGCTCATGGTGCCCTTGAAATCGCTGTAGTCATAATTCGGCGGCAAATAAAGCTCCCAACGCGCGTTTTTCAACGGCACGTCAAAGTGTGGAGAGTCCAGGCGGACCTGTCCGTTACCGCGGGGAAAGGCATTGGCGCCTACATAGGTTACGTCCACGGCGATTGATCCGTCGTCAGCGGCTGATTGCTCGATGGGCAGCAGCAGCTTTCCGTTCTGCACGCCCGGCCGGACTGCCTGGCCAGAGACAAAGGCGGACCATACGGTCGCGCCAGCCGGCAGGCCAATGGCGAGAAATTGGCGTCCGTTACTTTGCAGGAACAACGACATGTCTGTCATCATTTGTCCGTCGTCGGCCACGACACTGGTTAGTTGTGCGTCTTCGACAATCGCCTGCAGCACATTGGCCGAATCGAGCCGGCGGACGTCGAGAGTAAGTTTATAATCGGGCCGGACATAGCGATAGACGAGCGCGGTTGAAGGGTTAGGATTGCCCGCCCAATCGGGAAAATCGCCGCTGTCCGCGCGCTGAAGATTTTCCGCGTTTAATTTAGCGACCTGCACGGGCGCATGCGTCGAGACGGCTATTAACCCGGTTTCGCGTTCCACATTTTTGGCGGAAACGCCGGCGAAATTCAGTGCGTTGGTTCCGGCAGGGCACGGCTGTTCCCACGTGACGGACAGAGTGTAATACCCCTGCACCGGGCTTTGGAGTTCGATGCGCCAAACGTCTCCTTTCTGCTCACGACTCCGAATATTTTGCCCGGAGATTTCGACATTCTGAACGTTGTTCGGCACTTTGACGCTCAGTTCCTTTACCGGCGCGTTGGCGACGTTATAACGCACCACTGCTCGCCCGCTGAGGAGCGTATCCGCCAGTGAAATACTATCGACAATTTCTGCGCGCACCCACGCGGCGACTGTTTCGGTTGCCAGGGTCAGGTTCCACGAGGACGTCGCCAGGGGTTGTGAAGAGATGAATTTGTAGGCGAGAACGTCTCCGTCAGAGGCCGGTTGCGCGGCGTTCGGAATCAGATTGGCGGGAATTTCAATCAATTGATCGAAGGATTCAGTTTTAAGCTCTACGCCCGGTTCGGCCGAAACTGTGATAAAGTCGGTAAGACGTTCCACGCCGAGGGGTTGGACGCCGGAAAGGGCGAGAGATTTCGGCAGCGTTTTCAGGTCGCGGCTCAATTCGATGTTTAAGCGATAATCGCCAGTGGCCCGGGCCTTGAGGGCCACATCCAAAATGCGCGAACCACTTTCGGTTTGCTCGTTTTGTAGCTGAATATTGTCGCCCTCCACGCTTTCGACACGATAGCCGTCCGGGAGTCTGGCTTTCAGGGAAAATATTCCGGCGCGTTTGATGGTGTAATGGATGGTTGCCGAAAGCGAAATCTCGTCGGTGCCCACACGGAAATGGCTGATGGTGATGGCTTCGATTTCCGGCTGGACTGTCTCAAGCCGGATCCGAAGTGATGCGTCTGGCCGGGAGAATTGGAAGACGCTTTGGATGGCGCCGTGGTTGTCTCCGGGAAATTCGGCGGCATCTACGCGGTCCAGGCCGGAGGCGGATTCAACGGACACGGCCAATTCATCGGCTGCCTGAATGGCGATCAAACCGGTTTCGCGTTGTACCCCAACAGCATGCGGAACGGCGACGCTCAGTTCCGCGGGCAGAACATCCAGTTTCTTTTCCAGGTCTATGCTCACGCGCCAGGATTGCGAGACCCCCTGCAAGAGGTTCACGACGAGAATTTGCGCCCCGTTTTCATTCGTGACTTGCCAGTCCCGGATCTCCGCGCCGCTGACTCTGAGGAGGCGCTCGTTCCCGGGCAATTGGACGCGCGCTTGGCGCAATTCGCCTTGCGTGATTTGATAGTGCAGGCTTGCGGAAACATTCATCACGCCGCCGTCGAACGTTGCTAGCGAGGCATTCTGGCAGAATACCGTTGTGGCGATTTCACCGGCCTGTTTCACGCGTGGCATCCATTGCAAATCAATTTGGCCGGCCGGTCCCATAACCGCTTCAATCCGCGTCCGGTCTTTTTCCAAAAATCGTGTGAACGAAACGGCGGTAGGCACCGCCACGTCCGCTTCCGGTTCGTCGAGCACAAAAGCCGCCTGGCTTGAGAGCGCCGGCGGAATATTGAAATTCAGCCGGTGTTTCGTGACATCGCCGGTAATTTTCACAAGCAACCGGACCTGGATTTTAACCGCGGTACGAGTTTCAATTTTGACGGCCAGGTTATTGCCGTCGCGCACCAGTTCTGCTTTGCCGCATTTTACGTTGAACTGTTGCACCGCCACGTCGTCGCCGAGCAGGGGGACCGTGACTCCGGATTGGTCCGGTGAAAATTCGAATGTCGTGTCCACAGAGGCGACGCGGTCGTTGACATTGCCAAAATAAGTTGCCGAGACGATCGAGCCGCTCGTGGAAGTCGGCGCGGCGCTCTGTGCGTGTGCTGCTATCGAACTCAGAGTCAGGACCAGGGCAATGGCTGCCGCTAAGGGAGGAATGCCGGTCGCGAGTGTCGGCGGTGACTCAGGCGAGGGATGATCCGGGGCCTGTTGGACGCCGCCGTGGCGCGGCCAGTATTTCCAGATCAGCAGGACGATAATGCCCAGGGCCGTGAGCGGGAAACCAATGATGAGCGCGTCGTGGAGCGCGCGCCATTCGACCAGAAGACTGCAAATGGAGCCGATCATAAGGGCGAGCGCGAGAGTCAGGACGAATGAATTGCGATGTTCGTTGCGCCATTGGAGCCACCAGACAAACAGGCCGGCCAAAAACGCGGCCGTCTGCCACGCCATCTGAAATGATTGGAACACACTCAGCGGCAAAATCCGGGCATGTATGGAAAGTGGTTCATCACCGGTGTTCAGGATTTTGGTGAACACAAATGGCTGGCCGGTTTGGGGCAGATCGATGCGAATCGAGCGAACGCCGGCCACGACGGGTGGTGGGGAAAACGACAGCGGGCCGTTATAAACCAGGCCCAACCCGGTGTTGGGTACTGCTGATGGCGGCTGCATCGGGGGAGCGCCCGCTGGTGGAGGAGCGCTTGCATTCATGTTGTATTGGCCGCCCGCCACCGCCGGCGGTGGAGCTTCCTCATTTGCTGTAATGGCACCCGCATTATTCTGCGACATCGCTCTGTCCTCTTCCCGGGTAATCTGTCCTTGTTGCGCTTCCGAAGTTTCATTGGGCGCGGCCACTTGAACGAGGCCTCGCTGTGATAACTGCTGAAAAGTTCCTGCGCTCACCTGGTCAACGCTGCCATCGGCAAACAGGATTTCGCAATGCCCGTCCACAATCGGGCTATAGGCCAGAACAGAATCCGGCTTGAGCGAGTCTAATGACATGCCACCGCCGAGATACGTGAAACGCTGGCTGGTTTCGACGTCATACGTGACTTTGTCATTGTACATTTCGTTGGACGACATTTCGTCGTAGGAGTAGGGGAGGCGGCCATTGTTGTCGCCGGCAAAAATTCTGGCGGCCAGGCCGACTTGCCTGAGGTTGCTGACGGAATTGATGCGTTGCGCGCGGCGTTTCGCGGACGCCAATACCGGCAAAAGCATGGACGCCAGGATCGTAAAGATTCCCACGACGACGAGCAAGGTGAGAACTCCATTCCAACCCCTACGGACTGCGGAAATCACGAAGGCAATGACCAGAAAGGCGAGGAGGCCGAAAATAAAAAAGGTGGCGCCGGCCGCTCGCAAAACCTCGCCATAGAATGCGAGGAATCTTTCCCAGGCATCGAAGAATCCATAGGTGGTGCCTTCGGCGACGTTCATCGTGCCGCCGAAACTCGACAGCCGAAAACCAGTTGGCGCATATAGGCGCCATTCCGCGTAAGTGTTTGGCACGTCTGTGCGCGGGGCGTCAAGCTGCAGTGATTTGCCGAACGTGGAGGCCAGGGCGCCATTTGTTTGCGCGTACATGATGTCCACCGCAAAGGCCTGGTCGCGGTCAGTGCGGCGGGGCAGGGGAACCAGTATCCAATGACCGTTCAACTCCGGTTTTGCGGGCTGGCCGTCCACGTAACAGCCCCACAAGTTCGCATTGAGCGGCAGTTCAAACCGTTGGAATTGCTTTTCGTTATTTTTGACCATGAACGATGCCTGCGTGAGCATCTCGCCGGAATCGGTGAGGAGCGAAGTGATTTGGGTGCGGTCGGCCACGGCTTCCAACACGGGCTGTTCAGGCAGGTGGTTTACTTCCAGATCCAGGTCGTATTGTCCGCCGGTGTATTGATAGGCGAGCAGGACCGCGCGGGTGATGAGCGAACGGTCTGCTGTGGTCAATTCCGTTTCGTCAATCCGCCGCAGCGAATCGCTGATTGTATCGGGATTAATTTGGAGATTGGCCGCGGTGGCAATGGCGATGCAACCGGTTTCGCGCTCGACCTCCAGGGCATGGATGCCTGCAATCGGCAACGCCGCGCCGGTTGAATCGAATGGATAGTCATAGGTGACAACCAGGGTATATCCGCCCCAAACCTTGTCCTGAAGGCCGATCGTCCAGATGCCATTGGAAAATTCCTTGCTGCGGATGTTTGGCCCGGTGAACTCGACGTTTTTAAATGCCTCCGGGACGCGTACTTTGAACTCCTGGACGCCCTGGTTCACGAGCCCGTAGCGAACGGTGGCGCTGCCGCCTACGATACCGTCGCCGATGGTTACGATGTTAAAGATATCGGCGACGACACGCGGGGCGAGGCGTTCCGTCGCGATGGAAAGGTTCCATTGCGGTTCGTTGGCGGTGTAGGCAAGAATTTCATTAGAGCGATCGGCCAGGCGGTCTATCGGAATTTCGCGCAGACTCGACAGCGCGCCAGTCCGCATCCGAATCCCGGGCGCGGCGGCGGCACCGATTGTCGCCGTTTCATTTGCCGCACCCGCAACGTCGAGAGGCGCAACACTAATTTTTTCCGGAAACTGCTTTAAAGATTGCTCCAATTGTACGTCTATCGCGGCTGCGCCAAGCAGGCGGTCGGAGAAGTCCACGTGAATTCTTCCGCCGACGGCATTCCAATCCTCGATGCCGTTACCATGCACATCCGCGACGACAAAACCGGGTTGCGGAGTCAGTTCGAGCGCGTAGATGCCCGCTTTTTCAACGTCTAGAGACAGATGGTGAGTCACGACCAGTCGGGCCTCTTCCAGTTGAGCGGTAACGCGGTCGGCTACATTAAGCTGCGGCTCGATGGGAGCCAGCTTGATGGCAAGCGTGAGCGGGCGGGCATCAAATTCATATGCGGCTATCGCGTTATCGGGCGCGTTGACCTGGCGCAATCCGGCCGGCGCGGTGATGTCCACGAGCGTATGGTCGGCAGAAACGGCAAGAGAGCCGGACTCGTGGTCCACGTTCAGCGGTTGCGGTGGGTCCAGGGTCGTGCTTCCCGTGGATCCGTCTACGGATTGTTCGGTAGAGACCGTTAGCAAATAATCATTTTCGAGGGGCTTGAGGAAATCGATGGTCAAAGTCTTTCGATCTCCGTTCGGAGACACGCGCCAGTCGCGAATCTGCTGGCCGTCCAGGTGTGTCAATGTTTGTTCGGCCGGGAGCGCCAGAGTAAGTTCGGCTGTGGTGCCTTGCACAATTTCATAATGGAATTTGCTGGCGTATTTGATTACCGCCGGTGTCACTTGCACATTGAGCGTGGAATCCGCCATCAGCAAGGCCTTATGGGTGACTTCGGCCACCTTGGGTTGCCAGCGGAGCTCTACTGTCCTTGCAGCGCCGAGAAATCCCGTCAGGCGAGACGCGCCATTTGTTTTGGCCACGTCGAGCGTTGTGCCGTTGAGCAATTGAATTTCCGTGTCCGTACCGCCTGCCTGCGCAGTCAAAGAGGCAATCATGGCTTCCGGTCCAATGAATGAGGCGCTATTCCACAATCCGTCGCGATCTGTTTTGGCCACGAAATCGAGGCTGAATTTGAAATGCCCCGGATGCGATACGACCAGCGTGTAAAGGGAACCCTCGCGGACAACTTTCAGACAATCCGGAAGTTTCGCAGGCAGGATCGCGATATCGCCCTCCAACAGTGGCGTGGAATTTTCTCCCTTATTTGCGGCCACGGCATCAACTTGCAGCGTCCAACGCGCTGCATCTGCAGAGAGTTTGCCATCATAGTGCGCCTGGCTGATGGTCAATCCATCCGGCGCCGACATCATGGGCATAGTAAGAGCGGGTGATTTGCCATTGTTGAAGATGGAACGAATTTGGCGCGGCGGAAGGGCTCTCGAATACAGCGCCATGTCTGCGATCAGGCCGTTGAATGGGGTTTGATATTGTGTGCCTTGTGTGTTGCCGAGGCCGATGCCCGGGGTTTGACCCGGGTCGAGACTGTTCAGCGGTTTCAAAGTGGTGTTGGTGGCGGCAACAAGTTTGCCATTGATGAAAAGCTGCATTCGCCCATTCCGTCCAAAAGTAGCGGCGATGTGTTGCCACTGGTTAAGCTGCACCGGCGCCTGGATGCCCACCATGAGGTTCGCGGCATCTGTGAGTTGGAAACGCAGGTTGCCGTCCGGCAGGTCGATTTTGTAAGGATCTAATCCAGCCCGGTCATCGCCGTAAAAGAAAACGTAACCGCCCCACCGGCGTGGATAAATCCAGCCTTCAATGGTTAGTGCTTTCGCAAGCCGAAAATCCGGGCTGTCCGGAACGCTTACGCGCGCGCGGCTGGTCCCGTCAAAGTCAAACGCCAGGCCAAATGGGCCGGGCGCGTAGTTCATTCCGAAAGGCAATGTGCCGTCGTGCTTGCCGGCGCTGTCCAGGGCGTTGCCATCGCCGCGCCACCAGCCGACCAGCCCATCGCGCGGAATGGACTGCGCAAATACAGCCGAAGTGAAAAGAGAGGCCAGGAGGATGATAATTGGCTTTTTCATAACAGATTCGTGATTTTGATTCGCAGCTCGTTCATGTGGAGTCAGACGGGATGCCGGATAAAATGCTCCCCACAAATTAACGGTCCATCTCCTCCCCATCGTCCTTGGTTTTCGCTTCGGCGTGTTGCGTGTTACTTAAAATATGTCTGGGAGACGTCCAATGATAATTGACGCAACACGTAACACGCACGACGAATTAAGGTTACCGAGGTCAGGGATTGTGAACACAACACTGTTCAAATGCCATCGTTTCAAATAAATTTCACCCCATGGCATCCGAGGCCGATTTGCTCGCGCGCTGCCGTCGCGGCGAAGCTGCCGCGTGGGACGAGTTGTTCGATCTCCATTACGCGGCGGCGGGACGGTTTATATTCCAGTTGTCTCCGGATTTTTCGCGCGAAGACGCCGAGGAAATCTGCCAGGAAGTCTTTCTGTCCGTCATCAAGAGCCTCGAGTCGTTTGAGGGGCAATGCCAGTTTCAGACGTGGCTGTTTCGCATCGCCATGAATAAAGCCCGCGATTATCGGGAGAAACGCGTGGCGGCCAAACGCGGTGGGGCGCAGACCGCGATTTCGCTCCAGGCTGAAAACCCGGAGACGGGTTTGACTCTCGACCTGCCTGACCCATTGCCCGCGCCGGATGAAATGGCCATGAACGCCGAGCAAATGACCCTGGTTCGCGCAACTCTGGACCAATTGGACGAATCCTGCCGGGAGATTGTGGAACTTCGTTACCTGGGCGATTTGAGTTATGAGGAACTTGGGGCGACATTAGAGCTAAATCCAAAAACGGTTAGTTCGCGCCTCAGCCGGTGCCTGGATCGGCTTGAGGAAATTGCGCGAAAGACTTTTTTACGGGACAAACCGGGGGTTTTCCCGTCCAATTAAAGTGCTGAAATATTTTGCAGGTGTAATTGATGGAACAAGAACGAAAAATTGAAAAGTTGCTGCGGTCCTACGCGAAGAAACGTCGCGGTCAGGCCGGTGATTCGTTCAAGCTCGATCCTGCCACGCGGCGGATGTTGCAAAACGAGATTTCGCGCAATGCGCCGACGGCCGAAGATGGGGACGACACAATGTCGCTTTGGGAGGTATTGCGGCGGAATTGGTTGTTTTTCCTGGGATTTGCCGCGTGCATTTTCCTCCTGGCCAGCCTGTTTGTGCCGAAAATTCATCTGTCAAAAGACAAGGCAACTTTGGCCCAATCAGCGAGCGCACAATCGAACCTCCAGGATTTGAGGAAAATTCCCGGGGCGGCGCAACCGGCTCCAACCCTGGATTCCGCGCAAGTGGCTACGAGAGATGAAAGGGGCTCGCCGGGTACCCCGCAGGCCTTGCCGGAAAGCACCACGCCAACTTTCTCGGAAGCCACCACCAATTTCACAATGGCGGACAGTGCCCCTGCGCCGGGGCCTGAAATGACGCCGCCAGCGACAGGAAACCGGGGCGCAATCCACGAATCGGAAAGAATGGCACAGCCGCCCGCTGCGATTCCCCCGGCGCCTGCCGGAGGTGAGTATGCATTAGCGCCGATGCCGGCTGGTAACCTCCAAACGCAGGCCGGTGAAGCGAACCGAGAGCCGTCAGGAGTGTTTGGTTCTGCCGCGGCGCCTCAACCGTCGGTTCAAAACAGTTTTCTCAACACCGTCCCCTCGTCAGTACCGTGCAGCCCGGTGCTTCGGGATTTCGCGGTGTCACAAAACGGGAACATGATTCGCGTGGTCGACCAGGATGGATCAGTTTATACGGGGACATTGCAGGTGAATACAGCGCCGTGGAACTCATCCGTGGTGGCCGAAAGTACCGTGCAAGCTGATATGCCGAACGGCGAAAGTCAAAAGAAGGTCGAAAGTCCAAAAATGGTCGAATCAGACAAGCTGGCTGTGGCGGCGCCGTCAACGCAAGCGGGCGGGGGTGGGGGAGCGTTCGATAACGGAGGGCAATCGCCGGCGCAGAGTTATACTTTCCGGGTCGGCGGAATGAACCGGACTCTCAGACAGAGCGTCGTCTTTACCGCAACGTTGCTCGAGGACTTAACCGTGATGAAGAACGCGCAAGTAACGTTTGGAATGACCGCCAATGCCGCCGTCGGCGCGGCGGTCGCGCAACAAATGGTGCAATCGAAAGAAACAAATCAAACGACGCAGTTACAATGGTCGAACTTGCGCATCTCCGGGACGGCAATCATCAACCGCACAAATAGAATCCAGGTCAACGCGCTGCCGCTTGCGCCGGTAAAGAGCAGCTTGCCTTCGCAACAATGAAAGCCAATGTCAGCCGCAAAAATTTAATTGCAGCTTATGCGATCGCCATTTGCGCCGATTTGATCCAAATCTCGCTCGTTCCGTTACTGTCATTTGACTTCCCATTGGATGGTTTTATCGATGTCGCAGTGTGTGTCATCCTTTCCTGGCTGATTGGATTTCACGTGGCATTTCTGCCGTCCTTTTTCATAAAACTCATTCCTCTTGTAGAGATTGCCCCAACCTGGACCATCGCCGTTTTGATTGCGTCCCGCCGGCTGCGGGCACCGGTGGTGGATGTTCCGCCCGTCGTAGATGTGCAGGCAAGCGTTAGCCGGGAGGGGCATGGTTCGGACCATCGCGGCGACGTCAAATAAATGGACGAAGACGGATGATATGGAGGACCAAGCGCGCCGCCATTCCCGATTCGCCATCTTCTATCTGATATCTCCAATCTCCTGCCCACGTTCCGGCTTCAAAAACCAATCGCTAAATAACTGGATCCCGCGCTCGAATTTCACCTTGGGATCATATCCGAGTTGTTCGCGTGCCTTGGAAATGTTGGCGAACGTTAGCGGCACGTCGCCCGGCTGAAGCGGTTGACGGTCGATGATTGCCTTTTTGCCCAGCGCGCGCTCCAGAAATTCAATCATCCGGCTGAGCGAAATTGTTTCCGATTCCCCCAGGTTGAAAATCTGGTAGCCGAACTCCTTTTTTGTGCAGGCGATCACGCCGTCCACAGTGTCAGTCACAAAGGTATAATCGCGCGCCGCCGAGCCGTCACCGAAGACGGGGATTGCTTTTCCGGCGCAAATCAATTTGGCAAATTTGTAAATCGCCAGGTCAGGGCGCTGGCGTGGACCGTAGACCGTGAAAAAGCGGAGCATCGCGATATCCATGTTATAAATGTGATGCCAGACATGGCCGAGCGCTTCGCCGGCCAGCTTGCTGGCTGCGTAGGGCGATATGGCGGACGTAATCGGGTCCGACTCGGAGAACGGTGACCTGGAATTCAGCCCATAGACAGAGGATGACGAGGCGATAATAATTTTTTTCACTCCGGCCAACCGGGCTGCCTCCAGGACGTTGACGGTGCCCTCCACATTCACGCGCTGGTAAAGGGCCGGTTGTAGCAGGCTCGGGCGAACTCCCGCGCGCGCCGCCAGATGAATTACCTGGTCAAATTTGACCGAAGAAAACACTTCATCAAGCGCGGCGCGGTCGGTGATGTCGCCGTGAATCAATTCGAAAGGTTTGGCCAGCGCCTGGAGGTCGCGCACATTGCGGCGTTTGAATGTCGGGTCATAAAAATCGTTCAGTTCATCGAAGGCCCAGACGTTATGTCCATCGTGAAGGAGCCGTTCACAGACGTGAGAGCCAATGAAGCCCGCGCCGCCGGTGACAAGAAAATTCATGGGCGAACGCTAACAATAACGCGGGAATGTGTCGAGGATGGGCGTGGAAATTAACTCCAAAATCCAGGCGCCAGGCCCAGGCGAATCTCCAGGTCCCAAACGCAACACTCTAGAATTGGAGCTTGAAAATTCTCTGGATGTTGGTCCGTGGAATTTGGATGTTGTGGAATATGGGCCAATTTTTGACTTTTGTTTTGAGCAAAGACGGTTACTCTACCGCTTCATTTTATGCCATTAACACATACTCGTGAGTTGTTTGCGAAGGCGTTGCGCGGCAAGTACGCGTTGGGCGCGTTCAACGTCAATAACATGGAACTGCTGCAGGCCATTATCGAGGCGTGCGAAGAAGAAAAAGCGCCGGTGATGCTGCAGATTTCAAAAGGCGCCCGCCAATACGCCAATCCGGTTTATCTCAAAAAACTCATCGAAGCCGCCCTCAGCCTTTCCACCATCCCGATTGCCGTTCACCTGGACCACGGCGATACCTTCGAACTGTGCAAAGAGTGCATTGATGAAGGTTTTACCAGCGTCATGATTGACGCCAGCCACGAGTCGTTCGAGAAAAACGTGGAGATCACCAAAAAAGTCGTGGACTACGCCCATAAGCACAATTGCGTGGTGGAATCCGAACTGGGCCATCTCGTGGGTGCGCAATTCGACGAAGGCGAAGAAGGCGGCGCGCATTCCGCCAGCGGACATTATACCGTGCCGGAAGAGGCGGTGAAATTTGTGCAGGAAACCGGTTGCGATTCCCTGGCAGTGGCCATCGGCAACTCCCACGGCGCCTACAAATTTAAAGGCGCCCAGCATTTGGATCTGGAAAGGCTCAAATTGATCAAGAAAGCACTTATGGACGCCGGCCTTGGGGATTATCCGCTGGTGTTGCACGGCGCTTCGAGTGTGCCCAAAGATCTGGCCGAAGAAATCAACAAACACGGCGGCAAACTCGGCACCGACACCGCCGGCGTGCCCGAAGCCGATATCGAAATCGCGCGCCGGACCGGTTGCACCAAAGTCAATATTGACACCGATTTGCGTTTGGCAATGACTGCTGCAATTCGCAAGGTGTTTGCCGAAAACCCGAAAGAATTTGATCCGCGAAAATACGTCGGTCCCGCTCGCGCCAAAGTCAAAGAACTCGTCCGCCACAAGATCAAAAACGTCCTGTGCAGCGCCGGACACGCTTTTGACTAGCGTGCGAATCTGGCACAAAAGAGTGTGACAATTTTGCACGATGGCACTCTATTTGTGGCGCAGTCATCCCTGGTTTTAACGGAATCCCTTGAGATTTCGAGGTTTTTCCCTCTGGCACGTTCAAAGCTTTTAAGCTCCTGTAGTTAAAAACCAAACCATTTAACGAAAGGAAATTATTATGAAACTGACCAGAGTATCAACCTGGCCTACCTTGGGCCGGCTCACGGACTTGCGCGATGAGATTGACCGCTTCTTCGAGGCGCCCCTTGCCCGGACGTCCGAATTTCTCGGCTGGACGCCTCCGTTTGACGTGTATGAAGAAAAGGACAGCTACGTCGTCAAGGCCGAGTTGCCGGGATTGAAAAAGGAAGACATCAATGTTTCCGTCCAGGGCGGCGAATTGCTGATTGCGGGTGAACGAAAGAGCGAGACCAAGAGCCAGGACGCCGCGGTTTATCGCGCGGAACGCTATTTTGGCAAATTCCAGCGCGCGGTTGCTTTGCCTGCGGCCATCTCCGCCAAAGACATTCGCGCTGAATACAAGGATGGCGTGCTTACCGTGACAGTTCCAAAGAGCGAGGACGCCAAACCGAAACAAATTGAAGTGAAAGTCATCTAATTTTCTTTAGCTGCCTGGTAGAGTAGTTGGGCCTTCAGCCGTTAGCCTGGCTGAAGGCCTTTTATCTTTAACTCGGTAGGGCGGCGCTCCTGCGCTCCTGCGCCTCCGAATGTTTCTGCTTGCCATCAAACCCAGTAGTTTTTATTTATTGGAAATTAGTTTCCCCTTGAGACCGTCTCTCGGGCATCGTTATCAATAAGTGAAAATGAAACATTACTTAAAACTCGCCTTTTTGTTTTCCGCCAACTGTATGCTGGCGCATTTCTGCATGGCCGCGCCTCACGCACCCCGCGCGGCTCGAGTGCGGCCCAATGCCGCTCGTACGGCTAACGTTGATGGAGTTGCCATCATTGGCGAGCAGGACCCGGCCGCGCTGAAAGTGCCCGATGTTCCAGGCCCCGAAGTGTGGAAGGACCCCTCGCAACCGCTGGATGCCCGCATCCAGGATCTAATCAACCGCATGTCGCTCGCCGAGAAGGCGTCTCAATTGATGGCGGACGCGCCGGCACTGCGGCGCCTGAATATTCCGGCATACAGTTATCGAAATGAATGCGCTCACGGCGTTGCCGACGCGGGTGTGGCCACCGTGTTTCCGCAGACCATCGGCATGGCGGCCACCTGGGACCCGTCTCTCATCCAAACGGAAGCAGATGCGGCGGCGACAGAGGGGCGCGCCAAGTTCAATGATTACGCCAATCATCATCACGGCAATACCATTATGCATCACGGCCTGAGCTTTTATGCGCCAAACATTAATATTGTTCGCGACCCGCGCTGGGGCCGGGGCCAGGAAACGTTTGGCGAAGATCCATTTTTAACGTCGCAAATGGCTGTCGCATTTATCCACGGGATGCAGGGGAATGACCCTAGATACATGAAGACAATCGCCTGTGCGAAGCACTACGCCGTCCACAGCGGGCCTGAGCCATTGCGCAGAAGCTTCAACGCCACGCCCCCCGAGTACGACCTGTATAACACGTATCTGGTGGCATTTCAGGCAACAGTGCAGCAAGGCCACGTCGGTTCAATCATGAGTTCCTATAACGCGCTGAACGGGACGCCCAACGCCTGTAATCCTTTCCTTCTTACCGGCATTTTGCGAAATCAATGGGGCTTCGACGGCTTTGTGGTGTCCGACGGCGGCGCCATTGAAAATGTTTGGCGATTTCATAAATACGTTGCCACTCCTGAGGAAGCCGCGGCCGCGGCCGTAAAGGCCGGGTGCAATTTATTCTCCGGCACGATCATGACCGGCCAATACCCGGATCGGTGCTTCATGGTGCTGGGCCAAATGCTCAAAGAAAACCTTCTGACAGACCAGCAAATTGATGGCGCGCTATCGCGGACCCTCGCGGCGCGGTTCAAATTGGGTTTGTTTGACCCGCCCCAGGACGTGCCGTGGTCCAATATTGGAATCGACCAAAACGATACGCCTGAGCATCGGGCGCTGGCGCTTAAGGTGGCTGAAGAATCCATTGTTCTGTTGAAAAATAACGGTGTCTTGCCGATTCGTCGTGCGCGCATTAAGCACATCGCTGTCATTGGACCGAATGCCAACGCTACTCAAATGCTTTATGGCAATTACAACGGCGTTTCATCGCAACCCGTGACGATCCTGGACGGCATCAAGGCGGCCGCCGGTACGGACATCGAAGTCACTTACTCCCCCGGATGCCCGCTCGCGTTGATGAATGATAATTCAAATCAACCCAGTCCAGAACTGACCGCGGATGCGGTTGCGGCGGCGAAGGCGGCGGATTTGGTGATTTATGTTGGCGGGTTGAATTCGACACTCGAAGGTGAAGAGCATGAAGTGGATTACCAGGGATTTCTGGGCGGCGACCGCACGCGCATTGAATTGCCGACGGTCCAGGAAGATTTGTTGAAGGCGCTTTATGCCACAGGCAAGCCGGTGGTGTTTGTCAATTGCACCGGCAGCGCGATTGCCATGCCATGGGAAGCCGGCCATCTGTCCGCCATTGTCCAGGCATGGTATCCGGGTGAAGAAGGCGGCAAGGCGGTGGCCGAAGTTCTGTTTGGCGACGTCAACCCCGCCGCTCGATTACCGCTGACGTTTTATGGCTCCACGGCTGATTTGCCTGATTTCCAAAACTATTCCATGAGCCACCGCACTTACCGCTATTTCAGCGGTAAACCTGTTTACGCCTTCGGCCACGGACTGACCTATACGAAGTTCAAATATTCGCGCGCCAGGCTTGCCGATGTAAAAGTTGACAAGAGTGATACGATTCATCTTTCCTTCATTGTGAAAAACACGGGTCGGCGCGATGGCGATGAAGTCGCGCAGGTCTATTTCTGTCATCCCCGTTCATCTTCGCGGCAGGAGAACCTGGTCTTGTGCGGTTTCGAGCGGGTGCACGTTGCGCATGGCGACAAAGCGACCGTGATGCTCGACATCCCGGTGAAACAGTTTCGAAATTGGAACGCAACGACGAAGCAATACACGGTGGACGCGGGCAAATACGAACTTTTCATTGGCGCCGCATCGGACGATCTCCGGCTCAAAGTGCCCGTCGAAATCGATGGGTCCATCGCGCACGAATAGTCGGGCGCGAATCAATGCTCCACAAAGCCCCGACCGTGAGGGAGTGGGCCGGTTGTTATCCGCTTGGTGGCAGCGCCACTTGCCATTATGCGCGCGGATCTGCCTGATCGGTTTATGACCCTGACAAACTCATTTTGAGCCATTCCTCGAAAAGAGTGTCTAAAATCATGTCCCGGCCGCTCAAATGACGTCGGCATTGGACTTTACGGCAATAAGGCGTAGCTTTTTGTCGGTTCGTACGGGCATTGAGGGGGAACCATTTTTTAGCCAAAGGATATGCAGCACAATCCAAGATATCGCGCGATTTACCAATTAGCAGTTGGATTATGGCTCACGCTTTCCATTGCCGGGGTAGTGACCGCGGGCGTTTATTGGATTCGGCTCTCGCGCTCTATCGCCGAGGTCAAGCGGTGGGATGCCGTAAGTTCCCAACTGGACCATATTCTCCAAACAGCGTTGGACAGCGAAACCGGTGTGCGCGGATTTCTCATCACCGGCGATACCCATTATCTGAAGCCATATAACCGCGCTCTGTCCAGTTATGGGAATGAATTTGACAAGCTTGCCGCCATAATTCCGGACGAACCGAGCATGGTGAACGCTGTTTTGAATTTGCGCGCCCTTTCGGTGAATCTGGCGGATTATAACCAGCGGGCCGTGCTCGCTCGAACGCAGAGTTTTGAGATTGCGCAGTCCCTCAAATCTACGGGCGAGGGAAAACTGCTCATGGATCAAATACGCTCGCAGGTAACGGCGCTGGGGCAACTTTTTAACGCCCGGAAAGCGAACGCCCAAAACGCGGTGGACGAGCAATTGTCCCGCGCAATTCTGACCAGCCTCGTCGTCGGAATGATTGCCATTGCGGCCGGGTTCATCGTGTTTTGGCTTGCGCGCCTGACCATAAAAGACCGGGAGCGCGAGGTCGAACTGGTCAATGCCCGCGTCCGGGCCGAGCGCAGCAGCCGGGAAAAGAGCGCGTTTCTGGCCAATATGAGCCATGAAATCCGGACACCCATGAACGCTATCCTGGGTTTCAGCGATTTGTTGCAGGGAGAAATTGCGGACGTCAGGCACCAGAAATATGTCCAGTCCATCCGTTCGAGCGCCGGTTCGCTTCTCCAACTCATTAATGACATCCTCGACTTGTCCAAAATCGAGGCTGGCGTCCTGGAATTGCACCCGGAGTCCACGGACCCTTGGGAGATTTGCGACTTCATCCAGACCTTGTTTTCGGAACCGGCCCTCAAAAAAGGCATCCGGTTCGAGTGCCAGTTGGCGCCCGATGCGCCCCGCTCGCTCATGCTGGACCGCGTCCGCCTTCGCCAGATCATGGTCAACCTGGTCGGCAATGCCATTAAATTCACGGACCGCGGCGGCGTGGACGTGCGCGTTTCCTGCCAAAAGCAAACTGATAGCGGGCGCGTGGCTCTGTCCATCGAGATTATTGATACCGGCATAGGCATTCCCAGGGACAAGCTGGACGCCATCTTTAAACCCTTCGTGCAGGCGGGTGTTCACCGGGAAAAGGAAATCCAGGGCACCGGGCTGGGACTGTCGATTGTTAAACGGCTTACAGAATTAATGGAGGGCTCTATCACCGTTACCAGCACCCTGGGACAGGGATCGGTTTTTTCTTTGCGTTTTCCAAACGTTCCCGTTTCGGTGCGTATTCCTGTTTCAGCCAAAATTACGGCCGATCGCCGGGTGGATTTCAACCGGCTTCGTGCCGCCACCCTTCTGGTGGCCGATGACCATGAAGCCAATCGCCAATATATTGACGGTATCTTCAAAAAAACCCATCACCGGCTGGTCTTTTGTTCGAACGGCGGGGAAGCGGTGGCCAGGGCGCGTGAAATTCTTCCCGATATTGTATTGCTCGATTTGCGGATGCCAGGCATGGACGGAATTCAGGCTTTGGCGGAAATTCGCAAAATTCACGGATTGGAACTGGTTCCGGCCGTTGCCGTGACAGGTGACAGCCCGCCGGCCGGCGCCTTTAGCGGTTACCTCCGAAAACCGTTCTCACCCCGGGAGTTGTTCAACGAATTGGCGGAATTCCTGCCGCGCAACGGCAAAATCGGCGATTCGGCGCTGGTCGAAGTGCCGCTCGAGCCGGAAACGGCCGCCGTTCCGATTTCGGACGACCTGCTCTCGCAGTTGCGGCAGTTGCTGGACGACCCCTGGCCGGCCCTCTGTAACAGTATGGCAGTCAACGAAACCAAAACCTTTGCTTGTCGGCTTGAAATCCTCGGGGAACAGTGGCATTGTAAGCCGTTGACGGCGTATGCGGGAAAGCTTCGATACGACGCGGAGACATATGCAGTCAACGATTTGGAGAAACACCTGGGTGAGTTTGCGGTTCTGGTCGCGACATTTGCCCAATACAAGGAGAAGAGTCTAGCCGATGAAATGAGTGGATCGATTGCGCCAGCGGCGGATGCCGATGGGAGCGCACGCGCGCCACAATTATTTGAGCCAGAGAATATTCCGCATGAATCCTAATGGAACAACGTCCAGCGATAAGATCGGCAACGACACAAACGGCCCCCTCCATGCGCGCATCCTGGTCGTGGACGACCAGGCGTCAAACGTCCAGGTCGTCGGCCTCATTCTTGGCGCTTTGGGCTTCGAAATCATTCCGGCGTCCGACGGCCCCACCGCGCTCAAACGGGTCGGCGCCCTCGTTCCGGATTTAATCCTGCTCGATTTGTTGATGCCCGGCATGAGCGGCCGCGACATTTGCCTGCAAATTAAAAAGAACCCGGACTGGCGCGATATTCCGGTGATTTTTCTCTCGGCGGCGGACGATAAAGACCTGATTGTCAGTGCCCTCGACGCGGGCGGCGTGGATTATATCACCAAGCCGTTCAACCAAGCCGAGCTGGTTTCGCGCGTGCGCACGCAGCTGGCCCTCAAGGCCGCCCGGGACCGCCTCAAGGAACTGGCCGAAGACAAGGACGAGATTCTCGGCATTTTGGCCCATGACCTGAAAAATCACCTGGGCGGCCTCAACATGAGCGCCAAGTTGCTCTGCGAACGCATTCGCAATCTCCACGACGAACGCATCCAGCGCCTGGCCGACAACGCCTTTTATTCCAGCGGCCAGTTGCTGGCGTTTGTGAAGGATTTTCTGGCCAACGCCGCCGCGGAGCACCGCTTCGAACCGCAATTGACCACCGTGGATGTCGCGGACACCGCCAGCGCTGCCATTCGCATCTTTGAAGATCGCGTGCGCCACAAACAGATCGAAATTCATACCGATTTCCCCGATGAAGAGTTGATCGCCTGGGCCGATGCCCACGCCATGGACCAGATTTTCGGCAATCTCCTTTCAAATGCAGTCAAATTTTCGCCCTATGGAAAAAAAATCTACGTCACCGTCAGGCCCAATGGACATTGGGTGGAGTCACTCATTCGGGATGAAGGCCCTGGCTTCAGTGACGCGGACATGGGTCGGATGTTTCGCAGGTACGGACGTTTGTCCGCCCGGCCCACCGGGGGCGAAACCTCCACCGGCCTCGGACTGAGCATCGTTCGCAAGCTCGTCCTGGCTATGAACGGTGAAATCACCTGCGACAGCACCTCCGGACAGGGTGCAACCTTTACTGTCCGTATTCCCAAAGCTCCCAAAAATTAAAACCTATGGATTTTCTTGTTATTGATGACGATAAAACGTTTCGCGACGCCACTTGTTTTCTGATCGAGGATGAAGGCCACTACGCCGAAGGCGTGGATTCCGGGCAGGTCGGCATGACCTGGCTCAAGGACGAAAAATTCGACGCCGTCCTATTGGACATGAACCTGGGCCCCGAGAACGGCCTGGATATCCTCACCCAAATCCAAAAGCAATATCCCCAAATTCCCGTCGTGATTATCACCGCCCAGGGAAGCATCCAAACCGCCGTGGAAGCCATGCGGCGCGGCGCGGCGGATTTTCTGGAAAAACCGTTTCAACGCGAGCAATTTGTCACCGTGCTGGCACGCATCCAGCGCCTTGGCAGGATGGGCCAGCAAATCAGGCGTCTCGAACAGGAAGTCACCGAGACCCGCGCCCAATCCATCGAGCCCATCTTTGATTTCAGCAATCCGGCCATCCGCAATGCCATGGACGTCCTGATGCGCGCCGCCAAAACGCCCGCGTCCATTCTCATTTTGGGAGAAAGCGGCACCGGCAAAACCGTCGCCGCCCGGGTGGTCCATCAAAACAGCCACTTGACCGACAAGGCATTCGTCACCGTCAGTTGCCCAAGTCTTTCCAAGGAACTGTTGGAAAGCGAACTCTTCGGACACGTCAAGGGTTCATTCACCGGCGCAATTAAAGACCATTGGGGTAAAGTCCGGGCCGCGGATGGCGGCACGCTGTTCCTGGACGAAATCGGCGATCTGCCGATGGAAATTCAGCCCAAGCTCCTGCGCCTCCTCCAGGAGCGCGAATACGAGCGCCTGGGCGAAAACGTGACGCGCCAGGCCAACGTCCGAATCATCGCCGCCACCAATCGCGACCTAAAAAAGCGCGTCGCCGAAGGCGCATTCCGCGAGGACCTGTATTTTCGCCTCAACGTCATCGCCGTCGAAATGCCCCCGTTGCGCATGCTGGACAGCGACGTCATCCGTTTTGCCGAACATTACGCCAAATTTTTTGCCGCGCAATGCGCGCGAAAAATTGACGGCTTTTCTCCGGAAGCCGTCGCCTGCATCCGCGCCTATGCGTGGCCGGGTAACTTGCGTGAACTCCGCAACTCCATCGAGCGCGCCGTGATTATGGCCAAGCATGAAACAATTATCCCCGCGGATTTCCCCTCCGAAATGTCCGACAACAAAGCCGGGGTAATGGCTGACGGTGCCGTCGCGCAGGTTGGATCGATGATTTCGCTCGAAAAACTCGAAGAAATCCATCTGCGCAAAATCCTCGAGCGCACTCCCAGCCTCACCGAAGCCGCGCAGATACTCGGCATCGACCAGGCCACGCTGTACCGCAAGCGGAAGAAGATCGGGCTTGAGTAATCCGCTGGAAGCTCCAAATTCCAAGGAACAAGCTCCATAGAAGCTCCAAGCCGAAACATCCAATTTTGGCGCTTGGCCTTTGAACATTCTCTGGCGTTTGGATGTTGGTATTTGGAATTTTGGAGGCTATTCCTTCACCACCGTTCCCTTTTCCGACTTCGGCGCCAGAATCATAATAATGCCGGTCACAAAAAAGTATGCCCCGGCGATTCCCACGCCATAAGCCCAAAGGGTGCTCCTTACTCTGATTCGCCCTGTGTCCTTAATGCTCAGGTAAGCTCCCAGGGGCACCAGCATCATCACAAGACCCGCTGCCATTTTTTTGATGCCATTGATTCTGACGATTTTCGCCCGTTCCTTGTAAAAGCCGCGTGCCAGTTCAATAGCCTCGGCCCGGTCGAACCCTTTTACCGTCAAAAATGCGGCAACCTGTTCCATGGA
>DASYYL010000150.1:0-11803 GCA_035933915.1 Verrucomicrobiia bacterium
ATGTTGCCGATTAAACCATTGGCGTTCAACAATGTAGCCGATGTAGCCGATTTCCGAGCAATCATCAAACCATGAGCAAACGAACGGATGGAATGGCCGCAGATTAGATTCGCAGTGGCAGCGCATGGATAGGAGATCGAATATGGGAGACGGGAAGGCGAACGTCGAACAACGAACGTCCAACGCCCAACGCCGAATAGAGGAAAGGAAATTTGACCGCGAAAGGCGTTTCAAAGATGGAAGATGGGGGCGGGGATTGAGACATGGCTTGCCATCCTGTCCATCCCGTTAATCCTGTCCAAAACCCGCTCGCCCTCCGCAGCTCCGAGCGAAGGAGGGGCGTTTCCTCCCCGCACCGCCAAAATCGTTGAATTACCCAATGAAAACGCAGTTTTTGCGTCCAAAACCGGCTTCGTTTCTCGTTGCACATCCTATACCCATAAAATGTGCATGGGGATGGTGAATGTGCCGCAAATCAGATTCGCGCTACCGCGCGGTTTTTTAGTCAGCGGCTTGTTCTTTTGGGCGGTTTACCCGGGGCGGCGCGCTCCCGGAGTCGCGCTTTGCCCCGGGCTGTAATATTTCGTCTTTCCAGGGCTTTCAGTTAGCGGCTTGGCAGACAATTGCAATTGCATGCATCTGCGAAATCTACGGACAGCCCCTGCTCTTCGCGGCCTTTACGTTCTTCGCGCGAGACTCTTTGAGGATGATGACGAGGACCATGAGGAAGAGGATGATTCCTTATTTCAGTCCCGGATAACGCCGGAATTCGGCGTGGTAATCCAGGAATACTCGCATCCGCCCGCCGCGATGGGGGGTCTGTCCTGAAAGGCTCGGCGCAACCGTCGCGATGGTGCCGGGAAAATAGGGATCGACGGCCAGTTCCACGTCCGAATAGCCGTTGATGGGTCCGACGGTTGAATTGTTGGCGTGTTCGAGATCCAGCACGGCCTGGGTTACGGTTTTGCCCCAAAAACAAATGGATGAGACCGGGTCATTGGTTTGATCAAAACGCCAAAACCAATAGGTGACGTCGGATACTGGATTGGTCTGGTACACCTGGTCGCATTGGACAGCGGCTGAAAGCGGCGGATTCTGTATTGCCGGGCAACGCCAGATCTTCGAGTTTGGCACGTCATTGGAAAAAGCGAGACCGGCCCAGCCGCCCCGGACGTCGTACGGCGGCCAGCTCGTCCAGGGCATGTACCCCATCGAAACCTTTAAAGCCCGCTCGTCCATGAAATGATCCTTGTTGTCCGACAAATAAATCGAAAACGCCTGGCCAATTTGGCGAAGGTTCGACAGGCAAGCCGCCTTGTACGAACTCCTTTTTGCCGTGGCCAGCACGGGCAAAAGAATGCCCGCCAAAATGCCGATAATCGCAATAACCACCAGCAATTCAATCAGCGTGAATGCCGATAATTCCCGGCGTTCGATTGGCGTTTTTCGGGGCATGGCAGAGCACTTGTACTATTAGCATATGGTTTGCCATCCGGAGAGAAGGTCAACCCAAATCTTTTGGGGCGGAAGGCGAAGACAACCTCACGCAAAGGTCGCAATGCGGCAAAGGCGCCCGGTTGCTGTCCTTTTTCCCAAATGTGTTCCCACAATTCGCCGGCTGCCGCGGTGTCTCCGTTTAGCATCAGGGCTTCGGCACAATGCGCGGCAGTATCCGGGTCATCTCCGACATAACGTATGGCTTCGCCGGTCCAGTCGAGGGCGAATTTCAAAAAGTCCGGGCGACCCAGGACGATTTCCGCGCCAGCGCGCCAGAGTTCGGCGGGACTGCAATTGCCGGCGACCAGTTCGTGCAGTTTGTGCAGCGCTTCCACCGGGCGGTTCGTGGCGGCGAGGAATTTAGCGTAATCGAGTTTAATGTTTTCGATTTGGCCGGGCTCGGTCATTGCGGCCTGGAACGCGCGTTCGGCGCCGGTCGCGTTGTTGCTTCGGGCCAGGGCCAGACAATGGTTGGGCATGGCGGTGAGGATGTCCGTGTTGATGGGTGACAGGGCGGGCTGATCGCGTTTGGCGAGGCGCTGGCGCATTTGCCCGGCGGCTGCCGGATAATCGGAATATTGTTAATGACTCTTAGTCTTCAGTTGCCGAGCTGCCTCCTGTTGCGCCTCTGCGTCTTCCAAAGACGATGGTTTCAGCGCACAACACGTTTTGAGTTCGGCAAACTGCAGTTTTTCCTGACCGAGCGCGCCATAAGCCATCGCCAGGCCGGCGTGGTAAAGGATTCGGTTGGGAGCCAGTGCGCAGGCCTTTTGAAAATATCTGACAGAGTCCTGAAAACTGGCCTTCGGAAGACCGCCGTAAATCATTTTCACATAAGCGCGCGAGAAAAACCCGACGTTGGCGATGCCATAATTCCAACGGCCAAGCAGGTACCAGGCAACGTCCTGTTTCGGATCCAGAGCAATCGCATTTTCTGCCTCCTGCTTGAAGAGGCGTGAGTATGACAATTCACTTTTGACGTCAGACCCGGCCAGAGCGCAGCTCTTGGCGTAGCAAACCGCCACCGACGCATGAGCCGTGGCATTGCCGCCGGCCAGCGCCACAGCCCGCCGGGAACAATCCAGCGCGCGAATGACCAGGCCTTTTTGAACGGCGATTGACTGCGTCAAAAACGTGAGGTCACAATATCGATGCGCCAGCACGCACATATTTGCCGCATTATTCGTCTGCATTGGCCGCGCGGCATCATAAATGGCTGCCGCCCGCGAAACATCACCCCGTTTGGCGGCCATTTGGGCGGCATTGAGCGAATTCGTGAATCCGCCGTCCCCAGCCCACGCGTCACCAGCGCTGAGAACCGCAAAAATCACTAAAAACAGGAGATATCTCACAGAATTATTATCCTCCAACTATGCGAATAAATGCAAATTAAAGTCGCATCAAAAGGCCCGGAAAATGCTTTATTTACGCCTTGAAAACGAACGGCGAATCGAAACCGGCCGGGGTTTCCCCGCACGGTTCAAACAGGAAAGTTTTGATATGAACACAACTGGAAAAATCGGGCGCAACGGTATCTTGCTCGTTTGCGCGGTTACATTCACATTCGGATCTCACCAGGCCTCCGGGATGCAATTTACTGGAACGCCTTTAAGAACTATCAGGGCGGCGGCTCAGGCGGGCGATGTCGCGGCCCAGGACACCCTGGCCACGGTGTTCATAGAGCGCGGCAATTTCCTCGCGGCGGAATTGTGGTACCGAGATGCGGCAAAACAAGGTCAGGCCCTGGCACAAGTAAGATTGGGTGAAATGCTCCTGGCCCACGCCGGCCTTACCGCCCAGGTGGCACGGGAATCCGCAATGGCCATGGCTTCCGAGGCGATCAAATGGCTGACGCTCGCCGCCAATGGGGGCGACACCCTGGCCCAGGCCGAACTTGCTGGCATCTATCTCAGCGGTCAGTCTGTAAAGGCCGACCTGCTCGAAGCATATAAATGGGGTGACATCGCCGCTAAAGCACCCCAGTCGATTCCAGGCAGCATCGCCGGAGAGTCCCTCCGCAATACGGCCGCTTTGAAAATGTCGATTGACCAGATAGCGCAGGCCAAACAACGCGTCGCCACCTTTTACTCGCACGTGCCCTCCACACCGAACGGTCCCGGAAATCAAGCTGAACGGCATGGGTAACATTAACGGAATAAGCATGCGCAAGCCTGGAGAAGCAAAGCTACGTGCCCTGCTTGTCTACGCGTTAATTATCGGTTGCCAACTCATTTGCCGTGCGCAATTGTCCGGCTCTGCCGTTGCCATGGTCAAGGCGGCCGCTGACGCGGGCGATCCGGCGGCGCAGGACAGGCTCGCTGGAGACTTCATACGGCACAGGAACTTCCTTGAGGCGGAATTGTGGTATCGCAAAGCAGCAAAACAAGGGTTCGTCCATGCACAAGCCACACTGGGCGAAATGCTCCTGGCCCAGGCCGGCCTGAACGCAGGGCAAAGACCCCAAGCCGCAAAAGCCATCGGATTGGAAGCCATCAAATGGCTCACTCTCGCCGCCAATGGGAGCAACACCCTGGCCCAGGCCGAACTTGCCGGTGTCTATTTTAACGGGCAATTTGGAAAGCCCGACTTGCTTGAAGCCTATAAATGGGGTGACATTGCCTCAAAATCGCCGCCGTCGACCCCGGGCAGTAACGCCGGAGGCTCCGTGCGCAATGCAGCCGCCCTGAAAATGTCCTTTGACGAAATCTCGATGGCCAAACAGCGCGTCGCCACCTTTTACTCACACATTCCATTCATACGCGAGCCGGCGGAACCATCATGGGTTGGGCAAATAAAGCTAACCGGCGTCAGCGGTCCGGTTAATGCCCGGTTGGCGATTATCAACAATCAAACGTTCGGCGTGGGTGATTTTGGCATTTTGAAGGTCGCCGGCATGGACGTGCAGGTCCATTGCCTGGTGATTCAGGAAAGATCGGTGCTGGTTAATATTGCCGGTGTGCATAGAGCCAAGATGCTGATGCTGGTGGACGACACGATTAAGAAGTGAACGGCTCCGCCGCCTTCGGGTGGCAGACAAGGCGTTCGGCTTAGCCTCCAGACGAGATGTGCCTTTTTTAATTTTTCATTTTTGAGTTTTCCCTTAGATTCCTCCGCTCTATGTCGAAAGTTAATCCGAAGTATCCCCTTTACATAGGTGTTGACCTGGGCGGCACCAATGTCCGTGCTGGACTGGTCCAAAACGGTAAAATCCTTACGTTGCATAAGCGGCCAATTTCCTCTCATGCCGGCCAAAAAATCGTCCTCGAGGAAATCTTTGAGACCATTGAAGCCGTTTTGCAACCAAAAGTCAGCGGCATCGGGATTTGCACGCCAAGCCTGGTCAAAGATGGCGTTGTCTATGCCGTGACCAATATCCCGTCCTGGCGCAAGGTCCCGCTCCAGAAACTTCTCATCCAACGTTTTGGCATTCCGGCTTTCGTGAACAACGACGCCAAGTGTTTCGCTTTGGGCGAATATCACTTTGGTTTCGGCCGCGGCCACCAAAATCTGGTCGGCTTGATTGTGGGCACGGGTCTGGGAGCCGGCGTCATTATTAACGGCAAACTCTATACCGGCGCAAATGGCGGCGCAGGCGAAATCGGCCATGCGCCGTACAAAGAGGAAGATTATGAGCACTATTGCAGCGGCCGGTTCTTTCAACGGGAGTTCGGATTGGATGCCGCAGAAATCCAGAAGCGGGCAAACAAAGGCGATTTTAAAGCGGCAGGAATGCTCGCGACCTTTGGCGATCCTTTTGGCGATGTCATCATGGCAGTCCTTTACGCCTACGACCCTGACATCATCGTGCTCGGGGGCGGCGTGAGCTCCGCCTTTCCCTACTTTGAAAAGCGAATGCGGGAAAGACTTCGTCCGTTTAAATTTCAAAATGCCTTGAAGCGGCTCAAAATCGTCCAAACCCAAAAGCCACATATCGCGGTCCTTGCCGCCGCCGCACTTTGTCTCGACAAAGGCTGATTTTACGGCACATTGGTTTTTGCCAGGGCCTGCGGATTGCGGACTTACGAACCCCGCCAGGGCCGGAAGGCAGCAACGGTAGTTTGCTTTGCATCTGCCGCAGTCACCCTGGCATCCTAATTTAAAATCGAATGTCTTATCAGGTCATCGCCAGAAAGTATCGCCCGCAGCGTTTCGCTGACGTTGTCGGACAGGAGCATGTGACACAGACGTTGTCCAACGCCATCGAGCAAAATCGCATTGCGCACGCGTATTTGTTTTGCGGCCCCCGCGGCACCGGCAAGACGACTATCGCCCGCATTTTTGCCAAGTGTTTGCGTTGCAAAAATGCCCCAACCACCAAGCCCTGCAACGAATGCCCGGATTGCGTGGCCATCACTTCCGGGAACAGCATTGAAATGCTCGAGTTTGATGCCGCGTCCAACACGCAAGTCGAAAAAATCCGCGACATGATTATCGACCACGTCAAATACATGCCGGCTTCGGGCAAAGTTAAGCTTTATCTGGTGGACGAAGTCCACATGTTGTCCACGTCCTCGTTCAATGCCCTTCTCAAAACGCTCGAGGAACCGCCGCCACACGTCATCTTTCTGTTTGCGACGACTGATCCGGAAAAATTGCCGCCTACCATATTGTCCCGCTGCCAGCGGTTCGATCTGCGGCGTATCCCGGCGGCCCTGATCACGAAGCACCTCGCTGAAATTGCAAAAACCGAAAAAGTCAAAATTGACCACGCGGCGCTGAACGCCATCGCGCGTGGCGCCGATGGCGGCATGCGCGACGCCGAATCAACCCTGGACCAGCTCATCAGTTTTTGCGGCGATAAAATCGAAGAGACGGACGTGCTTTCCATGTTCGGCCTGGCCGCCGAAAGGCAAATTCTCAATTTAAGCAAAGCCGTATTGACCGGCGAAATTCAGACGGCGCTCACCGAACTTGGCCAACTCGTCCAGGGCGGGAAAGACCTCGGCCGCCTGCTTTCCGATTTGCTCAACCATTTCCGCAATCTGCTCATCTACCAGATTTCCAGCGGCGATCTGAATTTGGTTGAAATCTCTGAAAGCGAAGCCGCGTCGCTTAAGGAACAATCGGCCCTGGCGGGTTCCGACGCCCTCATGCGCATCCTGGATACGTTTGCCGAAGCCGAGCTGAACGTGCGGGATGCGGCGTCCAAACGAATCTTTCTGGAAGTCGCGCTGCTCAAAGCTATTGAGGCCCGCAACGCCGTGCCCATCGATTCTGTCCTGAAACAGCTCAACCAATTGCGCAACCAGGGTGGCGGCCCGGCGCCATCCGTGCCATTCGCATCGGCAGCATCATCAATCGCTGCGCCGCAACCTGCGGCTAAAACTATCGTGCCTCCAAAGCAACACGCCGAGGAACTCAGCGACACTGCGGTCAAGGCCCCTGCCGCTGCCCCGGTTTTTGTTTCGGCCAACCTCAGCACGCTCTGGGCAAATCTTGTCGAAACGGTTGGGCGCGCCAGCCCGTTTGTGAAGAGTTATTTGCTTGAAGCGCATCCGGTTTCATTCGAGAAAAACTTTCTCGTCATCGGATTCGATCCGGAATTTAGCGATCACCTGGGCCTGGTGGACAACTCGCGTAATCATGTTGTCTTGCAAACCAAACTCGCTGAGCTGGGCCATCCTAATTCCCAGGTCAAATTCATCGAGCACGAAGGAGCCCCGGCGGTGCTGCCGGTATCAAAAGCGGCTCCCTCCACTGAAACGACCGGGGAGAAGATTGCCGCCCAACCTGCGGCGGCAGCTCCCACACGAGACGCGAAGGAAAACGCATCGGTTCCATTCAACAAAGCTGATTTCAAGAACGACCCGCTTATTCAAAAAGCCCTCGAAATTTTCAAGGGCCAAATCGTGGAAGTTCGGGCATAATTTGAATCCAATCAAAAATAAACTATTTTAGGTTATGTCGAGTCTTGGAAAAATGATGAAGCAGGCGCAACGAGCGCAACAGCAAATGGAACAAGTCCAGGCGCAATTGGCGACCCGCACCGTGGATGCCACCAGCGGCGGCGGCGCCGTGAAGGTCACCGCCAGATGCGATGGCTCCATCTCCGCGGTTAAAATAGATCCCCAGGCGCTGAATCCCGCCGACGCGCAATTGCTTGAAGAAATGATTCTCACCGCCGCCAACCAGGCGCTGGGCTCCGCACGGGAAATTGCCAATACCGAAATGAGCAAAATCACAGCCGGACTCGGCTTTCCCGGCCTCGGTTGATCAATGGCCCTGCCTGATCCCATCGTCGCCCTCATTGCCGCCTTGAACAAGTTGCCAGGAGTCGGCCCGCGCTCAGCCGAGCGCATCGCTCTCCATTTGGTCCAGACCGAATCCGCGACTGTTCAAAGCCTCGCCAAAACGATACTCGACGCCCGCGAAAAAATTGGATTTTGCCAAATCTGCGGCTCTTTGACTGAAAAATCCCCCTGCTCGATCTGCGCTGATCCACGGCGGGAATCTTCCCTGGTCTGCGTCGTCGAACGGGCCGTGGACATCTTTAGCATTGAAAAAGCCGGTTCATTTCGAGGCAAATTCCATGTTCTGGGTGGAAAAATATCGCCTCTCGACGGCGTCGAACCCGAAGACCTCCGCATCGCGGAACTTGAAAAACGCCTGGAAACCGAACCCATTCGTGAAGTCATTATCGCCCTGGGAACCGATGTCGAGGGCGACGCCACCAGCAATTATCTCGCAAAGCGCCTCGCCCGGCCGAACCTGAAAATTTCGCGTATCGCCTATGGCCTACCTGCAGGCGCGGGCCTCGAGTTTGCGGATGAGCTTACGCTTAGCCGCGCCCTCGAAGGTCGAAGGGAGATGTGACAATTACGCATGGGTCAGCTCACGGGCATGAGGAATATCGTTAGTTTGAAGCGGGCGTATCTGGTTGCGTTCCAGCGTCAGCAAAGCAACCGTATGTCCATCGTATCCAACAAATTTCACCTCAAACGCCGCTCCATTTTTATGGACTGGCACAGCGGTACCAACGTCATCTTGAATCAGCCCGTGCTCAGGCACGTCGCGTGTCAAGGCAACAGCGTCCAATTCTTTAATCGAATTCATGACTTTGGCAAAGGGTGCGCGGTCAGTATTCTGCAAAAATTGCCCCAAAAACCAGTTGACAATTCGCAACGATAATATCAATCTATCCGCATCCGTTGATATAACGGTCTCATGCAGAGTGGTCGAGGGACTGGCCCGATGACACCACGGCAACCGATTGAGCTGGATCTCAATGCAGGTGCCAATTCCAGCTCAAGCACCATTAGCTTGGGAAAATGAGAAGCACGATAAGATTTCGCGCCCCCTTCTCGCATGAGTTGGGGGCTTTTTGTTGCCCGGCGTCGCCCAAAAGCTATGGCCGGCAGGTCGGATGCAGGCTGCTGGCTCACGCGCACGGCTCTGCTCTGGTGATGAATGCAAATTGAAAACATATGAGTGAAAAACACGGTTACATGAAGGCGCTAAAGTGCCGCGAATGCGGACGCGAATACCCGCTCACGGCCACGCACGTCTGCGAATTCGACTTCGGCCCTCTTGAAGTCGCCTACGACTACGAACGCATCAAGAAATCTTTGACGCGCGCGGCCATCGCGTCACGACCCAAAACGATGTGGCGCTATCGCGAATTATTGCCCGTTGCAGGTGATCCCACCGTGGGCGCCCAGGCCGGTTTCACGCCGCTCGTCAAAGCCGATCGCCTGGCCAAAAAACTTGGCATTCGCGAACTCTGGATTAAAAACGACGCCGTGAATTTTCCGACGCTTTCGTTCAAGGACCGCGTCGTGAGCGTGGCATTGAGCCGGTCGAAGGAGCTTGGATTTGAAACCGTCGCCTGCGCGTCCACAGGCAACCTCGCCAATGCCGTTTCCGCCCAGGCCGCCAGCGCCGGGCTCAAGGCGTACGTTTTTATTCCCTCCGACCTGGAACAAAGCAAAATATTGAATTCCTTGATTTACGGCGCCAACGTCATCGGGATCAAGGGCCATTATGACGAGGTGAACCGTTTGTGCGCCGAGATCGCCGGAAAATTTGGCTGGGCATTTGTGAACGTGAACATGAGGCCGTATTACGCCGAAGGTTCCAAAAGCATGGCCTATGAAATTGTCGAGCAACTCGGCTGGCGCGTACCGCAGCACACAGTCATCCCCATGGCTTCCGGCTCGCTGCTGACCAAAATCCATAAAGGCTACCAGGAATTGGCCAAAGCCGGTCTCATTGCCGAATCGGAACCCAGAATCTACGGCGCGCAAGCTACCGGCTGTTCTCCAATCTCCGCCGCCCAAAAAGCCGGCCTCGATTTCTTCAAACCGGTCAAACCCGACACCATTGCCAAGTCACTGGCCATCGGCACACCGGCCGACGGCTTTTACGCCTTGCGCGTGATGCGCGATACCGGCGGCGCGGCGGAAGACGTGACTGACGACGAAATCCGCGAGGCAATCAAACTGCTCGCCGAGACCGAAGGCATCTTCACGGAAACCGCCGGCGGCGTGACGCTCGGCGTGGCAAAGAAACTGATTGCATCCGGCAAAATTCCACGCGAAGATTCCGTGGTCGTCTGCATCACCGGCAACGGCTTGAAAACGCTCGATGCCGTGGAAAAAAGCGTCGGAAAACCGCGCGAAATTAAACCAAGCCTGCGCGAATTCGAAGTGTTGCTGGCGCAACAAGAAAAGATTGGCGTCTAAAATTTATGTCACAAAAAGTCCGGATACCTACACCATTGCGAAAGTTGACCAACAACGAGGAAATCGTTGTCGTCAACTCAGCCACTATCAGCGAAGCCATTTCCGAATTGCAATCGCGCTTCCCCGGCATCCAGGAACGCCTCGTGGATGAAAAAGGCGAAGTGCGCCGCTTCGTTAACGTATACGTGAACGAAGAGGACATCCGCTTCCTGCAGAACCAAAAAACGCCGCTCAAAGACGGCGATGAAATCAGCATCATCCCGGCTATCGCCGGCGGTTAAAAGCTCTCAGTCGCAATCACCTTGAAATCGCACACGCCATGCCAAATGCCTCAAAAAAGCCAGTGGTAAAAACCAAATCCACAACGCCCACCCAGCAAAGGTTGTGGCTGATGTATCCGCCCCGGTTGATTAAGAAGCCGTTCATTTGGGAAGTGGGCCACAAATTCAAGGTGATCACAAATATCCGTCAGGCCAGTGTGACGGATGAAATTGGCATAGTTTGCCTGGAATTGGATGGCGCACGCGACGAAGTTAAAGCGGCCATCAAATGGCTGGAAAAAAACGGCGTCAACGTGGAGCCCGTGGAGATTAATGTAATCGAGAGCTAGCCAACGCCGGCTAGTCCATCGCTCGACGCCATCGCAAAATGGCGAAAAAACAGGCAGACCCCACAAGCAAAATCATCGCCGACGATGGCTCAGGAGTAGAATAAGTAGCAGCGTCGGGCGCCAATATGAGGCCGTGAGCCTGATAGTCATCCTGAGCCAGCGCGTATCCGGTCTGAAACGAATTCACGTCCGTATCAATGGCGATGAACCAACTGGTTTTCCCCATTGGAAGGTCTCCTGTAAACGTGGCAGCACCCCCTGCGGTAATTGTGTTATAAGTGAAATTCGGAGTAAAGGTCACACTCGGCATCAAATGACCCGGCAGGCTTCCGGAATCCACATTGGAGTATGACAGGCTGCCAACGTATTGACTTGCGAGATACTTATTGAAATTGACGCCAATGATGTCGTCCGGCCCATTATTTTGCAACTGATAGATGAAGATATACCCTTGGGAATCGATAGCAGAATCACTGACCACCCATGTGGATATTTCGCCGTCGTTGGCAGAGGTTGCAGAATTGATCAAGGTTTGGTTTACAAGGGAGCCTTCGAGCGTTGCCCCGCTCAAATTCAACGACTGTCCCCTGCTTGAAGCTGCCGACAAGGCCAACGCGCCGACACAGGCCATCAAAATAATCTTGGCTTTCATGTTTAGCATGATCAGCCGTTACCCCCAACGAACGACTACTCCTAAATTTTTCTAAACTGCCAACCCTTCGCTGCCTTTTACTGATTCTACTGCCATAAGGGTCTACCAAAGGCAAAATGTCAAGAATAATGTTGAAGAAAACGGGATAAAATGGGCAATCCGGAGCTAACTCATTGTGGTTGTAAAATTTATTTATCGTTTGCAACTGGCGCTGCCGCCAGTCGCTAGTGTAGTGTTACAATAATAACTATACAATTGGCTGGGGTATGGTATCCTCGCAGGCATGTGGCGACCAACCGAGCCTTTGGCCATGACCGACGAACAACGACAGACCTTGCAAGCCTGGGTGGATGCGAAGACGAC
>DASYYL010000153.1:0-5539 GCA_035933915.1 Verrucomicrobiia bacterium
GTCGTCTTCGCATCCACCCAGGCTTGCAAGGTCTGTCGTTGTTCGTCGGTCATGGCCAAAGGCTCGGTTGGTCGCCACATGCCTGCGAGGATACCATACCCCAGCCAATTGTATAGTTATTATTGTAACACTACACTAGAACGCAGAGAACACAGAGGCGTCGTCCACGAATTTCGCGAATTAGCGCGAAGGAGGAAAAGTGAATTCTTTCAGGCAAAACGATTCGCGCAGGTTTGCGTAATTAGCGGATAGTTCAAATGAATTCTTTTGCGATCTTTGCGATCTCTGCGGTTAAATCTGTTTCGCGTCAATTTGCGTAATTCGCGGACGTGTCTCGGATTTCCCGTTTACACCCCCCATTTTGTCAAAATCCCCAATAAAAACGGGCGATTTATCCCTTTTTTCGACCTCGTTTACACGTTTACTTACATATACACAAAAAATTTGCAACGTCCCCTGATACGGCGGGTCACGACGCGCCCGTCGTGACAGCACGCGCCTCGGCGCGTGCGGGTCAAACCGGCCGTGCCCGGCGGACCGGCAGGTCCGCCCTACCCTAATCAGGCTTCGCAATCGTGGGCGATCGGCGTCACAAAAAATTTACACGCCGTTTGCGATTTGTCATTGGCTACCGAATGCGCAAACGCGGTAAGCTTCGGATGCAGTATTTTTTTATCCCAGGTTTTATTTCTGAACTATCAACTGCAAGAGAGGGCCAAATGAGGACGAAGAAAAAAACGCAAAAGAAGAATAACGACAGCGGACCGGAACCGTTGCGGTTTGCTCTTCCATACTTTACTCCGACGCCGCCAGGGCGCAGGGTCTCGCCGAAAGCTTACGGCCAGCGGATGACGGACCATATCCAGGGAACGCTGCATCCCATCCCGGCAGTGAAGGGCGCCGGCACATTCACGCTGAAGCTCGTGATTAATGAATCGTCGCTGGCGATCACTCTGTACGGTGTCGTTGATGATAACACGACGGACGTTGTGGATGGGCCGGCGGTGATACAGCTTGGGTGAATCGTGGTGCGTGGCGCGTAAATGATTATTTCACCGTCGTTGGAGAGGCTGGACGACGAGAGTGGGCGGTTTGTTCAATGCGAAATAGTCAGAGCCTCCTTACGTCGGCTCTTACGGAAAAAAAGTGTCATTGAAAAAACCCGCATGATCCCCAATTTTTTTCAATTGCACCTTTGGCCGTGCAGTGCGGTATGCTGTTCCCAAAATTAGAAACTGGATACCGTTGTGGCAGAAACAGAAACAGAGACTGAGCGGCCAATCGCGAATGTTCCGCCCGCTGTACGGGCGGTGACGGCCCAGCGGGCCGTCCCTACCCGAGGGTTTTGGAGTCTGTTTGTCACGCAGTTTCAGGGCGCGTTCAGCGATAACCTGCTCAAGACGCTGGTCGTCTTTATGATGCTGGGGATGAACGTGTCGCTGTCCGAGCAGCATCGGATTAGCGAATGGGTGGCGGCGTTGTTTTCGCTTCCGTTTATTTTGTTCTCGATGGGAGGCGGCTATTTGGCGGACCGGTACAGCAAACGAAGCGTGATGATCGGGGTCAAAGTGTTCGAAATCGGGGTCATGGCGCTTGCCTTTATCGGTTTCATTTTGAGCAATTTGTGGATTTTGCTCACGTGCGTGTTTTTGATGGGAGTGCACAGCGCGATTTTTGGGCCGTCGAAGTATGGGTCGCTGCCGGAACAATTGCCGGAAAAAAGGCTTTCGTGGGGGAACGGGCTCATTGAATTGGGAACGTATATGGCCATCATACTGGGCGTGGTTGCCGCAGGTGAGTTGTCCGACAGACTCGGAAGTCGGCAGGTTATTTCGGGTTTGATTTTGATTGGACTCGCTGGATTGGGGCTCGTGTCCAGTCTCGGCGTCGGGCGCGTTCCGGCGGCAGATCCGAAACGGGTGTTTGAACCCAATTTCGCCAGCGATTTATGGAAACGCATCGGGTTGATTCGCCGGGAGCGGTCGTTAAAGCTGGCGGTGCTCGGGAACATGTATTTCACCTTTCTCGCCTCGCTTCTGATGTTGAACATTTTCTTTTTCGGTTCCGACGTGCTCAAGATTTCAGATGAACAAGTCAGCCTTCTCAATTGCGCCGTGGCGCTCGGGGTGGGCCTGGGGAGCGTGGCGGCGGGCTACCTTTCGGGCAACAAAATTGAAACCGGGCTCATTCCACTCGGGATCGCAGGCATTTCGGCCGGGTGTCTCGGAATGTTTTTTGTTCATTCGTTTGCTTCCTCGATGGGGTGGCTGGCGTTTTTGGGATTTGCCGGCGGCTTTTATATCGTTCCTATTTCGGCGCTCATCCAGCACCGGCCGGATCCGGACAAAAAAGGCGAAGTCATCGCCGCCGCGAATTTGCTGTCGTTTGTGGGCGCCTTTGCGATTTGGCCGGTCCACTACTTGTTGACGGAAATTTTCAAAATGGGTCCGCTGGCGGTGTTTCTGGTTTCCGGCATCCTGACGCTGGCGGCGACAATTTATACCGTCTATCTCCTGCCAGATTCGTTAATTCGATTCGTGCTCTGGGCGGCGACGCGAACGGTGTATCGGATTCGCGTCGTTGGCAGGGACAATATTCCGGAGCGCGGCGGCGCACTCTTCGTTTGCAACCACACTTCCTTTGCCGATGCCATGTTTTTGCTGGCGTCGGTGGATCGGCCGGTACGGTTTATCATGCATCGAAACAATTTTGACGTGCCGTGGATACGCCCGTTCGCGCGACTGCTGGGAGTGATACCGATTGCATCGGACATGGGGCCGCGTGACTTGATTCAATCGTTGCGCGTGGCCACGGAAGCCATCCAGGCCGGCGAAGTGGTTTGTATTTTTGCGGAGGGACAAATCACACGTATCGGGCAATTGCTCCCGTTCCGGCGCGGATTTGAGCGCATCATGAAGGACGTGAACGCGCCGATCATTCCGGTGGGGATGGATGGCGTTTGGGGCAGCATATTCAGTTACGAGGGCGGACGCATGTTCTGGAAATTGCCGCGGCAGATACCGTACCGCATCACCATCAACTTCGGACGCGCCATGCCGCACGATGCCCATCCCCTGGAGGTTCGGCAACAAATCCAGGAATTGGTCGCCGATGCCTGGGCCTTCAGACGCAATAGCCTGCGCCTTTTGCATCGTTCGTTTGTCAAAACAGCGCGAAAACATCCGTTCAAGTTCGCGATGGCCGACGGCCAGAACGCAAAAGTGTCTTCCCTTTCCGCCCTTACGAAAACGATTTTTCTGGCGCGGCGGTTGCGCCGGCCATGGAACGGGCAGGAGCGGGTCGGATTGCTGCTGCCGCCATCGGTACCGGGAGCGCTGGCGAACTTCGCGGCGCTGTTGATGGGCAAAGTTCCGGTGAATCTCAACTACACCGTTTCCGAGCCGGTGCTGGAATCGTGCATCAATCAGTGCCAAATCAAAACCGTCCTGACGTCGAAGACATTTCTCGAAAAAGTGAAGATCAAAGTTCCCACGACAGAAACGTTGTTCATCGAAGATATCGCGGCGAATCCAGGAATGAGTGAAAAACTGAGCGCGGCTGTGGCGGCCATTTTCTTTCCGGCACAGATGTTGGAGTGCTGGCTGGGACGGCAGAAAAAGGGCAGCCTGGACGACATTGCCACGATTATTTTTTCGAGCGGCAGCACGGGAGTTCCCAAGGGTGTTTTGCTCAGTCACTATAATATTGCGTCGAACATCGAACAATTGGAGCAGGTATTTGCGTTTAAGAGTTCGGATGGCGTCGTGGGCATATTGCCGTTCTTCCATTCATTTGGTTTTACCGGCACGCTTTGCCTGCCCGCCGTGCTCGGCATCCGCGCCGTATACCATCCCAACCCGCTGGATCCGAAAGGCATCGGCCATTTAGTGCATCAATACGCGCTGAGCTTCCTGCTGGCGACGCCGACGTTTTTGCAATTTTTCATTCGCGGTTGTCCGCCGGAAGTATTTGGCAGTTTGCGCCTGGTCATGACCGGCGCGGAAAAATTACCGGACCGGCTCGCAACCGCCTTCGAGGATCACTTTGGAATCCGGCCGCTGGAAGGATACGGCTGCTCGGAATGTTCGCCGGCGGTGTCGGTGAATTCGCAGGATTTTCGGGCCGCGGGTTTTCGGCAGGTCGGCGGCAAACACGGCAAGATCGGTCATCCGCTTCCCGGCATGGCCGTGCGAATTGTGGACCCGGACTCTCTTGCCCCGGTTGCGGATGGCCAGTCGGGTTTGCTGCTGGTTCGCGGCCCAAACATCATGCAGGGTTATCTCGGTCAACTCCAAAAAACCGCCGAGGTGCTTCGCGATGGCTGGTACGTCACCGGCGACATTGCCAACCAGGATGAAGATGGCTTTCTCCAAATCACCGATCGATTGTCACGGTTTAGCAAGATTGGCGGCGAGATGGTGCCGCACATCAAAGTGGAAGAAAAACTCCACGAACTGGCCGGCGTGACCGAGCAAACATTTGTGGTGACGGGTGTGCCCGATCAAAAGAAAGGCGAACGGCTCGTCGTATTGTACCGGCTCCCTGCTGACCAGCTGTCCGGATGCATCGAAAAACTCACGCAATGTGATTTGCCAAACATCTGGAAACCCCGGCCAGACCAATTTTATCAGGTGGAAAAATTCCCGTATCTCGGCACGGGCAAACTGGATTTGAGGGAGGTCAAAAACATGGCGGAGAAATTGTAGGTGGAGGAGGCTGGCAGCTAATAATGGTACCTTAGCTGCGCCAGCAACAAATTGCCGCCTTCGATTCGATAAACCATACGATGTTCCTCGGTGATGCGGCGCGACCAATAACCGGCAAGCGCGAAGCGCAGCGGCTCCGGTTTGCCTATGCCGGAAAAAGGCTCGCGCATGGTGTCCTTGATCAATTCAAGAATGCGGCGGGTGATCTTCTTGTCGGTTTGTTGCCAATACAAATAGTCCTCCCACGCCTGCTCCGCGAAGATGAGCTTCATGAATTCAGGTCAATCTTTCGCGCCCGTCCCTTTCCACGTTGCAGGCCCTCTATTGCCGATAGCAACCGTCGCGCGTTTTCCGGACTGCGAAGCAAATAAGCCGTTTCTTCCAATTCCTCATAATCATCCAGCGAAAGCATCACGACTGATTGGTCGCGCTTGCGCGTGATAATGACCGGCGCGCGGTCCCGGCAAACACCATCGATGGTGGACGCGAGATTCTCACGCGCCGCCGTGTAAGTAATCGATTTCATAACATGGACAGTATAATGTACAGGATGGTGCGTGTCAATTGCTTCTTCGCCAACAGCCTGGAAATCCCGGCCTCGAAACTCCCCAAAGGGCAATGAGCATAATCGGTCTTTAGAGACAATTATTTCGGAACATTGCTAACCAACTTCCCCAATATCAACGCGGAAAATCAGGTGTTCAGTCAGCCGAGTGAGCGAAATACAGGGACACGAGAGACCCAAACGCGTGCGACGCCAGTTTCAGCTTGCGCAGTGCTCAAATAAATTGTTACAGTATTGTTTCAAACGACCGCCGCCCGTGGCGGCTTTT
>DASYYL010000180.1:0-11100 GCA_035933915.1 Verrucomicrobiia bacterium
TTTCCTGGTAACCGGGGTAATGGCCATCGGTCATCAAATAACACGGGGCTTTCCAGCCGCGAACGTTGTAGGTGGGAATCGCCCACGCCGTGCAGGTCAATTCGCGTTTGCCGGCGAGAAATTCCTGATACACCGGCGTGCCAAAAATCGTGAATGCTTTGCCCCAATCCAGGATATTCGCAAATTTTTTACGCGTCATTTCCCGCGTGAGGAAAAAGTCTTTGGGATCTCTTCCGAGCCGCTTGACCATGTCCTTCTTGGCCGCATCATAGTCGTAGCCCGGCGAAATCGTGTGGCCGTCCACGTTGAGCGAGGAGAGGAACTTGAACATGTCCTCGATTTCCTGGACGTCGGTTTCCTTATAAACGGTAGTATTGGTGGCGACCTGATAGCCGAGAATTTTCGCCATGCGGATGGCGGCCACGCACTCTTTAAAGACGCCTTCGCGCTCAACAATCAAGTCATGGGTAAACTCAAGGCCATCCACATGGACGTTCCAATACATCCATTGCGAGGGCCGAATGACGGTTTTTTTCCGCGCCGCGGCGTCCGCTTTCCGGATGGCGTCGGCTTCTTTTTCTGAAATTAAATTCTGCTCGAGCAGCTTCCTGACTTTGGGTTCGGCCTCCGCATTATAGATACTGGCCAAATAGTCCCTCATTTTTTTCCGCATGAACACGCCGTTCGTGCAGACGTAGATGACGCGTCCCTGGTCGAGCAGGCCGGAAATCAGTTCTTCGATTTTGGGATAAATCAGGGGCTCACCGCCGCAAATACTCACCATGGGCGCGTCGCATTCGAGTGCCGCGGCCAGGCACTTTTCCAGGGGCACCATGTCCTTGAGGCTCGTGGAATATTCGCGGATGCGGCCGCAGCCGGTGCAGGTAAGGTTGCAGGTGTGAAGCGGCTCCAGTTGGAGGACCATCGCAAACTTTGGCGTTTTGCAAAGCTTGTGCTTGATGATATGACTGGCAATTTTCTTTGTCAGCGCGAATGGAAATCGCATAGAATGTAATGAAGCTTTATTTAGCGGAAGCCAACACGGAATCGTTGTTCGGAAAAATGGCCGGCGCATTGGTCGCGGGCGGGGTGTCATTCCTCAACAGTCCGGGTAATAAAAACGAAGCGGGTGAAACAGTAGTGCCGCCATTAACGCCGCCGCAGCCGCTCAAAAGCAAGGACAGCGCCAGCGCCGGTATGGCCAGCCACAAATGTTTCCAATTTAATTTCACTCGGGTACTATAGTTGAAATTGGTCCGATAGCAAACAATTAAAACATTGAAGACATCGTCGCCATTGCAAGGACACGGCGGGCTCCGGACGCAGCCGCTCGGACGTCGCGCGGTTTGCGCCGTGATGTCGGCCTGGGTTTTCACCATGGCGGCATTGGCGGCGGATGATGCGATGTTTGCCCATCGCGCTGAACTTGCCTTTAACCAGGGCCAGGCGAAGTATCGGTCGCAGATGGATGACCCGGTGGCGGCCTGGCAGTTCGCCCGCGCCTGTTATGATTGGGCTGACTGGGCTACCAACAAATCACAGCGCGCCGCCATCGCCCGCGAGGGCATCGCCGCGTGCCATCAATCTCTTCTCTTCACCAACTCCGCCGCCGCCCACTATTACATGGCCATGAACATGGGCCAACTCGCGCGCAGTGAGACGTTAGGCGCCCTCAAGCTGGTTCGGCAAATGGAGAATGAGTTTCTCATTGCCGCCAGTTTGGATTCCGGCGCCGATTTTGCCGGGTCTGAGCGCGGATTAGGACTGCTTTACCGCGACGCGCCGGGCTGGCCCATGAGCATCGGTAATCGGGCGCGGGCTCGAAATTACCTGGAAAATGCCGTTAAGCTCGCGTCCAATTATCCCGAAAATGTTCTTAACCTGGCTGAAAGCCAGTTGAAATGGGGTGAAAAGGCGGATGCCAAAAAGGAATTGGCCGCGCTTGACGCTCTGTGGCCGGCGGCGCAAAAGACCCTTGCTGGTCCGGCCTGGGAATCGAGCTGGATTGACTGGGCTAAAAGACGGGATGTGTTGCGGGAGAAACTGCGGCAGTGAGAGATTAAGTGATTCATCAGGGCTGCGCAAAAAACTGAATTGCGTCCGAAAGTTTCTGCAGCAATTGCGCGTCGGCGGCGGGGAATTTGTATTCTCGCAAAGTGTCCCTGCCGACCCATTCGAACGACTCGCAGCCCAGGGCCTGAGGCTCGCCGCCAATCCATTCGCATACGAAAAATTTCAAGCGGACCGTTCGCTCCTCGTACGCGTGCCTGATTTCTTCGAACAAATCGCCCACGGCGATTTTCATTCCCAATTCTTCGTGGATTTCCCGGACGAGACATTGCTCAAACGTTTCATTTGGCTCGCGTTTGCCGCCGGGAAATTCCCAAAGTCCGCCCAGATGCGAGCCGGCGCGGCGGCGCGTGATCAACAACCGTCCTTTGTCAAAAATGAGCGCTGCGCTGACGTCAATCTGGTTCAATTAAGTTGAGCATGACGATGACGATGACGATGAGGCTGATTCCTCTCTGCCCTATCGCCCGACGCTCTTGTAAATCCAGCCGCGCTTTTCCATTTCGACCGGGTCAAAGAGATTTCGCCCGTCAAACATGATTGGATGGCTGAGTGATTTTTGCGCGCGGTCCAGGTCGAGGGCCTTAAATTCCTCCCATTCGGTGGCAATCACGATCGCATCGCAGCCTTCGGCCACGGCATTCATATCGTCCACGTAAGTGACACCGGTCAAAAGCGGCTTCGCCTTGTCCATCGCTTTTGGGTCATGAACGCGCAACGCCGCGCCTTCCTTCTGCAATCGCTGGCACAAATCGATGGCCGGTGACATGCGAACGTCATCCGTGTTTTGTTTGAAGGCCAGGCCAAGCACCCCGACGGTTTTATCTCTCAATACCCAGAGGGTATCGGTGATTTTCTTCACGAAGCGGTCCATCTGCTGCGTGTTGATGCGCTGGACTTCCTGAAGCAAACGGAAGTCGTAGCCGATTTGTTCGGAAATTTTGATGAACGCGCTCAAATCCTTTGGGAAACAACTGCCGCCGAAACCGATGCCGGCATTGAGAAAACGCCGCCCGATGCGCTCGTCCAAACCAATGCCTTCGGCGACTTGCTGTACGTTGGCGCCGGAGGCCTCGCAGACAACGGAAATGGCGTTGATATAGGAAATCTTGAGCGCCAGAAACGAATTGGCGGCATGTTTGATGAGCTCAGCCGAGGCGATATCCGTGACAATAATCGGCGCTTTGAACGGCGTATAAATCTCCTTCATAGCCGCCACCGGACGTTGCGAGCGGACGCCGATGACCACCCGGTCCGGCCTCATCAGATCGTCCACCGCAAACCCTTCGCGCAAAAATTCCGGGTTGCTGACGACATCGAAATCCACTTTGGCTTTGCAATAGCGTTTGATGGTTTCCGAGACCCGTTCGCCGGTTTTCACGGGCACCGTGCTCTTGTCCACGACGATTTTGTAACTGGTCATGGCGGCAGCGATATCGCGCGCCACTCGCTCGATGAAGCTCAAGTCCACAGATCCATCCGGCTGCGGCGGCGTGGGAACGGCGATGAAGACAACGTCCGATTTTTCGACCCCTTCAGCCGTGTTATGGGTGAAGGCGAGCCGGCCCGCCGCTACGTTTTTCTGGACCAATTCCTGAAGTTTCGGTTCGTAAATCGGGATGCCGCCAGCCTGGAGCATTTTGACTTTCGCCGCATCGTTATCCACGCATATGACATGATGACCGACTTCGGCAAAACACGTGCCGGTCACGAGGCCGACGTAGCCCGTTCCGATGATCGTTAACTTCATTTTTAGTGACTTAGGTTGAATCCTGAGGCTGGAGCAGGCGGGGCCTGTCGCGGGAGTTTCGATTGCAATTCGAAGGCGTATTGGCGCGCCTCATTGCCGAGCGAGCCGTAGGGGTCCGCTTGCATGACTTGCTGGAAACCCTGAAATGCGTCGGTGTAATGCCCCTGTTGCAGATTGAGCCGTGCCAGTGAGAAGCGCGCCTGGTTGACGCTCTGTTCATCCGCGGAATCGGTGATGACATGCTGATACTGCCCCATGGCATCGTTAATTTTGCCTTCGGCTTCCAGGGACCTGGCCACGCCCAGGGCTGCTATGCCCGAAAATTGATCGTCCGGATGGTCATCGAGATACCGTTGAAAATTGCCCTGGGCTTCGCTGTATTTGCCCTGGGCGAAGAGAGCGGTGGCGCCCTGGAGCAATGCGCGCTCCCCGGCCGCCGTGCCCGAGTAACTGTCGGCGATGTCCAGATAACTTGAGGAAATCCGGGATGGGTCGGAGTTCGGAGGAACCGAAATCAACGTCTGCGTGACGGCATCGCCCGCGTCTATTTGATTTTGTTGACGGTGCCAGGAAATAAAGAGAATGATACAAATGGCCGCCAGGACGATGCCTGTCACCACGATAATTCTGTTCTTATTAGCTTCAATCCGCGGCCAAAGCTTCAAAAAAAACACGGCTACGGCGTCTTGTGATTCCATAAAAGAACATTGATGCTCCCAGAATCAACCGGCGAAATCAAGTCGGGAATTCTACGGATTTGGATTATTCGGTGGCGGCGGCCCTGTGGTGTCATGTCGCGGTGCGGGATGGCGCGGGCGCGATCACGCACATTTTTTGGGTATAACTGGGGAAACCGGAAACGAACTCGGATCCGGGTGGAAAATCGGCGGTTTTATTCGAGAATTTGAGGATTTTTGTGCCATGGATTGGAAAACGAGGAAGCGTGGACAGGATAGACCAAAATGGACTGAAGTATTTGAGAGCAAAGTGTTTTTTCGAGATGAGATACTGATTTAATTGGGCATGAGGATGACGATGAGAACCCGTCTTCGCTCAGAAGCTACGCCGGGCAGGTGAGAATGATCCCCGGCGCCCCGGCTTCGTTAAGCAAAAGGGTGTGTATAGGTTTTGCAGAACTTAACGAGCTTAACGAAAGCCTTAACCAGTGGTTAAGCGGAGAGAAAAACGTGCTTTTGTTGGCGAATTCAAGAAAATGACTTAACTAACGAACGCGATTTTTAGAAAAGAAAGCAGGATCTCAATGAGTGTTCGTTAAGTAGTTTCCGCCCCGTTCAAGCGCTATTGGTATGCAACATTTTCTGTTGGCTCGCCGCCTCAATGGCTAACCCGTTCACGCGATTTAAAGCTGCCAGGTAACTATCCAATGTTCCGGTCCGGCTTCGATGTGAATGACTCGGTTCGAAAAATCCATGCTCTCAAGTTTACCCTGCACCTCAACGCCCCACTCGCCACAGGGACCGGGTCCAACGACCTGAGACGGCACAAGATGGACGATGATTTTAATGCCATCTCCAGTTTCGAGGTCTGGCCCTTGCCGTTCCCAGCCCGCGCCCACAAAAGTGACCGGAGATCCAATGAGCGCTTGCGCATCAGCTTCGGCCTTTGGGTCGCCGGACCGAACTGCGCTCAATACTGTCTGTCCATTCGTTGGCCCCGGCCCGCACCAGAAAAACCTGGGCGGTGTATCGTGGTACCTTGGTTTGTAGTTTTCATAAAACCTACGGTACGCATTTGCCCCGTTTCCCCATGGGCAGATCATCGGAATTCTAAGTTGGCTCCCATCCGGGTCTATCCAGATAACTGAAACTGACTGTGGGTTCACTGAGGCAGGCAGGCGAACAATATACGTAGACTTCTGCACTTGAGACGTGCGATAACCATAAAGGTAAATCGTCTGACCCTGAACTTCCGCCTTGGGATGAATCCAAGTCGGCGGGCGGTCGGCAAGGTAATTGCTAAGATGGATCGTGACGGTGTGATCGGTTACGGAGGCTCTAGGTGGCGAAAACATTTCGGTGAGTTTGACTTCCGGTCCACGGCAACCAATGATCAACACAGTCAAGCTCGCAATTAAGGTGGCTGGTACTCTCATCATCTGTGGGTAAGTAGCATCACGGCAGTTTTGCATCAAGACAATCCAACCGCATTGAAATTCATTTACGAACTATGGACGACAAATTACGATTCCCGCCCATGAAAATTGTTCTCGCATATTCCGGCGGCCTGGATACGTCGGTGTTGCTGTCCTGGATCAAGGAAAAATATGATGCCGAGATGATCGCCTTTTGCGCGAATATCGGGCAGGAGGAAGAATTACGCGGGCTCGAAGCCAAGGCCAAAAAGACCGGCGCATCCAAAATTTATATTGACGATTTGCAGGAGGAATTTGCGCGCGATTTCATCTTTCCGATGATCCGGGCCGGGGCAATTTACGAGGGGCAATATTTCCTGGGCACGAGCATCGCCCGCCCGCTGATCGCCAAGCGGATGGTGGAGATTGCCAAAAAAGAACGGGCCGATGCGATCGCCCACGGCGCAACCGGCAAAGGCAATGACCAGGTACGGTTTGAATTGACGGCGGCGGCGCTCGCGCCGGATCTGCAGGTTATCGCCCCGTGGCGGGACGCGCGGTATCGCGACGAATTTCCCGGCCGGCAGGAAATGATTGCGTATTGTGAAAACAAAAAGATTCCCGTCCAGGCCAGCGCCAAAAAGCCGTTTTCGATGGACCGAAATCTCCTGCACATTTCGTACGAGGCCGGCATCCTGGAAGACCCGTGGTTTGATTCATACGATTTGAAAAACCGGGATTATTTTACCACGCTTTCGGTCTTTCCCGAAGATGCGCCGGATAAACCCGAATTTGTCACGCTCGATTTTGAGGCCGGCAATTGCGTGGCCGTGAACGGACGAAAGCTTTCGCCGCTGGGTGTGATGAAGGCGCTCAACAAATTGGGCGGCAAGCACGGGGTGGGACGCGTGGACATGGTCGAGAACCGTTACGTGGGGATGAAATCACGGGGCGTTTACGAAACTCCCGGCGGCGCCATTCTTCACTTCGCGCACCGGCAAATCGAATCGCTCACGATGGACCGGGAAGTGATGCATATCCGGGACTCGCTGATTCCGCGCTACGCGGAACTGGTTTATTATGGATATTGGTTCGCGCCGGAACGGCTTGCATTGCAGGCGCTCGTCGAAGAATCACAAAAGAACGTTACCGGCTCCGTGCGTGTGAAATTGTTTAAGGGCAACATCATGGTGGCCGGCCGAAAATCACCGGTGAGCCTGTACCATCCCCAAATCGCGACCATGGAGGCTGATCCCACAAAAGCGTATAATCAGGATGATGCCACTGGTTTTATCCGGCTCAACGCGCTACGGCTGAAAGTGGCGGCAAAGGTAAACAGCCAAGGCTAATCTGGCGCGGGCTTATTTGCGAGATGCTGACTTGGATTTGTTTTGTCGATTAAATTGCCGCTGACAAATCCTCCGACTTGATTCCCATTTTATGGATCAGGTCTTTGCATTCCTTGAGCTGCCTGGAAAGGACTTTTAAATCATCAGAAAATCTGAGGACCGGAGGCTGGGCATCGGTAAAAATTGCGGCTTCGACTGCTTTTTGAGGCGATTCGATAAGTTTATTTCCGAGAACCGCGATAATCTTTGAACTGCCGTTAGAATGCCCGTGCCCCCAGGCGTAACAGGTCCTGGCGGTCTCGTGCCCGGTCAAATCAAATTCTTCCACGAGACCTTCCCACACCGGTTCCTGGTCCCCGGTTAATGCCCGAACGAAAACGGTTTGCCTATGCGCCGGGGTGCATCGGTGCCTTATTCGAATGGCTGATTCGAGCGCGCTCAGGTAATCGCCGTTGCTTGTCATTGCTAAACTATACTCCGCGTCACGTTTAGCATAAAAAATGCCGGTGAAGGACCCTGCGGATTGGGGCCAAAACTGATAAAGTAAAGGTTATGGATGGTTCGACCCGCCGCATTTTGCAATTCCAGCCTTGTGTATTGCAATGGCGGGATCCTCGCCAGGTTCGATAAATACGAAGTCGGGAAGAGTGCGACAGGTTCCCAAATTCAAACTGACAAACCGGGATCCGAATTTTCCGCATTTTTTATTAATGAGTCGGTTGACAACTGAGATTTCCAAGTTGATAATGCAGTGCGTTAGCCAACGCGTTTAAAAGGAGTATGGAAAAATTCATCTGCATTCACGGCCATTTTTATCAGCCGCCGCGGGAAAATCCGTGGCTTGAATCGGTCGAAATGCAGGGATCTGCCACGCCCTACCACGATTGGAACGAGCGGATTTGCTGGGAATGCTACGCGCCCAATGCCCGCGCGCGGCTGATGGACGGCGATGGGCGGATTGAACAGATTGTCAGCAATTATTCGCGAATCAGTTTTAATTTTGGGCCTACCCTTTTGTCGTGGTTAAATGACAAGCAGCCTGAAATTCACGATGCGATTGTGGCGGCGGATCGGGAAGCCCGGGAACGGTTTTCGGGTCACGGCTCGGCGCTGGCGCAGGCGTATAACCACATGATTATGCCGCTGGCCAACGAGCGCGATAAAGAGACGCAGGTTATCTGGGGCATTCGCGATTTCGAAGCGCGGTTTGGCCGCAAGCCCGAAGGCATGTGGTTGCCCGAATGCGCGGCGGACAATGCGTCGCTGGATGTGATGGCGCGGCACGGAATCCTATTTACCATTTTATCACCCTTCCAGGCCGCGCGCGTGCGTCCGCTGCAAGGCGAGGCCGACTGGCAGGACGTCAACGGCGGGAAGATTGATCCGAAGGAGCCTTATGTTGTTAAGCTGCCGGAAGGCCGTTCGATCGTGGTTTTCTTTTACGACGCACCCATATCCCGGGCCATCGCGTTTGAGAAACTATTGACGAACGGCGAATCGTTTGCCGGACGAGTGCTCGGCTCGATCGATGACCAGCGCGAGCAGGACCAACTCGTGCATGTCGCGACCGATGGCGAATCGTACGGACATCATTTTCAGTATGGCGACATGGCGCTGGCTTATGCCCTGCACCAGATTGGGCATGGCGACAAAGCAAAGTTGACTGTTTACGGCGAGTATTTGGAAAAGCACGCGCCGCAACAGGAGGTGGGAATTCACCAGCCCAGCGCGTGGAGCTGCTCGCACGGCGTCGAACGGTGGCGGAGTGATTGCGGCTGCAACGCCGGGCACGCCGGGTGGAACCAGCAGTGGCGGGCGCCGCTGCGCGAAGCGCTCGATGAACTCAGCGCGCGGCTGGCCGAGTTTTTCGAGAAAAAGGCGGGGGAATATTTGCGGGAGCCGTGGAAGGCGAGGGACGATTACATTCAAGTAATTCTGGACCGGTCGGACGAAACCGTTTCAGCATTTTTTTCGCGGCACCAGGCGCGCGATCTGAACGAAGCCGACCGGATTAGCGCGACGCGTCTCCTGGAAATGCAGCGGCACGCGATGCTGATGTTCACCAGTTGCGGCTGGTTCTTCGACGAGTTGTCCGGGATTGAGACGGTGCAGGTCATTCAATATGCCGCGCGCGCATTGCAGTTGGCGACCGAACTGGGCGCGGAAAATTTCGAGCCGCGCTTCCTCGAAATTCTGGAAAAGGCTAAAAGCAATATTCCTGAACATCAAAACGGCCGGGTCATCTACGAAAAATTTGTGAAACCCGCAGTCATGACCCGCGAAACCGTCGCCGCGCATTATGCCATCAGTTCGCTCTTTGAGTCGTATCCCGATGAAGCGAAGATTTTTTCTTATACTGTCCGCCAGGAAGACCGGCAACTTTGGACCAAGGGCAATTCGCGGCTGGCCGTGGGACGGATTAAAGTCACCTTTGACGTCACCCGCAATTCCGACGTGCTCGTCTATGGCGCTTTGTACATGGGCGGGCACAATTTGAATTGCGGCGTCCAATATTTTCAGTCGCAGGAAACCTGCGACCAACTGGTCGCGGGCCTCCGCGCGGCGTTTGAGCGCGCCGATCTGGCGGAAACCATTCGCGCCCTGGACCGTCATTTTGGCGAGGCTCATTATTCGCTGAAGAACCTTTTCCGGGACGAGCAATACAAAGTGCTCAATCAAATTCTGTCGGCGACGCGGGAAGACATTTACAATCATTACAAATCCCTCACCGACCGCTATGCCCCGCTGGCGCATTTTCTAAACGACATTCACATGCCATCGCTCGAATCGCTGGCGCCGGCCGTTGAATTTGTGATTAATGCCGAACTGCAAAAGCAGTTTGAAAACGGTCATCCGGACGGCGAGCGAGTCCGTCTTCTGCTTGAAGAAGCGCGGATGACCAATGCCAGGATAGAAGAAGACCTGCTGGCCTTTGCCGCCAAAAAGCATTTTGACCGTCTGAGTGAGGAACTTCTGAAGTCGCCCGAAGACACGGAATTGCTGCAGCGATTTTCCAATTCCGCGGCGCTGATTCCAATGCTTCCGCGGCAGGTTAATTTATGGAAAGCTCAAAACGTTTACGACCAGTTGCGCGCCACGGTCCTTCCGCATTTGGAAGAAAGGGTCAACGGCAAGGCCGAAACCTGGAAGGAAAAGTTTCTAACATTGGGCGAGCAACTGGGCTTCCACGTGGAACGCAAAGTGCCGCTCCCTCAAGAGCAAGCAGCATGATTGGCTCATCGCCGGTGGCGTCCGCGGAAAATTTGGAATCCATTGGAACGACGGCACGGAAAACGTTTCCGCGCGCAACGTACCGGCTTCAATTTAACGAGCATTTCCGCCTGTGCGACGCGCTGGCGCTCGTTCCCTATTTTCAGGAGTTGGGCGTATCGCACATTTACGCTTCGCCATTATTTAAGGCAGCGGCCCACAGTGTCCACGGCTATGACGTTTGCGATTTTGGGCGGTTGAACCCCGAAGTTGGAACAGAAGACGATTTGGCAAGGCTGGCTGCTGCCCTTCGCGAGCGGAATATGGGGATCGTCCTGGACATCGTGCCCAATCACATGGGAATCGCCACGCGCGAGAACGCGTGGTGGCAGGATGTTTTGAAGCACGGCCGCGCCAGCCGGTTTGCCGGCCATTTTGACATCCAATGGGACACGCAGGAGCCAGCATTGCGCGACAAAATCCTGGTGCCCGTCCTTGGGGACGAATATGAAAGTGTTTTGGAACGGGGTGAATTGAAAACAGAAATGGAGCAGGATTCGCTGGTCCTTTGTTATTTTGAACACCGGTTTCCCATCGCTCTGGATTCATTTCCAAAGCATCTTTCCCTT
>DASYYL010000221.1:0-8998 GCA_035933915.1 Verrucomicrobiia bacterium
ATTTGCCGTGGCCCACGTCCGCGGCGGCGGCGAGTACGGCGAAGACTGGTACAAAAGTGGTTACAAGCAGACCAAGCCGAATACGTGGAAGGATTTCATCGCTTGTGCCGAATATTTGATTGAGCGCAAATACACGTCGCCGGACAAGCTGGCCGGGGAAGGCGGCAGCGCCGGGGGTATCCTGATTGGCCGGGCCGTCACCGAACGGCCCGACCTATTCGGTGCGGCCATCATTCAAGTCGGTTGCCTGGACATGCTGCGCATCGAGACGACGCCGAATGGTGTGCCGAACATTCCCGAGTTTGGGAGTGTCAAGACCGAGGATGGTTTCAAGGAATTATATGAAATGAGCTCGTACGCCCACGTGCAGGACGGCACGAAATATCCCGCCGTGATGCTGACGACCGGCATCAACGACCCGCGGGTGGAGCCGTGGCAATCGGCGAAGATGGCGGCGCGCCTGCAGGCCGCCACGACCAGTGGCAAGCCCGTCCTGTTGCGCGTGGACTACGAAGCCGGCCACGGCATCGGCTCGACGAAAAAGCAGCGGGAAGAACAAACCGCCGACATCTGGTCGTTTCTTTTCTGGCAATTCGGCCTGCCCGACTTTCAACCGCCGGCTGCGAATTAGATAAGGCTTTATGAACCGTAATCGACAACACTTTTATTGCATACCTCATGATTAGGCGGCGTGCATCGAAAATATCAATCGGGTACGATAAAATTTCAATTATTAGGGTTGTGAGTGACTCGATAGAATTGCCCGCTATGAATACAAAAATTTATCACACCATACCATGCATGTTGGGTATGGCATTCTGCTTATCAGGTTGCGCGGGCTTCGTTGGTGGTGATTTAAGGAACTGCAAATCGGATTATCAGATGCCAACCTGCACGGGCACCCCCGCATATTATCAAGTAACTTACAAGAGTGACGCAAAGAATGATTACGGCGACCGAAATATCGCGGGTTTTATCACCTCCTGGACCTTCGGAATCGTTCCCACCCACTGGACAAGCACAGTACACAGTGAGGCGACAATTCTCCATGAGGGAAGGCCTGTCTACACAGGAAACTACATATCTCGCATTCATAAGTTCTACGGTATTCTGTGGGGACCGATTCTCGCGTTCGAAAGTAATAGTATCAATGCCTTGCAGGCAGACGAGGGTAACGGGATCGAAATAGAATGGGGAATACGAGACCGCACACTTTGGAAGCTCTTGACTGATTATGGGGGAAAACCGGATCAGTTTTGTTTGCTGAATGAACCGTCGACTAATGCGCCGCCTCCTAAAGAGCTGGGAACGCGAGATGTTGAAATTCAATAAGTTATGCAAAACCAGCTCTTTCTGTCATTGCTCCCCGTCGGACCGGGTTGGTTTGCTAACACCCTATACAGCGCTGAAACCAATCCTGACAAACTGCATCGGGACTTGCAGCGAGTGAATCGCCCGGCCAAGACTCGAAACGCAATCTGGATTGTCAACTTATACCCGCCTCACTTCCCATGCCACCAGGCCCGGATGTCGTCGGCGGCCTGATGCGCCACTGACGGAAGAGTATGAACCGCATCGCGCAATTCCGGCAGATAATGGAAGGCCAGCCATAGCAAGGCGGCGACCACCGCGAGCCAGACCACCGCATCGAGCAGAAACGCCAGGGACCAGGCCCAGTGCGGCCGGCCCAGACTATAATAGCATGCGCGCCGCGCGAATTTCAGCGGCCCTACAAGAATGCCGTAGGCGATCAACAGCAGCAGCGCCGCCACCCACACCGGCACGTTCGCCGGCAGCGCCAGCCCAAACACCGCGCCGGTCGCCAATAACGAAATAATGGCGCAAATCCACAAGACCGTCGCCACGCCTTGCAGCAACGAGAGAAAGGGCAGTGTGAAGCCCATCCCGGGATGCAGGGGAGCGTGTTCCGCCCAATAACTGTGCCAGTTATACCGCCACTGATCCGCATGCGCGCGCATTTCCTGTCTGAACCGGCGCTGCCATTCGCGGCGCGCCTTGCGATCGGGAAAACCTTTCATCGCTTCATAATATCCTTCCCTCGCGCGCCGGATGAATTCTTGCGCCGTCGCCGGGAAGCCGGACGCCGCCGCCTTTTCCTCCGGCGACCGCGCCTCGGGCACCAAAATCGCCATCACCACATAGACGAGCAGCCCCATGCCCCAAAAGAACGTCAGAAGAACAAAGCCAATCCGCACGAGTGTCGGATCGATATTCACATAGGCAGCAATGCCGTTGCAGACGCCGGAGATCATCGCGCCTTCGTAAATCCGATAGAGCCGCCTTGGCGGTCCCCCACTCCCGGCCGCCCGTTCCTCGCCCGCCGTCTTCTGTCCGCTTGCGCCGCTGCTGGCGCCAGCGCCACTCGCACTTGTGCCCGCAGCTTCACCCGGCTCCGCCTCAATCGGCCCCATCTGCGCAAGGACCGCAGCGACCTCCTTCGTCTCCACCACCGTCTTGTGACTGGCCAGAAGCGCGCGGAATTTTTCCGCGATGGCCCGTTCGATATCTGAGATAATTTCGTCGCGGTCGGGATTGCCCGACAGTTTGGCGGCCGCGGTTTCGAGATAGGCGCGCAGGTCGTCATAGCCGCCTTCTTCGAGTTGATACGCGCTGCCGCCCAGGTTGATGGTAATGACCTTGTTCATGGCAGGTTGGTTCCTTTCTATTTTTGCCCCAGTTTTTTGACCGTCCCGTTGATCTGGCCCCAATACTCGAGCGTTTCGCGCAATTGCTCCCGGCCTTTTGCGGTCAGCTCGTAATATTTGCGGGGCGGGCCGGCCTCGGACTCCTTCCATTCGTAATCCAGGAGCCCTTCGCGGCGCAGCCGGCTCAGCAACGGATACAGCGTGCCTTCCTGGGTAGCGAATTCGGTCACGCTGAGCTGCTTCAAAATGTCCGCGACATAAACCTTCTCCGCCGCGATGATCTGCAGCACCAGGAACTCGAGCAATCCCTTCCGGATCGCCGAAAATTTTTCGTTCACGCTCATGGTTAATTTAACGCAAGCTACCTTTTTGTAAAAAGGTAGCTGGTTTTGAAAAAGGAGTCAAGGGGAAATTTTCGGTGAAAATAGCGCTTTCTCAAAAAAACAGGCAGCCGACGACGTCGGTCAGCGCAAGTCGAATGAAGGCAACGATATAGATTAATTAAATTTTTCCAGGGGCCAAAATTCGAAGTCCGCATTTTTGAATGCATTGAAAGGTAATTGGCTTGCCGGGTCGAAGCTCGCAGCGAAGCGATGTAACGGCATTTTGATTTTCTATGGATTCCAGAGATCTTCTACGGTTTGGAGGCAAAAAGACGTGAACACAAAAATTGCGCAGCCTTTTGGCGGCTGTGCAAACCGTTTTTAAAACCCGGTCAAACCGGCGATTACAAGCTATAAAACTGGACGGAAAATCGCGCCATTTTCGAGCGTATTCTGGGCACATTTTTCCCACTGATTCAGTGGTACTGAAATATGGTCAATGCTCCCGTCATACTTGCGGTGTCTAAGCCACACTTGACCGTCGAGAATGACGTCCACGACCATCCGCTCAGAAAAAATAAATGTGTCGCCGGGCGTTGGGATAAAGGCGCGGCGCAATTCGGTGCCCCCTATAATGCGCTTTCGACTTTGCGCTTGTCTTTTGGGTTTGCTCATATTTCCGGTTAGGTTTCTGCGAGCGCGTACACGGCGCCGGCGCGGTCCTGCCGTCCTTCGGCAAAGGCGCTGCCGGACTGCTGCAAATCATCGGCAGCCGTAGTGCGTTCCGGCTGCCGCCTCCGGCCGGTCTCTAATGCGCGCAATAATTTAGCGTCTGCCGGGATAACCGATTCCTGCATGGCTTTGCGCAAATCGGCGGTAGTGACCTCTTTGCGGTTATCACGCATCGCGATAAAATGTGCCCGCTTGGCGATTGCTTCAATGGCAGCCAGGTAACGCTCAGACGACCGGGCATAGACAGCCAATGCCCGTAAGACCTTTGAGTTGGCTTCCGGTAAAACAGCCTGAGCCACCGCCATCAAATCGGACGGTTCTAAATCAGTTGGCAGCGATTCAAAGTAAGCGATTCGACCCGTCAGTTGCGCCGAATTCCACAAGCCTTTTTCCTTGGCCGCTTTTTGCAATTCGATGAACTGCGGTGTCGAGATCATCGCAATCGGAACCGCCGGATGATCGTCCGTTTCGTTAGCGAGCGACATGACCCAATTGATTCGGCTGGGACAACCGTAACGCATGTTGCGTTGCGGCCAGAGCCGGTGCGCTTCATCAAGCACAAGCAGCAAATCACCGGAGAATAAAACACTCTGAACGCGCTCCCGAATCTCCGTGACTTTGTATTGCAAGAAATTCCCAATGCCTAGCCCGCGCGCCAATGCCCGGAAGAAACTTGCTTCATCATTGCTTGGCGGTACTTCAACGAATCGCGCCTGCCCCGGATGCAGGCGGCACCAACTGCGGGCGGCGAAGGATTTTCCCAAGCGCGGATTTCCTTCAATCAATGTGAGGCCGCGACTATAAAAAGTGTAGTCGAGCACGTCATGTACCTTTGCCCCGAACGCGGTGACAACGACGGCGGCGCTTTTGGTTTTTACGAAGTCGCCTTGATATTCGCGCAACGTTTCAATCAGACGCGGGAAGTACCAGGGACCTCCGGCCTTCAAATCATATTTTGGATCGAGGCAGATTTGCGCCAGTTCCTTTTCAAGGTTTTCTTCCGCCGCAGCTTGGCATTGATCGAAAAATTTATCAGAAGGATAGCTGGTTGGATTTTGGGATGCTTCCTCCCTTGAGTGCTCAGTCCATATATCATCATCAAATGGCTCGCCGGCGGTTTCGTAACAACAATTGAAACTGTTGTATCTCTCACCCTTCAACGGAAAGTTGACCAATCCGTCGCGCAGCTTTTTTACCAGTTCAGCGCTGCAAATCCTGCCGTGCTTCAATTTTAGTTCAGCCATTTCCTTGGTTTGGATGCGGTCACGATAATTAGCCAGAACATCAGTGGCTACGGCGGCAAGGCTGCCGGGCTGATGCGATAGATAATGGATAAACCAAATCAGTTCAATTTGCTGTTTGTCATCCAGAATCGCGGTACGTTTGGCGACAAGGTTGGCGAGCAATCCGCGCTCAAATTCACCGCTACTGGCATAGCGGTGCTGGTGGAACACCGAATCGTCTTTTGCTCGGCGAGTTGAACTCATGTTTTTTCCGTTTCCTTTTCGTCCAAAAATTCGGCCAGGTCGCGGAGATCGTCAGGGCTGACTTTCCCTTGCGCGCTCTCTGGTATTGCAATTCCCGTGCGGCGCGCGAACCGTTGCGCCCGGCTGCGCTGGCGTTCCTGCTCCTGCCGGCCGGCCCGGATTTCTGCGCGCTGTTGCTCCATCTGGCCGGCACTATCTGCAAGTTGACGCGGCACCATCGCAGGCCGGCGCGTTCCGTTGGAGGTCATGGGGGCGACCGGCGAAGTTTGGCCGCGAATCTCTGCCAACAATTGCCGGCGCGAATTGCCATGCGTGCCTATCAGCCGGTTGTATTCTTCCTCTGCTTGGCGTTCATGCTCGCGGATTTTTGCAGTCTCCTTTGCCAACACCCCGCTTCCGGGGGCCATTGAATGCTCGCGCGCTGATGGAGTTTGGCAGACTTCCATCGTGAATGGGTTGGCGAAGTCCAGGTCCATGAATGTGACCATCGAGGGGTCTTTCCGGTCCATCCAGGCCCAGAGTTCCTTTCCAATCAAATTGACAAGTTGACCGCCGCGCACGCGAACGATTCGGCCTGAACTGCGGTGCGAGAATTTAACGCCGCCCACTCCTACTTCTACAATGGTCTTTTCATTCGAGAAAATCCACTCAAGGCGCGGGTCGTACTCAACGGGCGGGTCATCTGGATTCTTCAGAGTCAGGAATGCTTCGTTTGGCGACAATCCCTTGAGCTGTCCCTGTTGCGGCGTAGCGTTATATTCGGCAATGAGTTTGGGCATTACCGCATTTCTAAACTCTTCAAGATTGTATCGGAATTTTGTGGCCTCGATTTTGCCCGAATTTATCAGCCGTTGTTCGCGTTTGAATTCGTCAGGTGCGTCAAGCATTTGGTGCCTGCCAGTATAGCCCGGATGCGGTTCCATGCGCCGCTGGATGGCTTCAAACGACCGTTCCAATTCGCCTTTGGCCTGGGGATTCATTTTGCCAAAGTGATGAACGGTGCAGCCGTACTGCGCCAGGCCCGCAACGATCGTGCGTCCGGTTTCATCTTTTTTGCCGTTGACCAGGAGTGCCCGCCCAAAGACCCACCCATTTTCCAGCCAAAGCTCTTTTGGAATGTGGTTTTTGCGAAAGGCGTCAAGCACCGCATCGCAAACCAACTCGGCGGTTGGCGCTTTGTCGTCTGAGATAGACCAGCCGACCCACTTGCGGCTCGCGCTGTCCATCACTGCGATAATCTGCGGCAATAGCAATAAACCGTTGTGTGCAATTTCAATGTTAGAGGTGACATCATCAACCACCCAAGAGTGCATGGATGGAATTCCTTCCCATGCCCTTTGGATTCCGCCAATCATCCTTCGCACCGCGCGCTTGCCGCCGCAGTGGCGCGCGTGTAAGGTGTCAACCCATTCCCGCGACACCAGTTGATAAACCTTCGCCGGGCATTTCCAGGGGTCTGGATAGTGCCGGCGCGTCTCCATGCTCAATTCCGAGTACACCTTTTGCCAGGCCCAGTTGATGCGTCCGCCACAGTCGAACACCGCCGCGTGTCGCAACCTGTCAATTTCCGCAGCCGGAATATGTGTGCGCCTGCCGTTTTTTCTGCGCTTATCCTGTAGGACGGCCAGGTCACCATTTGCTTCTTTAAACTTCCAAAGTTTGTAATTGAACGCCGCCAGGAGTGCGCCGCGCGACGGCGCCAGCCATGGTGCGCGAATAGAAAGGTATTGCCTGACCTGCCGCCCGGCGCGCTTCTCTGACAGGCCAGCGCGAACCAACTCACTCCACTTTTGAAGTGCCAGCGTCCACACGCCGCGACGCGTGGATTCATCCGGACCCCCAGGGCTAATGCCGCCGGCCATGAACGCGTCAAGCGCGATAAAATCTTTCATCGCCGCTGCCCTCCCCCGCTTTTAAGGCGCACGGATGCTGCGGTTGTGTAAACAAACGCGCCAGCGACGCTGCGGCGCGCTGCCAGGGGCCATTTAATAAAGCATCGCCTCCCGTCAAGGGAGGCGTAAAACATGGCAGGTGATCGAGTGACGCGCCCAAAATTATCAAACCGGGCTGGCATATGGCCGGTTCTGGCTATGTAGCGGGCCAATACCGGCGGACAAAGGGGACTTCCCGCGAACTGCCGCAACGCTGCACTTCGGCTGCCGTGTTCAACTGCAAGCCTTTCGATTTCTCGCGCTGAATCGGCTGGCAGGCGGAGCCGTTGGAACGGCGAACGCCGGCCTCCGCTGGCTGGCTTTGGCTTCAGGCCGGCCAGCCCACGCGCTTTAAGCCGGACGCGCCATCTCCAAAGGGTCGGAAGCGATGCCCCGACAATGTCGGCAGCTTTTGCAGCGCCGTGCTTCTTTTGAATGGCAGCGAATCGCCGTAGGGTCGCGAGGCGGATTATGGCGATTGCCTGCGGCGGAAGTTTGGGGATGGATTTATGCACCATATCGCACCTTCAGCGTTCCCACCACTGACAGGGCGCCTTGAGAGGTAGGACTTTAGTGCGCGCTGGTTCCGAGGCCATCTCAGCGTTAAGAATCTCAGCGAGATTAACCCTTTTCATTTGATTTTCAGGGTTCATTTTTATGGAATCGACCAATCCAAGTGATGGTTTTTTTGAAGTATCCGGGCTCGCTTAAATTGGCGCGCTGGACTTCATCAGGCATCCGAAACCAAGAACACTTCGCTGCCAGAGCTGCCCCCAGCGGGCCGGCTGGCGTCCCGATAAATCCACCAGAACAAATTGCTGGCGGCCTATCTGTGAATTCATCGAAGCGATAACACACGTCCGCGTTACGATTTCGTAATCCCTCAACGCTGATTTCCATAGGTTTGATCATCCAGCAGGGTAGAGGTCTGGGTCCCAGTAGCCAATTCCGTCATTAATTGGGCCGCCGAGCCAGGTGACGGTAAGCTTGAACATGGAACCATTTACGCCGGCGGGCATAACGTGATCCGCGAGTCGCAACCAGGAAACGTTCGCGGGCAACGCGCTGGCGAGTGGGCCGCCAGGCGTTCCGGTAAACCCGCCCGTGGACGCCAAGGGCGCGGTGTAACTAAAGAGTTCAAAACTGTAACGCCATCCGGCCAGGTAAAACGTTTCTTCGCCCCGCAGTAACTTTTGATAAAGTGATTGAGCGAGCGGCAGTTGCACAGGGTCAGCAATACTGTTAAGCCTCGTTACCGCCTGGTCCAGAGACGCAGCAGTAGCGGTTAAGTCAACCTGTGTAACTGCATAAGCGGCGGTGGTAGCAAGTTTTATATTTTCCGGGAGGAGCGAAGCGAAATGAGCATTCCTTTCGATTTTTGGGTACAGTTCCTGCGGCTCGCAGCAAAAGTCACCGACCGGCAGGGGCTGGATTGCCGCCGCGCCGCCGGCTTCCCATTCGATTGTCAGGGTGCCGACGTTCCCGCGGTCGTTCTCGACAGTACACTGGTTTACCACCCAGCCAGCCCGGAATCCGGTGCCGAATGTGCCACGCGGCAACATCGATGTCGCGCACAGTGACTGCAGGCCCATATAAATGTCCGTGGCGCGTACGCGATCCGAATTGACGAACTTGGGTGACTTGGAGGTGAGCACCAAGCCGTTGGTCGGTCCGGTCCATTTAACAAGGTTGCTCATTTGAATGTACGCGTAATTTTGGAAAGATTCACCGGCAGCAAGCCAATCGGCGCAGACACAACCATCGAGCGCCTCATTAAAGGGCCGCAAGAACAGCTTGCGGCCACCAACACAGCCTTTGGCTCACTGCCGGCTAAAAATAAGGGCCGGAAAGTCTGCTTG
>DASYYL010000258.1:0-15596 GCA_035933915.1 Verrucomicrobiia bacterium
TGCGCGATCCCCGGAGCGCGCTGTCCCGAATCGACGACATCGCCGGGAGCGAGATGCGCGATGCCGTGGCCAAGAACGACCTGATTGAGATGGTGCGAACCGACAAAAATCGCAAAGTGGAAATGGATATTGACCCGGACAACACCAACTCGCAGGAGAACGTGACGACGAGCACGCTCCCGCCAATCTCCATAGGCCGCACCGCCATTGAGCAAACCATTACTGCAAACGCGGCGGCCAAGTTGAAGGATTTCGGCATCGACCTGGTGGATGTGCGGCTGATGCGGTTAAATTATCAGGCGAGCGTAACGGACAAAATCAACGAGCGTATGATCAGCGAGCGGGCGCAGATTGCCGCGCGTTTTCGTTCCGAAGGCGAAGGAGCAGCCGATAAAATCCTGGGAGACCGTGACCGCGACCTGGCGGAAATCAAGTCCGCCGCTTATCAAAAAGTCCAGGAAATCCAGGGCCAGGCGGAAGCCGAGGCGACGCGCATTTATGCGGATGCGTATAATCAATCGCCGGAGGCTGTCGATCTGTATAGTTTTCTGCGGTCCATGCAAACGCTGGAAGACGTAGCCACCAACAACACGACCCTGGTTATTTCCACCAGTGGGGACCTTTTCAAGTACCTGAAATCGGCTGAGCCGAAATAGGTTTGCTATTGAATGGCTATGGTCAGGCGCATGAAGAGCTGCGTGCCGGCACCGATGGGGACGCTGAAGATGTGTTCTGTGCCGCTGCCGGTGTCGGGGACGGGTTGCCAATTTCCGGCGCCAAGATCTGTGCACATTTCCGCCCCGTACGTTATCCCGCTGATGCCCGCCGGTTCGAAGAAGTCATAGACAAGGCTTCCGCCGCTTAACTGCACTGCAGGCAGTTGGCTACTATTTGCCGTGCTGGGGTCTTGATAGGGCCCAAGAAACGCGAACACCGCATAGTTTTCGATACCGGTGCTATATGGGTCCGCAGTCAGAGCAGATTGGCTGCTGGTCGTGCTGCCGAACCAGGCGAGTTGCCAACTTTGAGCGGTTGACAACGTGGTGAAAAAGTCAACAGTGCTATAGCCGATGCCGGCACTGTTGGTTGCATAGGCGTCATAGGCGTAGTCGGTGCCCGGCGCCAGACCGCTCACGTCGGCCGTAAAAGTCCCGGTCGTGCCGCTTTCGGCGACGACGATTGCTCCGGTGTCTCCAATCTGCGGGTTGCTATCGATGCTAAGAGGCGCGTAGACAAAGCCTACGGCGGTAACCGTCGCTCCTCCACTATCCGTTACCATTCCACCCAACGTGGCGCTTGTGGCCGTCACATTGGCATAGGCGGGATTCGCCACGGTCGGAGGGGCCGGAGCCAGCACATTTATTTGTACGACCGCGTTGGAACTGGTTCCGTTTGTGCTGACCAGGTTATAGGTGAACGTGTCTATCGGAGTACCATCTTCGGGATCGATGCCCTGGCTGATATAACCCGCTTTTGGCGTATAGCTGAATGAACCGTCCGCGTTTAGGGCGAAGGATGAGGCGTAATGGGGGCCTTTGACGAGGACTGCGGACACGCTGTTGTTGAATTCGGCATATTGAGTGAGCGTTCCCGGAGGCTCGCTAAATGGCGTTTCGTAATCCGTCGTGAAGGTGGGGGTGGCCTGTGGAATTGCGGCTGTTTTCAGAGGAAAAGGCACAAAAATCTGCCAGGTGCCGTACCAGATTTGATCCACGGGATAGGCATCCGGTCCGAGGGCCGTAATGGCGGTCCCATCCGGTGAAATCGTGACCGGATTTGCACTATAAGGGTCCCCGAGGGTTGGAAAGGGCTGTGGCGCAATGTTCGCGGAAACCAAATGGTCGAGATAACCACTGCCGCTGCTGACTGACCAGATCGCCGGGAAATAAAGGTTTTCAATCCCGACCACTTCAGTCCCATCCGCGGTGCAGGAGGTAGGAGTTAGGTTAAGGTCCTGATAGCCGGTAGTAGATTTATAGCGAAATCCTGCCCAACCGCCCCCTTCCGTGAGCCGGCCATACAGGGTCGATCCGTCGTCGCTCATGCACGTCGGTTCCAGATAAAAAGTATTTGGATGATTGGTCGGAATGGCCAGAACCGTCACGCCATTTGAGGTCCAAATGAATCCATCTATGTTTAAATTATCAAGCGCGCTGTAACCGGCAACGACCGTGCCATTGCTGTTGATGGCCGTGGCATAAGTTTGATGGTTGGTACCGCCGAGAAAACCCAGCGAAGTAAAGGTTCCGCTGGAAATATTATAGATGTAGGTTTCAACTTTAGCGGAATAGACCGTGCCGTCCTCAACGAGTAGGGTCGATCCGTCCCCGGAAACGCCCGATGCGCTCATTTCGGCCGCTGCCGGATCGTCCGGCGGAGCGGGAACGACTGATTCGATGCCATCTGCCCAATAGGCCGCCATTTGTACGGAAACACCGTTCGTAGTCGTTCCGGTCACCGAACCAGCGATGATTGAACCGTCGTGGCTGATGCCTGTTGTGGTTCCGTAGATCTGCTTGGAAGGATCGAATCCCAAACCCACCGGAAGGCCCACCCACCCGGTATTGGTCGTATATAGCGCAGGAGAGCCAAATACCCCCACATATCCGATGCCGTCAATGCCCGCATAAACGCCGCCGTTGGCTGCAGCCGTCGCGTAGTTAAGATACTCCCCCATCTTGATTTCCGAGTACTGGGCATGCAATAAAGGTGGCGATACCACTGCGGTGAAAATAAGACCATAAAGAATTCCGCGCGGCTTGTAAACCAGGAGTTGCAATGGAAGGCAAGGATTAGCATTCATAAATTCAAATATCGTTTGCTGGTGTTCCGGCGTTAAAGCTCATTTCGTTTTCAGTGATCCGTAATGGATAGTCAATAACCAACATTATTTTCAAGGAGTTATGACTCGATAATATCGCGCCGTAAACTGGCTGGAATTTGTATCGGTAAATGTGAACAAATCTGCCGGGGAGAAATTCGTGGCGATGGTTGTCCAGGAGGCGGGGTCGGATAAGTTCGTAGTCGCCTGGACGAATGTTGTCTGCGGGGTGCTGGTCTGGACTGTGAACTGAAATCCATCTGGGTTAGGCGCAATCGAGGAACTGGATGCGAGAGTTGCTGGTTTCGGCACTGGATTGGCCACGGAAACATAGGCGAACGGATTCCCGGTGAATGCCGAATATGTCCCCTGAGCGTCCACCCCGGCCACGTACCACAAATGTGACTGGCCCGGCACCAGGCCGTTCGCGGTGCCATTCGTACCGGTCAGGTTCAAAACGGTGGGAATGTTCGGGCCCGGCGCGGGCTTCCATTCCATAATCACATAACTGACGACGGGGGAATACTGCGCGCTCTGCGCTGGCCCGGGCGATGGCGTCCACGCGAGGCTTGTCGACGTGGAGGTCAGGCCGGTAAGTGAGACACTCGCCGGCCCTTGCGGCGCCGTGGTGTAGAACGTGAACCAAGTATTATAATAAAACCCTGTTGAACCGCCTGGTCCGGTGGCGCTGAGAGCGTAGGTAGTCGAAGTCCCCGGGGCCAACCCGGTGAATGTTATGAAATTGGTCGGTATGCCGGTCATCACGACCTGATAGTTCACGCCTCCACCGCTTCCCTTGGGACTATGGTAGGGATGTGGAATCGCTAGGGAGTATGTGACCGGCCCGGCAGCGGGGTCCGGGGAAGACCATGCGATTGTGGCAGAGTTGTCGGAAACGCTGACCTCCGTGATATTGCTGGGCCAGGTCGGCGGAATATTGGGCACTTTGATTTCAAAAGAATAGCTCGTGGAGCCGGCATAATTGGCGGCCTGAATCGTTACCGGATTCAAGCCAATCTGAGCCAGGTCTTGCGGCGTCCAGGTAATGTCCCCGCTATAATAATCGACCTGCATCCCAGCTGGGCCACTGACTAAGGTATAAGTCGCAGGCGGGCTGCTCGTGGCATTGATAAAGGAAGAGTAGTTTCCCAGGTAGACGGCATTCGTCGCGGGGAATTGGACAAGTAACGGCGCGCTGTCCGTCACGCCAAATTCCTGGCTGCGCCAAACATTGCCACTGTCGTTGCCGTTGGTATCCACCCCACCCATCAAGATGAGCCGGTTCTGGCTGTCCACGCCCAGCGCCGACAGGCTCAACCCTTCCGGCAACGGTGGCGAAATCGTCCACGAATTGGCGATCGGGTCGTACACCTGCACGACGTTCGTCGTAGTGCCCCCGCACGTGCCGCCCACTACATAAATATTTCCGTCCGGCGCGAGCGTGGCCGCGCTACCGGCCACCGGCGCCGGCATGGGCGCCATTGCCGTCCACGTGTTGCTGTTTACGGCATAACGCAGCACGGATGCGGATTCCACCCCGGAAACTGTGTCGGTATATCCGCCGAAAATATAAATGTAATTGGTGTGATCGGACGCTGCCGGAAAATTGTATCGCGGCACGGGCATGGAGGCGACGTACGTCCATGTGGATGCGGTGTCGCCAAAATTAAGGCGTTCCATCGAAGCCAGCGCATTGCTGTTGGCGTCAAGGCCGCCGATGGCATAGCCATTGCCGCTTCTGTCCGGCGCATAGCCCAGGTACGAACGGGCCATATTCATGTTTGGCATGACGGGAGGGGTATCACCGGAAAAGTTGTAGGCAATTGTCGCGCTCTGGGAATTGCTGCCGTCCGTGCCGCCATAGACGATGAGGTTGCCGTCATTCACCACCGCGCCACCGGCGATATTCAGGCTGGCAAACGGCGTGAGATAGGTCCAGGAGGCATTCGTCGGTGTGAGGCACACCGGCTGGCTGAACGGAGAACCGTAACCTTTAAACACGTCCCCGCCAGAGAGGACATTTCTGCCGTTATAGTAAACGGTGGCCGAACCGCTCATGGGTGTGCCGATGTTTGGTCCCGGAAACCAAACCAGGGGTGCAGCCTTGATCGAGGCAGAGACGAGCAGAAAAATCCAAGAGGAAAGGCGCAACAGGCGCCGAATTAAATTTATCTTCATAGTTGTACCCCGGTTTAAATTTGCTGTTTAAAAATTTGTCTAAGCACTACGCGTGCCCGGCAGAATTTTGAACTTTGCGCAGAGCACGGCACACAGCTCGAAAGCGAAGAATTCGCTTGAAATCATTGCATTATTTCAACAATTGATACCAACTGCTTAAGATACGGCTGTTGTATTGAAGTGGCAACACCTGGTCCGGTATCGATGTCCGGCATTGCCTGTTGGTCCGGAAATGGACCGTGATAAGATACGGAACTTAAGCCGGAAGCGATTTCCAGTCAGAGCAAGCTAACATTGTGAAACTTTTAATAGAAGTTTCGCAAGAATACCTTGAAGTTTCCTCTTCTGACGGTTATGCTTATGGCTTGGCTGGCCCAATGCTGTCGGACGCCAGCTGTGTTGTGAACAAATTCAGCTACAGAGTCCCTTTCCGCCGGTTTGCGGTCGCACAGAAGCCCTATTATGGCGGCGCCGGCTCGATTCGCAGATGCCTGGTTCCTCTGATTTTTTGCTTTTTACTGTCGGCGGGAGAACGACTTTACGCACAGAATTTTTCGGACATGTTCGAGGACGCCCAATTGATTACCGATTCCTCGATAACCATCCTGGACTCCAACACCAACGCGACCTTAGAGCCTGGCGAGCCGCTCATCGCCGGAAAAATTGGCGGGCATTCCGTCTGGATTGCCTGGCAGCCCCAAACCAATGGAGTGGTCACCATGAGCACGGCGGGAAGCTCCTTTGACACGTTGTTGGGTATTTATACGCTCGAGGCGGACGATTCACCCGGAATCCAAAACCTGCAAAGTGTTGCGGCCAATGATGATTTTGGGGGACAACTCACTTCCGAAGTTCAGTTTGGGGTTAATTCCAATCAGGTGTATTACATATCTGTGGACGGCTTTAATGGCGCGGCGGGCGACATTGTATTTAATCTCAATCTTCTCTCATACGCGAATTTGCAGCCCACTATTTTATCCAACGCGGGAGATCGGGCATTGCGATTAGGTGATCCATTAATTCTGACCGTGAACTTCATTCCAGTCGCCGGCCAAGTCGATATGCAGTGGTATTTTGATGGCAATCTAATAAATGACGCAACCCAACCGACCCTCGTGATTCCGAATCTGCAGCAAACCAATCTCGGATTTTACTCGCTGGAATTTGAACTGAACGACGACACCTTTTTTAGTTCTCCCATAGAAATCCAGGTTAATTCAGAGGGCCAGCAAAGGACGTTGGCGCGGTCGAAAATTGCCGATGCCGCCCGATCCGGACTGGTTCCCAGCGCGACCCCCAACGTGAATATCGGCTATAACGGCACGCAGATTTATAATACGACAAACGCCATCGTAGATACGAACGCGCCTTTGATTTGCGGGGTGCCGCCGGGAGCTGCTTACTGGTTTTCGTATACTGCGCCGGCCACAGGATTGCTGTCGGTAGACACTGGAGGCAGCGGTATCCCCACGCTGCTAGCCGCGTTTACTTACACAAACTCATTGCTCAATTACTCAAATCTGGTCCTCGTTACGTGTGACAACAATAGTGATGGCACCGGCACAAATACAACCAGCTTCATCCAATTTGAAGTGACCAGCAACGGGAATTATTTTATTGTGGCAAGTGGAGTGAACGACGCGCGTGGTGTGATCCATATCAATTACAGTCTGGCGGTCGGCTTGACACCTGCGCCGCCAGTTCTGTCCAGTCAGCCCCAGGGATTGACGGTCAGCGCCGGAACCGCAGTGGCATTAAGCGTAACCGCCGCCGGAACGAGCCCGATCGTTTACCAATGGTGGAAGAATGATGCAAAAATACGATCCCAAAACAATCCCAGCATTTTGCTCTCCAAACCCGCGGCGTCGGACGCTGGAAATTATTTTGTGGTGGTCACTAATTATTCCGGAGGAGTCACCAGTACCATCGCGCAAGTTTCAGTGATTAGTTCCCCGCAGGTAATGGTATTTCCAGGCGCTATCGTTTCGCTATTTCCAGGCGTGCGCGGGTACCAATATACCGCGGACTCTTCCCTGGATTTGGGAACGGCCGCCTGGAATAAGTTCTCGACTTTATTTCCGGACTACGGCGGCATACTGAGGGTGACGAACGCGGCTACTAACGATAATTTATTCGTTCGCGTGCATACACCTTGACCCTCAGAAACGCAAAAGCCTTTTGAAAATCAGATGAGTTTCCCGGATAAATTTACATGCCTGATCGTCGATGATGATGCCGGATTCGTATCGATGCTGGCAAGGGCTGTTCGGCTTGAAGGAGGTGAAACCGCTACCTGTTCTGATTTGAAATCAGCGCGTGCGATGGTGGAACAGCGTGACTTTCAGCTGGTTGTACTCGACAACCGCCTTCCGGACGGGACCGGTTACGAATTCTTCCCACAGTTGATGCGCCAAAGCCCAGAATCACTGGTCGTGATGGTCACGGGCGTTCCAGAACTCTCTCAGGCTGTGGAACTGACACGCAACGGATTGTTTGATTATCTGACGAAACCGCTGAATCTGCCGGATTTCGTCGCCTGCCTGGGCCGTGCTCGCCAACGTTGGACGCACCCCGACAACACAGCCGATGCAGTCGAACTGGTCGGAAATTCGCCGCAAATTCGCGAAGTTCTGGCCTCTCTGCGCCAGATTGCCCGTCATCCGGAAACGACGGTTTTACTCACCGGCGAAACCGGGACCGGCAAGGATCTGGCTGCTCGCCGGGTACATGAGTTATCCCATCCCGGCTCGGTCGCCACCGCGCCCTACATCCCTCTGAATTGTTCAGCAGTACCACCGGATATGTTTGAATCCGAACTTTTCGGCGTGGAAAAGGGCGCTTTCACGGGCGCCGAGCGTCGGCGCGAGGGACTCGTCGAAGCCGCGATGCAGGGCACATTGTTATTGGATGAAATCACTGAAATGCCACTGGCGCAGCAATCCAAGTTGTTGCGCTTTTTGGAATCGCACGAGTACCGGTCACTGGGCAGCAACGTTTTGCGAAAATTTTCCGGCCGTATCATCGCCGCCACCAACCGCTCGTTGCTTGAGGAAGTCAAGCGCGGGCGGTTCCGGGAGGATTTGATGTATCGCCTGGCAGTGGTCACAGTTCATTTGCCAGCGCTGCGCGACCGGATGTCAGACCTCCAGGCAATTATTGAATTTCTGCTTGCGCGGCTGTGCGAGAAATACTCGCGGAAAAAACCCGCTTTAAAAGACAGCGATTTGGAAGCTTTGCGAAAATACCGTTTTCCCGGCAACGTGCGCGAATTGCGCAATCTCCTCGAACGCGCCCTGCTCCACACGGCGGAATACGCAAACTCGCTCGCGTTCGATTTGGCATGGTTGCCTTTGAGTTCAGAGGTTTCCACCGGGCCTGCGGCTTTTGCTCCGGTGTCGGAACCTGCTATCGTTCGCCAACTGAACGCGATTGATATGCAGGAATACCGCCTGATTCAGCAGGCGTTGATCGCTGAGAGCGGCGGCATTCGCCGCGCCGCCGCGCGGTTGGGCATAAATCACCAGTCTCTGTTGCGCCGTCTGGAAAAATGGCCGGAGCTGCGAATCGTTGCCCCGCAACCCAAGTGACGAAACCGCGCTTTATTGGCCCAAACCTGGTTCGATTTCGGACCAACATAACAATCAGCGCAGAAGAAAAATCGTGAACCCCTCGGGAATTTTGTAAATCCTCCTGAGGCACGTTAGCTGCTCAAAGAAAAAAGCCGATGTCCGTTTCGTTCCCTAAACGCGCGGTGCAGGTTGCCCTATGCTGCTTGAGTTTATCGCTGCTGGCATTTCCCCGGCTGGTTCGCGCTGATCCTCCGGCAACAACAAATTCCAGTGCCGCCAGCGAGCTGGTCGGTTTTGCCGGGAAAGTCGAATACTCCGCCCCGAATTCAACCAATTGGATTGCGGCTCGTGTAAATTTGCAATTGTGGCCCGGCAGCCGATTGCGAACTGCTGACGACAGCCGAGCCACGCTGCAGCTTTCCGATCGAAGCGTCATTCGATTGGGCTCGAATAGCATTTTGGAAATTCAGCCGCCGGCCGTTCCAGCCCGTCACCGCTTTGGCTTGCGCCGAGGGATTTTGTATTTTTTGGATCGCGAGCGGCCGGCTGATGTTGAATTTGAAACCCCGCTGGCGACCGGAGCTATTCGCGGCACTGAATTCCTCCTCGCGGTGTCTGATATCGACGCTGTGACGCGCCTTGCCGTTCTGGACGGCTCCGTGGACCTGCAAAGCGGCTCCCGAAATTATTCCATGACAAACGGGCAGGAGATCTTATTGTCACCGACCGGCCCGGCAAAGATTTCTCCCACCCTCCAGGCCGTAAACCTGATTCAATGGAGTTTTTATTATCCGGCTGTTTTGAATCCCGACGAAATTGGCTTTTCAGGAGCGGAGAAAGAAGCTCTCGAAAAATCGCTGGATGACTATCGTGCCGGCGATTTGAGGGGGGCATTGAGCAGCGCGCCCGAAGCAGTGGAGAGGCATTCGTCCGCTTGCAGACTGTATTTTGCCGCGCTTAAACTTTCGGCCGGCCAGGTGTCGATTGCGGAAGATCTTATTTCGCCCGTCGGAGATGCCGCCACGCCATTGCGGGAACTGATTGCCGCCGTCAAATTTCAAACTTTCACTCCGTTGTTAGCGCCAACGAACAGCAGCGGCTGGCTGGCCCGTTCCTATTACCTGCAATCGCGCTCACAACTTTCTGAGGCGCTGGGTGCCGCGCGGACGGCGGCCCAATCCGCCCCGAATTTTGGATTCGCATGGGCGCGGGTCGCGGAATTGGAATTCGACCTCAACCATCGAAACGTGGCCCTGGACGCCCTGGCACAAGCGCAAAAGCTTTCGCCTCACAATGCGTCTGCCGTCGCACTCAGGGGTTTTGTTGCCGTGGCCGATAACCGACCCAATCGTGCGCTGGAATTCTTTGACGAGGCGCTCGCGTTGGATGACTCCCTGCCTACGGCGTGGTTAGGCCATGCCCTGGCCGATGCGGCGATCGGGCATGATCGCGAAGCCCGCCGCGAGCTGCAAGTTACCGCCGCACTCGAGCCTCAGCGAGCCATTTACCGCAGCTATCTCGGGAAGGCCTGGGGCCAAATCCGCCAGGATAATCTTGCTGAGAGGGAATTTTCACTCGCCAAACAACTGGATCCCGCCGACCCGACAGCCTGGCTATACTCGGCTTTGCAAAAGTTTCAAACTCACCAAATTAACGATTCCATCGGAGACCTGGAACATTCGGTGGAACTCAATGACAACCGAAGCATCTTCCGGTCTCGCTTGCAATTGGACCGGGACCGCGCCATGCGGAGCGCCGACCTGGCGACGTTGTACGATGCCGCCGGCCTGACGGAAGCCGGGCAGGCTGCCGCCTACCGCGCCGTGGATGAATCCTATTCCGATTTTGCCTCGCATTTATTTTTGGCGAATAGCCTTGCGAGCCAGGAAGATCCCGAGCAATACAATCTTCGCCTGGAAACCCCGAGCGAAAGCGAGTTGCTGATTGCCAATTTGCTTGCGCCGCCCGGCGGCGGGAATTTATCTCAATTGTTGTCGCAACAGGATCGCCTGCAATATTTTGACCCGCGTCCGTTTGGTTTTAGTTCGGAGACAGACTACAGCAGCCGCGGTGACTGGAACCAGGCGGCCACAGCTTTTGGGCAATTCAGGACCTTCAGCTATGCCTTCGACTTAAGGTACACGTCCCTGAATGGTCAACAGCTCAACAACGACCTCACGGATACCGAGTTTGGATTTCATGCAAAGCAACAAATTACGCCGGCGGACAGCGTCTATTTTTCTATAGACACCCTTCAGCGCGACAATGGAGATTTGTCGCAATACTACGACCCGACCAATGCAAACGTCGGGTTTCGCGCCACGGAACATCAGATACCCAATTTGTTTGTTGGATGGAATCATGAATGGGGGCCGGGCAGCCATACGTTATTTTTGATTTCGCGGCTAACCGACCGTTTGTCGCTGACGAATCCCGAGCCGAGTGTGTTGTTTTTCAGGCAGGATGGGGCCGGTATTTTTGGGGTAGAAGGATACCCATATTTTACATTGGACCAACAGGAACATTTCACCTTGTATTCCGCGGAAGCTCAGCAGATTTGGGAAACCGATCACCAGGCTTTAATCCTGGGCACTCGATACCAGTACGCCGATGTGGACTCCAGCAGCACCCTGACATTGCTGGGCGGGACGATTACTCCCCAGACTGTGGCGTCGAGTCTGCAGCGCGTCAGCGGTTATGGTTATTACCAATGGAGCCCGTTCAGTGCGCTTCGCTTCACAGCGGGTTTAACTTATGACGATTTGACTTATCCGCAAAATGTGGATTTGCCTCCGCAATCGTATGGAACAGCAAACCATTCGTTATTCGGGCCAAAAGTCGGCGTTATTGCCGAACCCTGGCAGGGCGGCTGGCTGCATGCGGCATGGGCGCGCTCACTCGGCGGACTTTTCTTTGACAACAGCATCCGGCTGGAGCCGGATGAAGTGGCCGGCGCCATTAGCACTTATCGTAGTTTAGTTCCAGAGTCCGTCGAAGGGCTCGTCCCCGGCACGCGCTTTGATTCGTGGACCGCCGGTTTCGATCAGACACTCCATACGAAAACCTACCTGGGTATCGAGGCGGAACTGCTCGAGTCTGAAGGCTCGCGATCCGTCGGGGCATTTTCAAACGCCGTTGCATTTGTATACGATCCGACCTCTCCCACAAGTACCAGCCAGGAACTTAAATATCGGGAACGAAATCTGTCCGCCTATCTGGCACAATTAGTTGGCAAAGATATATCCGTCGGCGCACGTTACCGGATAAGCGAGGCCCGGCTGGAAACGGACCTGCCATCGCTTGCGGGCATCGCTGGGGTTTCATCGCTCAATCAAAACCAGCGCGCCGTCCTGCAACACGGACAGCTATTCTTGATTTACAACCATCCCAGCGGATTTTTTGCCGAGTGGTCCAGCGACTGGTTTCACCAGGATAATCACGGGGATTTGTCCTCGCTGCCGGGCGACGATTTTTGGATGCAGAATGTATTTGTCGGTTACGTCTTCGCCCACCGGCGCGCTGAACTTCAACTGGGGGTGCTCAATCTGACGGACCAGAACTACCATCTGGATCCTCTGAATTGGCAATCCGAGCTTGCCCGCACTCGCACTTTCACGGCATCGTTGCGCATAAATTACTGATCCTGTGCTCAGACAGATCGTCCAAAAACATCCCCGGCTGCTCCCGGCAGCAGTCGTTGCAGGGTTGCTCTTGTTTCTAAGCGCGTGCTCGCTTGCCACTAATTCACAGCTGGTCGATGAGAGCTACGACTGGTCTCAGGCGGCCCTGAGGCCGGTAGACCTTTCCAATACGCCGGTCGCTATCGTGTATTTGGACTTTGATTCCTATTTAAGGGAAAAACAAAATCCAGCACACCCATGGGATCGTTCATTACACGCGCAACTCTTGAAACGCCTTACCGCTGCCGGCGCCCGGGCAGTCGTGTTCGATATCATCTTCGATGCTCCGGGGGAAGATGCCATAGCGGATCAGGAGTTCATCCAGGCAATTCGCGCCAATGGCCATGTTGTACTTGCGGGTGAAATCGGCCAGGGAAGCCAAAACACCGGTCAAACGGCGGGTTATCAATTATTAAGATTATCCAAACCCGGCGAAATGTTTCTTGCCGCCGCCGCAACCTGGGGCCTGGCCAATGTGCGGTTGGATGACGATTTTGTCGTTCGCCGGCAGTTCGAAAGCTTGCCGGGCTTCGCGGAGCCTTCGTTATCATTCGCTGCCGCGAACCTGCTGGGTTTGGCCCTGACTAATTCAATCAAGGAAAACTGGTTGCGCTACTACGGCAAGCCCCTCGCGCTGCCGCACGTCAGTTACAGTGCGGCGTTGCGTCCAGAGGAAGTCAGCGACGACTTTTTCCGGGACAAAGTCATTTTCATCGGCGCGCGGCCCATGACCGGAACGATTCTGGAACGAAAGGACGAATTTCGGAGCCCGCTTGCGTCATGGGGCGATCCCAATCTATTCATGCCTGCGGTGGAAGTTCACGCGACTCAGTTCCTGAATTTGATTCGCCGTGATTCGCTGTCGCGATTGCCTCCCGCAGCGGAATTTATTGTCCTGTCATTGTCCGCGGTAATCTGCGCCTGGCTGCTTTTCTCATTTCGTCCCCTGCCCGCCGGCGGGATTGCCCTCCTGATTGCCGCCGCCGTCTTCGTCGTTGCTCCGGGTACATTAGGCAGGGTCCACATCTGGTTCCCGTGGCTGATTATTTGCGCGCTACAGGTCCCTGGCGCTCTCACCGGGTCCGTGCTTTTTCAGTCACTCGAATGGTATCGCCAGAAAAAGAGGTTTGACACACAGCGCAGAGCCGACGAAGCAAAGATTCACGAACAGGCCGCACTCATCGAAAAAGCCCAAGATGCGATCTATGTTGAAGACCTCGCCGGGAACATTCTTTATTCGAACCCAAGCGCAGATAAGCTGTATGGCTGGAGCGGCGGCCACAAGAGATTTTGCCATTTCGATAAAATACAGCTTGCTGAAGCGCGCCAGACGGCTCTGATTCGCGGAGAATGGTCGGGCAAAATCGACCAAACATCAAATTCCGGGAGTAAAATCATCGTGAACAGCCGGTGTACCTTGATCCGCGATTCGGGCGGACAACTGGCCTCGCTGCTGTTTATTAATACAGATATCACTGAAAAGACGAAGCTGGAACTGGAATTCTTCCGGGCGCAGCGCATCGAAAGCATCGGCCAAATTGCCGGTGGTATTGCCCATGATTTAAACAACGCGCTTTCGCCCGTGCTCATGGGCCTCCAGATGCTCCGGCGGCAAAGCGCCGATGAGGACACCCTCCGGATGCTGGACGTTATGGAAGACAATACCCACCGGAGCGCCGATATGGTCCGGCAAGTGCTCATGTTTTCTCGCGGGCGAGATGCCGAAAAGGAGCCACTCGCGCCGGCCATCTTGTTGCGCGAAATAGAACGCATCGTTCACCAAACCTTTCCCAGGAATATCAATGTCGCCACTCTGGCCCCGGCGGATCTTTGGACCGTCATGGGCAACGCCACTCAATTGCATCAGGTACTTCTGAATCTCTGTGTGAACGCCCGTGACGCGATGCCGTCCGGCGGCGAACTCACTCTTGCCGCTGACAACGTCCAACTTGATGCCGACGAGGCGGCCAGAATGACCGGCGCGCGTCCAGGCCGCTTTGTCATGCTTCTTGTGTCTGACACCGGCACAGGAATCGCCCCGGAAATCCTGCCTCGCGTTTTTGAGCCATTTTTTTCGACCAAACCCGCGGGCCAGGGGACCGGATTGGGATTGGCAACAACCGCCCGAATCATTGCCCAGCACGGTGGATTCGTGGAGTTGAAAAGCGAAATCGATCACGGCACGCTTTTCGAAATCTATTTGCCGGCGGTGACAATTTCGCCCGCAATCGGCGTCTCCCCATCCGCTTCGACGGCGTTCCCGCGCGGTTCCGGGGAACTCATTTTGGTGGTGGATGACGAACAATCCGTGTGCGAGATGATTTCACTCGCCTTAACCACGCAAGAATATCGCGTCGTGACGGCATCGAACGGCGCCGAGGCTATTACTCTCGCCCGGCAGCGGGCCGATGATATAAAACTCGTGCTGCTCGATGACGATATGCCGGTCATGGGCGGCCAAACCGCCTGGCCACAGTTGCGTGCTTGTCTTCCGGGACGCGAAATCATTTTCATGAGCGGCAAAGAAAGAGAAACGAGTGTTGACGAAAACATCGGATTAAGAAGGCTTCACAAGCCATTTCGGCTTGAAGATTTGATGGCCGTCATGGCGCGATGCCTTGCATGAGTCCAGGGTTTGCCCGATGGTATGACTCATGCGCGCGATGATTTTGGAAAAACCGGGAAAACCGCTTCGGTGCGTTGACGTCCCAACGCCCAGGCCGGCGGCGAATGAAATCTTGATTCGCGTTTCGGCCTGTGGCGTTTGCCGGACGGACCTGCACGTAGTTGACGGCGAATTGCCGAAGCCGAAATTGCCGCTCATTCCGGGACACGAAATTGTGGGTGTTGTGGCTGACCGGGGGAGACGCGCGCGCCGATTTGGAATCGGCCATCGCGTCGGTGTGCCGTGGCTGGGCTGGACATGCGGAAAATGCAAATTCTGCCACACCGGACAGGAGAATTTCTGCGACCGCGCGGGTTTTACCGGATATACGCGCGACGGCGGCTACGCGGAGTTTACGGTGGCGGATGAACGATTTTGCTTCCCAATCAAGGGTGACTACCCGGATGTCAATGCTGCTCCCCTGCTCTGCGCAGGCCTGATTGGTTTTCGGTCGCTGGCAAAAACTCGAAATGCAAAACGTCTCGGAATCTATGGATTTGGCGCGGCTGCGCATATCATCGCGCAAGTGGCGAAATATCAGGAGCATGCGGTTTACGCTTTCACGCGCAAGGGTGATTCGAAAGCGCAACGATTCGCAAAATCTCTCGGCGCGGTTTGGGCGGGCGATTCGGAAATGCTGCCACCCGAACGATTGGATGCCGCGATTATCTTTGCTCCGGTGG
>DASYYL010000262.1:0-60315 GCA_035933915.1 Verrucomicrobiia bacterium
ATTTGGCTGTACAAGCTGATTGTAGAAATATCTCTCCACGTCGCCCATCTCCTGCTGCAATTTGGCGTCGGGATCCGTTATCAGAAGGCCGGCAGACAATTCTCGCTGGGCTATGGCCAAACGTTGGTCTTTCTCCGTGCTGGCCGCTTTTTCTTTCTCCGCTGCCGACTTCATCTCATCAATCTTATCCCGAAGCGGCCCCGTATTGCCGTCAAGCACCTCCACCTTCCCGCGAGGTGGGGCAGTCGACTTCTGTGACGCTTCCAGCCTTTCAAATTCATCAATTTCTTGCGGAGTGGTGAGTGGCCGTTCGTAGATACCTTCCAGCCAACAGTCCGTGTTATCTCTGAAGTGGACCCGATAACGGACACGCTTGGCAAGGATGTTTAGCGTGGATTGTGACAAATCAGTTCCCTCCAAACATATCCGCCGGCAAAATTCGGCGTTTTCTTTCTCAATTCGGTTCAAGTCCAAATGGTGATATTCCAAAAATTCATCTTGTAGCACCGAATTAAGGAATCCAAAGAGCCCAGCCTTCACGTCATTGAGCGTTGTTTGGAAAATGCTGGCTGTGCGGAAATCATTTCCAATGAACGAAAATCGATGTTCAAGTTCGCGCAGGGCTGCTTCCTGCTCATCCCGGGGTCGCTTGGCGATTTCTTGTTTTGCAGATTCGTATTCGCGCAGCCGCCGGCGCAACATTCCATTTAGTAACTTCCATAGTTTCTTCGCGAGGTCTGATCCATTCCATTGCTTCCGGGGATGCACCGCGATCAATGGAAACGGGTCTTTTGCCGGAGCAGATTTGTCTTGCGCTTTCAGCCAAAAAAAGTCCTGAGCCAAGTCTTGGGACACGACGTCGAAGGACGGCACCTGCAAAATTGCCCGACTGATTTCAACCGGTAATGCAGCCGACAGTGGATTCTTCTGAAATTTGAAGCCGAAACCAGACGGTAGCCACAAGTCAATTGCGCAACGGTCGTTATTTCCATTGTAGATATAGCAACAGTTCCCGGTCGTACCGTAACCGACGAAATCAACATCTCGTTTCTGTTTGCCCCAATCGAAAATTACGAGTTTGGTCATACGCCTGCCGGGGAAGTTTGCCAAGGACGGATGCTGATTGCAAATCAGCGTGTGTGACCATTTTCCTTTTTGATTTCGGGAAGTTATTGGGATTTTGCCACGTCGTTCGAGCCAAATACCCTAAGCTCGTAAAAGCTCGCCCATAATCCCAACGGCAAACCGGTGACTGTAATGCGCACATATCTGCCTGGAGCGGAAAAATGGTCATCCATAAGACCTGACGAGACGGTGTTTAGGCTTTTATCCACAACCGTGGTCCAACTGTTGCTGTCGCTGGAAACATCAATTCGATATTTGTAAACGCCCTTTGCCTCCCAATATACTTCGGTGCCGGTTAGATCTGTATAGATGCGCCCGAGATCCACTTGCCACCAATGGCCCGCCTGGCCGTCTTTGGCGCACCACCGAGTCGTGATGTTTTCATCGTTGGCGGCATTCGCCGGATTTCCTGGCTCGGCGCTGTCGGCCAGCGCCGGTCTCCCTGCGGCAAGATTTGGCGGCATGGCAGGGTCGGGCGAAGAGACGTGATTTCCCTCAATCAGTCCAGTTCCAACATCGAGGCGCCAGCCATTTGTATAACCTGACAGCGATACGTTAGTTACCAGCCAATTATTTGTTTGTAAAATATTTAACGGCAGCCAAACGTACGTCGAGGCCCCCAGATTCGACGTATTCCAGCGGTCCCCCATGTACACAACGGCAATTCCCTGGCTTCCTTTTATCGAAAGAATATATGCCGTCTGAGAATCAAAAGTTTCCGAACCTTCAGGGGCAAACAGACCCCACTTCGACCATGGGCCGGCAATGTTTGTGGCCATGGCATATTTATTGTCATTTGCGGACCAGCCCGTTAATTCCGAGCCGAATATATAATAACGGCCATTGAATTTTAACATGGCTGGGGCTTCATAATCTGGCCTTAATGCCGCCATTGATTCGGTCGCCGTCAAATAATCCGTTGAAAGTTGATCGATATGCAGACGACGGTCTCCAGCATGTGTCAGGAGGTATGCCGTGCCATCATCATCCTCGAAGAGATTCATGTCCCAGCTTTGCAGGCCCAGTGGATAGTAGCTGCCTAAATAATTGTAGGGTCCGCCTACCGTGCGGCTTATTGCCACGCCAACTTTGCCGGCACTGTAGTGTTCATTATCAATGTGCATATACATGACGTATCGCCGGGTCAGGCCATTATAGAGCACTTTGGGACGTTCGACGATACGATGAGGACCCAACTCGCCGCTCTTTTGGCGGGTCAGCGCATCCGATACGAATTTCCAGTGGACGAGGTCCGCGGAAGAATAGCAACGAATACTCTGAAAAGCGTCACTGGACGAATCTTCATTGATTTTGTTTTCGCCGAACCAATAAAAAGTAGAACCAACTTGGATTATATTCCCTCCATGTCCCTGGACGTTGACCCCGTTTTGATCCTTCCAAGACGTGCCGGGAAGTATAGCCTGCGAAGACTCCGGCTCTGCCTGCGAGCGGAATGAACAAACACATAATAACAGGCAGGCAGCCACCCGGCAGGACCGAATCACAGTTTTGAGGGGAAGAACAACTCGCGCCGATTTACGGGATTTGTATAAGATAAAAATTTTGCGGAACATTTGGATTAATCGTATTGGTGACATTGAAATCACCATTGCTGTCGAAATTATTCGTCAAAATCGGAACCCATTGATTCAATGGCAGCGCCAAATTTGTGCTGGCCAACACTTGATACTGCGCGTTTGCGATGCCCTGATTCCCCTTGAGAATTAGGTTCGTTCCAGAAAGAGCGACCGTGCCGATTTGTGGCTTTGCAGTCACTACAACTTGCACCGTGCCATTTGAGGCCAGGCTGTTGCTCCAGGCCAAACCGGCGTTCAACGGCGGGAGCGTAATCGTGCTAAAAGCTCCGGAATACGTATCACCCAAAAACAACTGAAAAGTTTGGCCGCTCGTTAGAGTCCCGCCGATATTCGTGATGATAAGCGCGCCGCCAAAGGTGAAACTGCCCGCATCAATCTGATCGCCGGACCCGGAATTGAGTTTAGTTATCGTCGTGCCCTGGAGTTGCACGGTGCCGCCTACCGAGAGCGTGCCCAGATTCGAAACGGATCCGGGCATGACTTTCGCTCCCGGATTGACCTGTAAATTCACGTTAACCGTCCCGTTGCCTTCCAGGATTTGGCCGCTATTTAATGTAAAGGTTTGCCCGGCCAGCGCACTGGCATCGAGCGTGGCATCCGCGCCAATGGCGATCACCGCGCTGCTGGAAATGGATCCAGATCCGCTCAAGGCCAACGTTCCGTCGTTTACGCTAGTACTCCCGGTGTATGTGTTATAGCCGGTCAATATCTCTGAACCAGCCCCGGTTTTTGCCAGCGCCAGCGTGCCTTGCCCGTTCACTATTCTGCCCGCAAACACGCCATTGGCATTGTTATTCCCAATCGTGAGCACGGCGGACGCTGAGGAACTATTGGTAATCCATGCGTTGGCCGTTGTACCGTTGGTTGCAAATAATCCATTGATCGTTTGCGTCGTGCCATTCAAGTCTAGTGTCGCTTTGCCCGAACTGCTGCCACCAATGAGAACCAGATTGCCGCCATTGTTCATGATATTATTCTTCCCGACGGCTATGAAGATGCCCGACCCGCCATTGGCATTGGCGCTTGCATCCAGGATCGTGTCGCCGCTGTAACTGCAATTGCCGGAAATGGTGGCGACTCCGGCCACGACGTTTGATGGGCCGCCAATCGTCAAACTGGCGGCCCCGTCAAATCCGCCGCTGAAGGTACATGTGCTGGGCCACGTGCCCGCGTTGGGGTCTATCTGCGAATTGCCAAGAAGGGTAATCAGACCGGAGAAGGTGCCGTTATATGTTCCCTTAATCGCGCCCGGCTCGTTATAAACGCCCGGGCCAAAACCATACCCTTGGATATAGAAACTATTGGTGACCGTCGCGCCGTTGTTTCCACCAAAATCGGCCCGTCCACCAGCCAGAACATAAACCGGTCCGTAGCCCAAATTTGCTCCGGATTGCAGATACAATTCGCCCTGGTTAACGAAGGTCCCGCCCGAATAACTGTTCGGGTAATTCAAATTGATGCTGCCCAGCGTATTCACGGTCACGGGGTAGCCCGTTCCATTGTCAGCAATGGTCGCGTTGATGACCAGGCCGCCACCGGAATAATACGAACAATTGTATAAGGACAGTTCACCAGGCGCGTTATTGCCCCCGCCCGCGGTGAGGATTCCTGAACTGCCGCTGCCGATAGTTGCGTACCGGGGTGAGTTCGCCAGAATGCCGCCTTCAGATCCGAGGCGCAGCGTTTGGCCGGAGGTGATGTTTAGTTGAAGATTATCGGCTGAAGCCGAAAAATAGAGTGTGTTCATGTCGTTGATACCGGAAGCGCTCAATGTGTCCGCGTTGGTGCCGTCGCCGGTGATATCGACGTTGTTCCCGGTTTCAACTGGAATCGAAGCGCCGTTGCCGGAAATAGAAGTGTAACTGGACAGGGCCGCTACTACCCCGCCATTAACAGTTGCCCAATTCACACTGCCCGCGCCGCCGTTGTTGTTGACGAGGCTGGCAGCAGTGGAAACCACGGCCCAGCTGCCGATAATTCCATTCACATTTCCGAGGCTTGTGTTTATCGCTCCGCCGCTCAGGTCAAATTGGCACAGGCCGCCGGCGTTGCGGGGAAGGTTGCCAAGACTTAATTGGCCGGCGCCACCGGCCGTTTCAATAACGTGTGCGCCTGTCGAAAGCGTGACTAGAAGGCTGACCGTCTGACTATTGATCGAATTGACTGTGATTGTTCCTCCGCTGAAAGTCCCATTTGGGCTTTGAGAAACGCCGCCAAGAACCAATCCATTTCCGTTCAATGAAAAAGACGGCGCAGTGCTGTCGAAGGCAATGTTGTTGAATACAGTGCCGGTGGATAAATCATTCGTGGTTTCGACCTGCAAGCCGGTTCCAAACGCCAGCCAATCGCCCGCTGTCGGCGGAATCCCGCCCCAATTTTCGGGATTTTCCCAATTGCCGTCAGGCGCGCCACCGCTCGTCCAGGAAACCGTGTTGGATGGGGTGGAAACCGTGACGAAAGGAAGGACATCTATCAGATTGAATTGTTGATTTGCCCCGCCGCTTGAAGGTTGTTGGTCCAATTGCGCGCCGGCGGATGTGGTTGCATTCGGCACGTCAAGGTCCAGTCCGCTTAGCCGATTCACAAAGCTGCAATGGCCGTTGCCTGCTGAAACGGGCATCCATTCGTCATTTCCGCTGGCATTGTAGGTCCATTGGATAATGGGTGCGCCGTCATTTGTCGAGGCGCCCAGCACCACCATTGCCAGGCCGCTGTTCCTATTCATCAGGCGATAATACCCGCTATCGGTGGGTGCTAATGACCATTGGTCGCTGCCCAGTGAGTTTGTCTCGCCCAAAATGATCGGAGCGCCATTCGTTGTCGCGGCATTGGTCACGACGGCATAGAGTCCGCTGTTATAGTCCTGGATATTGAGATAACCGCTAACGTCGGGAGAATTGAAAAACGACTCGGAACCGCTCGTGGATATGGAGCTATTGCCCATGTAGTTTTGCGAATAATAATTTTGCGCCCCGTACAGCTGCGACTGAATATTGGCGTTCATCACGGTATTATCGAAATAGAAATTATAGGAGCTGGTGACGTTGTTACTGTCGCCGGTCGAACCGTTACGCAGGCCGTTGTCGCCCAGCAAACTGTTGCAGATAATGCTGTTGTATTCCGTCGCGCCGCGCGGCGTGCTGCTGTTGTTGTAACAACCGATATCAAAGCTGGAATCGTAGTTGCAGACGTTTCCCAGCACCAAATTGTCCGACGCGCTTTGTTCCAGGAAGACACCGTATCGGCCGTTGTTGTGCAGGTAATTGAACTTTACGAGGCTGCCGCTGGTGGACTCGTCGCAATCCACGCCGTCCATTTGCACGTCTGTCACGGTATTGTCCGAAACAATGTCCTCCGGCCCGCTGGTCGCCAGCCAGATGCCGCGTGCCGAACCGCCGTCAATGGTGCAACGCGTGATAATCCTTGGCGTGCCGCCATGGTCAATTTGAACGACATCCGAGCCCCCCACTCGTTCGGTGTTGTTCCCGAAGTTTTGAAGCGTCACCGAATCAATTTGAAACATCGAATCGCCGGTGATTCGGATGCCGTTACGCCCGGTGGAAGGCGGGTTCGCCGTGCCACCGTCAATAACGCCGCCAGAAATGGAGAAATAGCTTTGATTAGTAGAGGCGATGGCGGACTTCGCGGTGGTGGAGGAATTAATTTGAATCTCGCCGCTCAGGAGCACGCAGGTGTACGAGCCAAGATTCAACGGATTGGCGCCAACCGTATAATTGCCGTTCAGATGCAGTACGACGACATCGCCCGGATTGGCGCTGACGGCCGCGTTGTATTCACTCTGGATTGCATCAATGGTGGTCGTCGAATTGTCAATGAGGTCATACCGTCCCATTCCGTTGACAATCGTGTTGGTGTGCTGATTGTTGATCAAAGGCGGATAGAAATAGTTTTGGCCCGAGCCGTTTAGCGCGCCTTCGTAAGGAACGATGTCATCTCCGGAGCCGCTATTCATGAAGTTGGTCCCATTGCCGTCGGTGAATAAATCGTCCACGTAAATGTTGCCATTGCCGGCCGAATCGATCCCGGCGATGCTGTTGTTGCCGATCGAATCGGAAACCGCCATGGCGCTTGAGCCGCTCAGAAGAATTCCGGTTCCATTATTATCGCAAGTGTTGTTGGCGATGTAGTCGTTATTCCCACTGCTGAAATCGATTCCCACCGAATTGCTTTCGCACGTATTGTTGGCGATGTTGCAGTAGGCGCAATTGCCCAGCCAGATGCCGACGGAATTGCTGTGGCAGTTATTGTCCACGCACGTAGTTTGCGTCGCGTTCCAGATGCTAATGCCCGAATGGTTTGGGCTGCCCGAAACATCACAACGGGTCACCGTCATTTCATTGTTGAACGTCCCGCCGCCCTGGCCGTTTATTTGGATACAGTCCTGCCCGCAATTCCCGGCTGTTACTTTATCTATGTTGATCCGCGCGGATGACGAAGGGGCGTAGATGCAATAGATGTTCGCGCCATTCCCGTCCAATGTGCCGCCCGCGATGGAGACGTTCGTCGAACCCGCGCTGATCGTAATGAGCGAATTGGTCACCGCCGAGTTGGTCGCCTCGATCAGGGCGCCGCTCCCGACTAGGCATTCCTGCGAACCCAGCACCAGCCCGCGATTGCTGTTATTGACCCAATAAGTCGCGCCGCTGAGCAAATGGATGACCAGGATGTAATCCGGATTGGCAGCCCGCGCATTATTAATCAGAGTTTGCAGCGTCGAGATCGAGCCTGAACTGTCATTGACGGTCACCAGATTATCGCCGGATATGTTTTCAACAAAGGTATTATTCGGCACAGTGTAGAGCATCCGCCCCGTACCCTGCCCGGCAAACGCCGAAATTGCGGAAACGCATAAGACCAGCGTCGTAACGGCCATTTTGAATTTAATTGGATATTTCATAAGTTAGCCTATTGCCGGACACGGTAATATTGGCCGCGATTCGTGGGAGTGGGAGTGGTGAAAATCAGCCAGCCGCCATCTGCCGAATTCGTCGCGATTGGAATCCATGAAAGAAGGTCGGTCGAACTCTCAATGACGTAATTTTGGCCGTTCGGCGCGGGAAATTGGAGTTCGAACTGTCCGGGTGTGCGCAAGTTCGGCGCAAGCTCCGGAGGAGGAACCAATTGTACTCCACATACGCCCATTCCATCCGCACCGCCAAGCCAAACCGGTGCGACCTGTACGCAATTGCTGCCACCCGTGGAAAGGCCGGTCAACCTTAGGTAGTTCACATAAGGATATACCGTGCCGTTGGTGTCCACCGCGGTGACGAAATTGCTTGCTGAAGTGAATGAGGTGAATTCGCTGAAATAATTTGTAAAGCCGTTGGCACTATAGACGCAGCCGGTTGCGCCGGGGTTGTTTTGCATCATATAGATATAAGCACTGTAGGTACCGTTCGGGATATTGGTGAAGATGATGTAAAGGATATTCGTTGACGGCGATGAATCATTGTGAGTCTTCCAAAATGTGTTCATCATGCGGGCGTTGGCATTGTCTGCGCTGGTAATGGTCTGGGCGGTTTGATGCCAGCCGTCGCTCACGTTGACCACTCTTATGGACGCCGGCGAGATGACGCCAAACCTGTCTACGAGATTGCTAAATGTGACGCCGGGCTGTGTCCCCGCGCTTCCGCCGGACGGCGTAATGACAAAGGCATTCCAGTTAGACACTCCGTAGACTCCAGCGGTGTCGGTGGGGGCAAGAAAGAAGCCGCCGCCATATCCGGCATAATTGGTGATTGTAAACTGGATGCTCAACGCATCCGGCGTGCCGGGCACAACGGTGCTCAAATTCAACGCAGCGACGGAACTTGTCACGGAGCCGTAGCTGTTGGTGATGACGACGAAGAAGGTCAACGGTCCGTTTGTGTCGCTCATTTGCGACAATTGCAACAGTGATGCGTTGGTTCCTCCCGAAAACGCATTCGTCACCCCATTCATGATTTCATACCACTGGTAGCTGAACGGCAATGAGCCATTTGCCGACACAGACAGTGCCAAAGGGACCCCGGCATACATCGGCACCGCATTCGTATAAGACACAGGCTCCGCTACGATGGAAGGGGCGGCCTGCTCAAGGGCGACCGAAAACAGCGCCGCCTGTTTTTCATTTAGCGGCACCGTAAAGGAACCGGCAGCAGATGAAACCGCGCCACTCCATAGGTTGGTCACGGTGCAACTTCCCGCGGGAAGCCCGGCACTGCTCAAATTGACAGTTTCATTTACGGAGCTGGCTGTGTAATTAAATACAGCGATACGCCAGAGGTTCGTGCCATCCTGCCGCGCAAATATATTTCCAGCCCCTGTGCCTGTCGCCCCATCCACGGGTCGAAAAGTTCGTCCAATGCGCGCCACGGCGTCAATTGCCGCTTTCGTCAGGCACATTTGTGCCATGCCAACACTCGCGGCATTCGTCAGGATACTCCCATTCAAAAATAGTCCGGTGACGGCTCCGTTTATCAGGCGGCTTTGGACTTCATTTGTGTCTGGGCCGTTGTCAAAGACCAGGAGGTCCGGATCATTATACTGGTATAGCCGGCCGCTCAGCCACCAACCGTACGATACCGCATTCATCGTGTATTCTGTGTTGCCGATTTCAGACTGTTCCGCGTCGCAGGCGATCCTCCTGCTTTGGGCGTATTGATACGGGAAAACAGGCGCGATAGATTCGCTCATAAACATCGTGCCATTTATCTCATTGGCAAGGTATTGCATCCCCTCGTTGTACGCTTCAATGCCCGTCGTCACGTTCGTGTCATTGTGCACGCCCTCCAAAGAAGCGAGCGAGAGGAAATCCAGCTTCACATAATCGAATCCCCACGTTTGAAACCAATACAGGTAATAATCAATGTAGCCCTGCGTTCCCGGGTGAGTCGGGTCAATGGCCAGCGCGCCGTCGTTTGAAATGAAGTTCCCGTTCCCGTCGCGCAGCAATATGTCGCTAAACCGGTACAGATTGTAATTAGGAGGGTAGCCCACCGGGACCCAATAGTTGGTCGCGTCGTTTGCGTTTCCCCAAAAGGCAAATGGCGTAAAATAAATACCCGCCTTTTGGCCGTTGGCATGGCAGTGGGCCACAAAATTTTCCAAATTCGTCCCGCTCCAATCCGTCCACAGGTTGTCCCAATACGAATCCAGGTTTACATAAACAGTTCCGCCGTTTGTAAAACCATTTATTTGGAGATTGGTATGGATGGAATCCGAAACGGCAATAGCTGCGGGATAGCTGATATTGCTTTGATAGTTGGTCACTCCCCAACTATCCCAGCCGAACGGCACGCCGCCGTTCCACTTTGCTTTCGCAACAAATAACGCATTTTCATTCGCGAAATTCTCCATGGCCGTTCGCCAGTCATTGTTGAAACCCACAAAAATTACCGGGGAAGAAATGACCTTGCCGTAAACAGAACCGTGCGGCATAACATCCCACGTCCAGTGGTCCGTCAGGCCCCCAAAGACCTCCAATTGATTCAACTGGTTATTCGAGCCCGACCAATAAACCCCGGTTTTCCACACGTCATGAGTAACGGAACCGGCCACCAAACCATTGCGGCTCACGTTGTCGTAAAAGGCGCCCACCTCATTGCCGGTGTCCGAGCCGTTCATTGTCTCTGAGTTGTACGAAACGAAATGATCATTATCGAACGGGACAAACAACGCGCGGTTGTCATTGGTAATGCCAATGTTGACGCCGCCGATCGTGTTATCTACCACAGGGGCCATCCAATTGGATTGCAGGTTGGTGGATGCTTCAAGGAAAACGCTCGCCAGAAAACTGTCTGTTTGGTCGAGCGTGAAAAACTGCACCATCGTCGGCAGGCCGCCCCCAGAATTGGTTACCGCCGCTTCAGTCCCGCTCAGGGTTCCCCAGATTCGGCCGGGATAACTCGTGCTGGTGATGTAACTGCTGCTATTGCTCACCGCACTGTAAAACCCTGCAATCTTTTCCGCGTTTTGCCAATAAAAGTTCGCTGTGCCCGTGCTCAGGTTATAGTTCAGTACGACATTAGCGTTGGACATCACAAGCACATTGCCGTTTTGCTGAAAGGACGCCGCGGCCGACAAGACCGGCGCTGATAAGGCTAAACCCAGGACTATGGATATTCGTTGCGCAATCATTCCTTTTCACTTTCATATCCGTTTCGGCCTCATAGCGGGGGGTCCGGGTTGGGGGTCGTCCAATTTAAATGCCAATAATAATTCCAAAGATATTCAGTCGGGATAAGTTCCGCATGGCCATCCACAAAACTCATGTCAATTTTGCCGGGCAATGGAGGGTTCGGCGCAATCGGTGGCTGGACATTCCGAGCCGCGTTGCCTGCCGCTCCGCCCCCATGGCGGGCAACACAAATGCGCGCCATGCCTTCCACGCTTGCCAATTGGCTGGCGGTGAGAGGTTGATAGAAATTTGAAGGCGGCCCGTCGTTGCTCATTGGGTCTAAATTGAGCCACGCGCCATCACAAAACATCGGTGTCTGGACCGGCCATCGAACTGAGGCTTGCGTCTGGTAAAGGTAACCGGGATTCGCTTTTGCATTGTTGAAGCCGCCCTGCCCGTTGGCCGGGGCCGCGCTGGATGCGGGTTCGAGCCAGGCATTATAGGCATAGCTTCCCCAATACGTTGTCCCCCCGACCGACCAGTACCAGGCCGAAGCCGCCGTCCCCGTCGTCGTGCCAGTCGTGCCGGGAGCCAGCGGGGCCGTCGGACAAAGAATAACATTGGTCAGGTTGCCGTAATATCCCGCCATCGTCAGCATCCAGTCGCCGCCGTACGATGAAGCAATGGGATTCGTAGCGCCCACCCAAACGTGATTATCGTCAATGTACATCAAATTCGCTTGAGTCAATTGTTTCAGGTTGCTGATGCAATTGATCTGCTGAGCCCGGCGGTGCGCGGCGGCCAACGTCGGCAACAGGATCGCCGCAAGAATCGCGATAATGGCGATGACCAAAAGCAATTCAATCAGCGTGAAAGCCGTTTTCTTTGCCCTCATTTTACTTTCCGCAACTCTCATATCTTTCGTCTGATAATTTCCAATGCCGCCGGGCCATTTTTGGCCGAGCGGCCATGTGAATTAGAATTGGTCCGTTCCAATGGTTAAGGCATCTCCAGGAGATAAAATTCCCGGGGAGTTAGAGGATTAATAATGTTTGTCGAGAGGTTGAGTGTCCCGCCTGGCCCAAAGTTATTCGTCAATACCGGCGTCCACTGATTTAACGGCGCCAGAAGATTTGTGTTTTCAACCAGCACAAATTGGCCTCCGTCCGCGCCATTTACGGCCATGATATTCAGCGTCGTCCCGCTTACGCTGATCCCCGTAATCTTCGCGGCTGATGCAAGAGATCCCACAACCAATGCAAGTCCTCCGCTATTGATCTGCAGCGAAACCGGTTCGCCGGCAGCAACGCCGCCGCCGTTAACTGTGACCGTGGATGGCGCTGTACCGCTCACGGCACCGCCCGTTCCTGCGGAAACAATTGTGTAACTTCCCACTGGCAGGGCCGAACCGAGGTTGTTTATCGTGACCACTGTTCCGGCGGACACCGTCAATGTGCCATTGGCAACGCTCAATGAGGGCGTCCCGGAATTATAGGCCAATGACAAGGTCCCCAAACCAGCGCCGACGCTGCCGTTGATTGTTGCCCTTGACGAGCTGTTGCTTAGCGTCTGGCTGGCCCCGAGGGTGAAGGCGGACGAAAGTCCCGATACGTTCAGGGTCCCGCTTCCGCCGATAATGACGTCTGGGCTGTCAGCAATTGACGCAACGCCACTCAACGCTAAAGTGCCGCCATTCACGACCGTGTTCCCCGTATAGGTGCTTGCCGCCGTCAACACTGCCGTGCCGCCGGCCACCACCAGGTTCCCGATACCGCTAATGATATTTGATACCGAGACCATCTCACTGCTGTCAATCAGGAGCGTTGCATCATTGGTAACGTTTCCAACGCCCGCCGGTGCAATCAGCCCGGCAGAATCGTTGGATGTCCCTAACTGTAGTGTCCCCGCACTGATGGTAATCGGGTCGTTCCACGTAGCGCTGTTCGTGCTGTCCAAAGCCATCACGCCGGCTCCGGCCTTGGTGAGCGGTTGAATGCCATAAGGCACCAGTTTCGTCGTCACCCAAAGATCAATGCCCGGCGTTAGGCCGGTGGCAACATTTCCAGCAGCCGTGTTAAAGACGGTTGGTTTTCCGAAGCCCATCGTCCCGGCGCTGATGACCGCGGTTGTATTTGTCGCGAGCGTCGTAATGTTGCATGTGGTGCCATTGCCGAACGTCGAATAATTTCCGTCCGAATCGCCGGCATTCCCGGATGCGCTCGTCAATGTGCCGCCGGCAAAGGTGATGTTAGGCATGGTGATGCGATAACTTACCGTGCCCAAATCACTGACCGTGCCGCCGTTGATAAAGATATTTGTCGGGGCGGTATTAGCCGCATAGCCAAAGGCATCGGCATCAAGGCCGATCAGGGTGGCACCTGAGTTGACAACCGGTGTGCCGGCGCCCAGTGCAGTATCGCCGTCCGAGCCGTACGACTGAACCGTCCCTCCGTTAATCGTAATGCCGCCGGAGAAATTATTGATGTTGCTGATGGTCAACGTGCTACTGCCCGCCTTCGCAATACCCGCAGCACCGCTGATTTCGCCGGCGCCGCTGATCGTATAATTAACGGTTGAATTATTTGTGAGCGCCACCGGGCTGATTGTTTGGCCCGCGGAAATGGTGATGTTGGTGCTCGTCGGCAGAGCCGCATTGGCCGAATTCGTGATGGAGTCGTCAAAGTTAACGCTTTCCGCATTGAAAAACTGCTCCTCGTCGTGAGCGGCATAATTAGTCCAATTGAGCGAGCCCCCCGCGTTCCATTCACCGTCACCGGAACCGTTGTTCCAGGTCAATTGGGATGGCGTACCAAAAGCGACAACGGCAACTTCGTTGGGCGATGTTGACGTGATATTGGTCAATGTGAGCGAATACACGGTGGGCGCGGCGGTTTGAACAGCCGCAAAAGAGCCATTCAAACTGCCCGTGTATTTAATCAGCGGATAAATCCCGTTTTGCAGCGTTCCGTTCACCAAGTTGAGAACAATGGTGTTGCCATTCACGGTCAAATTGCCAGTGACGGTAACAAGGTCGTTGCTTCCGCTGACCGTGGCACTCAAAGCATTGGTCATGGTTGCCCCCCCTTCGAGCGTCAGTCCTCCAGCTGCATTAAACGTTCCAGTCATGCCGTTATTTCCCGGCGCAAGAGCCCCATATACATCCGCCAACCCTTCCACCGTGCCGGTGCCCTCGAGCGTTGCGCCGCTTTCACACACAACACCGGAACCAAAAACGCTGTTGACGACCAGGTCGCCGCCGTAAACATAGGCACCGCCAGTAAAAGCCGAGGCATCACCGTTGACTACGAGCGAGCCGGTGCTGGTGTCCAGCATATCGAGTATGCCGCTTCCACCCAGCGGACCGTTCAAAGCCAGGGAAGTGTTACCTATTTGGAAATAACATACGCCAGCGCCTAATGTCACCGGCCCGACAATGAGGGACACGCCATTTCCATTCTGCAACGTGCCGCCGCTGTCAATAAGCACATTCTTGTTAAGGGTTGTATTCGGTCCGTTATTCCAGAACTGCAGTGTTGTGCCGTCCTGGATTTCTATTGTATCAGCGGGATTACCGAGCGCCGTTGTTCCCTTGTCCCCAAGCGTCGTCCCGGTTCCGGTCAGGGTAATGTCTGCAAGATTTGTGTCCACAGTCGCGTCATTGAACTCGTGATAAGCGCCTCCTGTAATCGTCAGATTGTACGCATTGCCGCCCGTGCTTAATGTCCCTGTCTCGTCGAATCTCGCACTGCCGCCGATAGTTGTGTCGCCGGTCAACGTCACGTTCAACAGATCCCCGTAGCCGTTATTGTTCACCAGCGCGCCATTGCCGCCAATGCCCGTGCCTAGCGCGAAAACCGGCTTGTTTGCCACCGCGTCGTTATAAAATCCGTTTTCATCCAGCGTCGAACCGTTGGCAACGGTGACCGGGCCGTTGGTTGGACCAAAAGCCGAATCGTTGCCCGCCTGCAACGTGCTATTATTGGTCACTATCACCATACCGGCAAAGCTGTTTTGCCCGGACAGTTCGAGTTGGTTGCCTCCGCCCTGGATCAAAGTGCCGGAACCCGCAATGACACTGCTTACCGCGGATTGCCCGCCGTCGTCGAAGACTAATGTTCCATTGTTGGTCACCGGCCCGGAAGGCACAGCGCCTTTACCATCATTATTTCCAACCTGCATCACTGCTCCGGTGTTGATCAACGAGCCGCCAGTGATCGTGCTATTGGCGTCGTCTAAAACCAGCTCGCCGCTTCTGACGTTCACGCCGCCGTTGAAGTTGTCGCCGCCCGTTTCAGCCAGCATTACGGTTCCCGGCCCCGCGTTGGTCACTCCGGTTAACCCGCTAATCGCCCCGCTGCCACTGATCATGTAGATGACGTTGGTGTTGGCAAATGCCACGCTAGCCGGGTTGACCGTCACGTTCAAACTGACCGACTGCGCTCCGGAAGCGGAATCGTCGTTAAATATCGCCGTGTCGCCGTTCAAATAATAATTTCCGCTGCTTGCGCCGGTCCAATTCCCCTCGGTCAGGCTCAATGTCCAGTTGTCATCGCTGGTCTGGATGCCGTTCCAGGTCACAACGGTATTGTTGCGGGGAGGCGTGCCACTCACCTGGCTGGAGTAACTGCTCTGCAGGCTACCGTTCAATGACGTGACCACGTAGTAATACGTTGTACCGTTGACCGCCGTGGTATCCGTGAAAGGACTACCGCTGATATTGCTTCCCGCCGCAAGCAACGTGTAACCCGAATTGGATGTCGTGGACCGATAAATATCATACCCGGTCACCGTCCCGCCCGGTGCCGTCCAACTTAAAGTCACCTGATTGTTTCCTGGCATGGCGGTAACACCAGTCGGCGGTCCGGGCGCGGCAATCGGAGACAGGCCCAAATCAAATACGCCGTTGAAACCCGTTACGGTGGTTATTGCTCCGGAACCAGCGTTTACTAATAAGGCATTGGCCCCCGTCAAAGCTGCCGTCGTGTTTTCGAAACCCGTATAAGGACCGCTGCCGTTTCCTGACGTGGAAATGCCAAACGCGTAAGTCGCATTGGCGGCCAGGTTGACGGACAAATTGCTGAATTGGATCCAGTCATTGGCGGCAAACGAAGTTCCCAAAATACCAGAATAGGATTGGAGCAATGTTGCCGTGCTTCCAGACACGGAAAAGATGTAAAGCGTCCACGGCGATAGCGCGCCTATGCCGTTGCCGCTGCCATTGCCTGTTTGGACATAAATGTTGGTTAACGTATAGCCGCCCGGATTGCTGTCTGAGGTCGTAAATTCCTGGCTAGGGGGGACCGGTGTGCTGCTGCTGTTATTGTTGGAAAAGTAATTCTTGCTATTAGGATTGGCCGTATCGCCCGTCGTGTTTAACTGTGAAATGTCATTTGCCCCTGGTACAGGCGCGCTGCTTTGCTCGCTGACTGTGCCCGACATCCCTGCGGACAATCCAATATCAAAAACCCCGTTGTAACCGCTCACCGTCGTTACCGCCCCCCCTCCCGTCGGCAGAAGCAGTGCATTGGCGCCTGAAAGTGCGGTACTGGAATTTTCCAGTCCTGTGTACGCGGTGCTGCCGGAAGAAATCGCGTAAGCATAGGTCGTATTCGCCGCCAGCGGAATTGACAACCCGCCAAAATGGAGCCAGTCACCACTATTTAGCGTCGCACCAGTTGTAAGACCCGAACAGGAAGTCAGCAGCGTCGCTGTGCTGCCGGAGACGGAATAAATATAGAGCGTCCAAGCCGTCGAACCGCCGATCCCGTTACCTGCCCCGTTGCCTGTTTCAACGTAAATGTCCGTCATCGTATATCCGCCGGCATTGGACCCGGTTGTGAATTTTTCTCCGGGAGGCGGATTATTATTGCTGTAGTAATTCTTGCTGTTAGGACTGCCGGTATCGCCAGCGGTGCTCAATTGTGAAACATCATTGGCGCCCGGCGTGGGCGCCGTGCCGCCATCATCCGCCAGAGTAACCGCCGCCTGACTGCAAGTGGTTCCAATAAAAACCAATGCAGAGACAATTATTGCCGCTATGAGGGGGCTGAATCCAGCCGATGAATCAGTTGGACAAAACGTTACTAGGGATTTTTTCATCGTGTATGCGGCGTCATACCGGTTGTTTGTTTCTGTTTTTGGGTCAATTCGAATCGATTTTCCCTCAGACAACCTCTTTTGTCATGTCGTCCGAAGTATAGACAATAGTCGGGGTTTGACTTGGGGCTCTGAAGCCGTTAAGGTTCTACCCATACCCGACCATTCGAGACGGTAAATGCCTCGCAGGCCACCGTAGATGACATGTCAGCAATTCGCGCCACCATCGGATTCCTGGGCACATTGATTCTATGCCTCCCCGCAATCGCGGCTGACGAATCTACAACGACAAATCCCATCTCCCCATTGCGGATTGTTGCGGGTCAGCCAATAACCCAAAATCAGCAATATCATCCCGCGGAAGCGGAAGGAACGGTGACATTTGTGGGCAGACATGGACCAGCGGCCTATTTGGAAATTGGGTCGGCATACGGTCCAGTGCCGGTCACCGTGAGCGAATTGGACAGGTCTATCGCCGATTTGTTATTGGACAGCCGCATTCGCGTACAGGGCGCCTGCGTGGCCGTTCGAAACAGCGTGGCTGGCGAAATTGTTGGCAGTCTTCGAGTGACTAACGCCGATGATATTAACATAATGCAAATTCCAGAGCGGACATGGCAACGATACCCCCTTTCTTCCGTTGGCAATTCGACGACAAATCTACCCGGACGGATCGTTCATCTGAAAGGCGTCGTGAGGGCTGTACAACAAGGCTACAGCCTTTTACTTTCCGACGACACCGGACAGGTAACTGTCGATTCCAGCGCCAGTGACGCCAAACTAGCAGGAGTCACTCTTGAAATCCTAGGCCAATGGACGCCTGGACGTTCAGGAAAATTTTTTCAAAGCGTCTATTTTAGAATAGCCATTGGAAGAGCCGGCCAGACGTCATTGCCGACGTTGACCACAACCGAACAGGTTCGCTGGCTGAATCCCGGGGAAGCGGCCCGGCGATATCCCGTTAAGGTGCGCGCCGTAGTCACTTTTTTGCTCGGTTCAAAACAGGACGCTGCCGGAAACCTTCAGGACGGCACAGGCGGCATCTATGCCTGGCACCTAGTCCCCTCATCCCCCAGGGCAACGCTCAGGGCTGGCGATTTTTGCGAAATTGATGGCTACACCTCCCCCGGCGAATTTTCGCCAGGAATCGAATGCCGCAGGCTCAGAATCTTGGGACACGGCGAATTTCCGGAACCAGACCGCCCCACATGGAATGAATTGACCAGCGGCGGGCTAGACGCCCAATGGGTCGAACTGGAGGGCATCGTTTTAAGCACCACTAATCAACACATGGAAATTCGTCTCCAGGGCGGCGATATCTCCTGTTTTGTCCCCGACGAAACGGACCTCCAACTCTTCTCAAACGCGGTTGTCCGGGTGCGCGGCGTTGTCGTCGCCGACTGGGACCTCTCCAGGCATGTCACCGGTCTGCATCTAAATCTTCCGTCTGAGGAATTTATTTCGCTTGAAACGCCGGTGTCTGACAATTCATTCTCACTTCAGACAAAGCAGATCAAAGATCTCCTTTTTTACGACCCTGGAGAGTCTCAGTTTCGTCGTGAAAAAATTGCCGGCCAAATCATTGGGGATCGGTTGAATGTTTATTACCTGACCGATGGCACGAATGGCCTGCGACTAGTGCCCAAAGACAATCTCAAACTGTCGCCAGGGGATACAGTTGAAGCCGTGGGCTTTCCGGAAATAGACAGTTCAACGGTTCCACCTCTGCTCACCTTGCGCGAAGCGGTAGTCAGGATAACCGGAAAGAAATCGATGCCCGCGCCGCTAAACGTGACCTCGGGCGACTTGCTTAACAGTGAATATGATTCAACGCTTGTACGATTGGACGCATTGATCGTTCACGCCGAAGTTTACGGCTCCAGTCAAGTGCTGGAACTGGAAGCGGGCGTGCGAACAGTTTTCGCCCGGTTAAATCTCGCGGCAGGCCGGTTTCCTCAGTTGCCGCCCGGCAGCCTTGTGGAAGTCACCGGCGTCTATGCCATGAACGATAGCCACGCACAAACCGGCCCATTTGAATTACTGCTCAATTCACCCGAGGATTTAAAGGTGCTGGAACTGCCGTCATGGTGGACCCGTCAGCATACCATCATGGTGGTAACCGGAATGGCCGCAGTTATTTTGTTCGGATTAATATGGATTACACTATTGCGACAGCAGGTGGGACGTCGCACTGCTCAGTTATCGACTGCAAACCGCTCCCTGGAAGCCGAAATCACAGAACGGAAGCGAACAGAGAACGAATTAGTACAAACGCGCCTGCAGCATTTAGTGGAACAGGAACGAACACGCATCGCCCGGGATATTCACGATGAACTCGGCAGTAATCTTTCTCAGATCCGTCTGTTGAGCGAAATGGCCCTTTCACAAAAAGATTCGCCTTCTGAAACGTCAATTAGTGCTGAAAAAATTTCCGCCAAAGCTCTGGAAGCGACAAACGTGCTTGACGAAATTGTTTGGGCAGTGGACCCCCAAAACGACACGCTCGAAAGCCTGCTAAATTATTTTGCCAATTTCGCCTCGGATTTTCTTTCGCTCGCAAATATTCGCTTTCGAATAGACGCGCCAACAAAAATCCCCCCTCATGCTTTGACTGCGCAAATACGCCATCAGCTTTACATGGCATTCAAAGAAACGTTGACCAACATCGCCAACCATGCCCGGGCAACCGAAGTGTGGATTCGAGTCTCCCTGGAAAATGATGTCGCCGGCTTCATCATCGAGGACAACGGTCGCGGGTTTGATTTATCACACGGCGCGGGCGAATCTCCCAGCCCAAACGGATTGAACAATATGCGCAAAAGATTCGATGAAATCGGAGGAACATACACATTTGAAAGCACCCCGGGAAAGGGCACACGGGTGAAATTCGTTCTGCCATTGAACAACGGAGCCACCGCATGAGCGTTAGCCTTTCAATCGTTGAAGATAAGACCGATTTTCAGGAGAGTCTTCTGCACATGCTGGCCAAGGCCCCCGGCTACTGCTGCATGCATACCTATGGCACCGCCGAAGATGCCTTGCGCGGCATTCCCGCCGCCCCGCCGGACGTTGTCCTGATGGATATCAACCTGCCCGGCATGAGCGGCGTCGAATGTGTCCGCCGGCTCCATGCGCTGGCGCCCCAGGTCCGCGTCATCATGCTCACCGTCTATGATAACACCGAGAATATCTACGCTGCACTTAAGGCAGGCGCCAGCGGTTATCTCCTGAAGCGAACCTCGCCGGCCAAATTACTCGAAGCCATCCAGGATGTTGTGGACGGTGGCGCGCCAATGAGCAGCGCCATCGCCCGCAAAGTCGTTCAATCCTTCCAGGACGCTACGCCCACAGACGGCAAATGGGAGAATTTATCTAGCCGCGAACACGAAGTCTTGGAAATGCTGGCCAAAGGTTACCTCTATAAAGAAATATCCGACCAGCTTCATCTCAGTCTCGGCACAATAAAGACCTACATTCGGCGGATCTATGAAAAACTGCACGTGCAATCTCGTACCGAAGCCGTGCTTAAATATTTGGGCCAGGATAATTCTAAATTGCACTAGCAAGACTCAAAAATGCCGATTCGTCCGCTGCGTTCTGGGTCAGGCCGCTTCCGATTTTCGCCTATCCATAAAAAGCGACGAAGGACGATTTTTCGTCCTTGCGCTGTTCGTCTCCATTTCTCCGCCGCAGTCAACGGATTGTATTCATATCCCATTTAGCGTTCAAAATTTGCGACACTAATTGCGACACTTTTCACAATTTAATCGCATGTACCGTTGACACGGTGGAATCGTGTTATGAGCCAATAATTTCAACGGTTTTCTCTTGTTTCTTGAAGCGGAAAGACACACCCTGAAAACAGTGATTTTGAATTCCTAAGTCCGGCGCGTCTGCCAGTTCCGCCACGCGCGCGCGGCAATAAGTTGCGCTACGTTTCCCTGAACCTCAAGCCGTTTGTGCCCAGTTATGAGATTCATCTGTCCAATCGCAGAATAAAACCACCGCGCGGTGGAATCGTGTGCTGCCACTGTTTGGAATCGGTCAATGGCGTAACGGCGACCTCCATTTTGGCGTCGGCAGCTTCGGAAACCATAATCCGGTGGACATACTTTTTATAAGCGGACAGGTCCAGCGTCACCGGAAGAGCGTTCGTGGTGCCGTTGAGGCCGGCGATGAACCATGAATTGCCGAAGCGCCGGGCAAAGACAACCAGTTCACCGGGCTCGCCCATCAAACATTTTGTTTCGTCCCAGCGGGCTGGAGCATCGCGGAAAATTTGCAATGCCTGCGGCGGCAGGGATTCGAAAAACTCCGGCTTGTCGGCGTAATGGATTATTCCAGAGGTGAATACGATGGCGGTGGCCAGTTCATGCGCGGCCGTCGTTGTTCGGTCGTACAGTTTTGGTGAAACGGCGACCGGCGTATAATCCATCGGGCCGGCGACGTTGCGGGTGAAGGGTAGGATGGTGTGCAATTCGGCCGCCTTTCGGGTATATCGGGAGTCGTAAAAATAGGTTTCGTTGCCCAGAACAGCCTCAGTGGACAGCAGATTTGGCCAGGTCCTCTGCCAGCCGCGCGGAATCGTGCAGCCATGAAGATTCACCACCATCTTGCGTGCGGCGGCGTCGCGCATGAGTGCCAATTGCGCGGCAATTGCTTCCTGCCGGTCCGAGCACCAGAAATCTACTTTGACACCTACAACCCCGGCGGCGGCCATTTCATCCAGCTTTCTTTCGCGCTGTTTCGGGTCATAAAAATCGCTCGCAAAATTCCAGGCCATCGGCTTTATCCCTTTGCTGAGGGCATAGGCCGAAATAGATTTAAGGCCGGGGTCCCACCATCCGGCGTCAAACAACGTATATTCCCACCCCATCTTCGCCGCAAAATCAGTGAACTCATTAAACAATTTCGCGGTTGACGGCCCATCCGGGTACGACCACCACGCCCAGGACGCCCGACCGGGGCGAATCCAGGATGTGTCGGCGATGCGCGAGGGCGGCGAAAGGTCCGTGATGAGGGTTGACGTGGCAATGTCCCCCGCGTCTTTCGCTAAAATCATGACGCGCCAGGGCATTGTCCATGGCAGGGTAAATCGCGGCTCCGGTCCAAATTTATTCGTATAGCCTTTGGTAGTTTCATCGGCCTCGGGAAACGCGATGCGATAAAGGCCACCGTCCGAATTGGTGCCTAAATGGCACGCGCAATACGATTCATCCGTTCCAGCCTCGGTAATCAGCACCCAGCTCGCGGCGTCCGGCACATAAAAGAGGGCCGGGAAGGCCCATCCTCTTGGCGCCTGGCGCGAATTCGGCGGCATGTCGCCCGGGGATGCCTGGAAGAAAAAATCTTCATACGCCGGAGTGTACGGTCCCGCCGCGTGATACGGTTGCAACCAGCCGCGCGCGTCCGTAGGCAACTTAAAGCCAGTGGCTTCTGATTCCGCGATCCGGACAAAGCTGTTCGTTTGAGCAAAGCGGTAGCGGAACGCGACCCCTTCGTCACTGGCGGCCAAATCAATTTCAATCGGGGAACCACCTGAGTTGCGAAAGTTCAGGGCGCGAAAATTGACCCGGTGGTTGACGTGCGGTTGAACGCCCGCGAATAGTTCATATTCTTCACGGCGTTTTTCAACTCGTCCCGCGCTTTCAAAAACGAGTCCGCTTTCAAAATCCTCGTCGTCGCGGCGCAAACCCAGCGGCGATTTTTGAATAACGTCTTTTCCGTCCAGGAATGCCTGATAATTCAATTGGCCCGACTCCAAAAAAACGGAGATTTCGCGCCGGCCATCCGGCGAAGTCAAAGTCCATGTGGTCTCGGCCGCGCGGGCTATAGCTGGAAATAAAAAGAGCAGAAGGAGCGCTCCAGGCAATAACGGATAACCGTTGGTGCGTCGCCTGAAGCTTGCGGTCGGAAATGGCATAAAATTATGTCGCGAGGTACGTGTTAAACAGGCTGCGAACCCGGAGTTGCTGCGTGAAATCGTCCTTTGTCAGCGAAGACTTTGGCTGGACCAGGATTTTCTGGGGCGCATCGGGCGTCAGATGAAAGAAATTGTCGCTGAATTTAGCGTCTGCAGTTTCGAGGCAGGCCCAGACCCACAGCGCAGGATTACGTGCGGTCAATGTGACGGAAAAGCCATCAGCGGTTTCGTCAACCTGGGTACCCAGCGCGGGATCGACGAGCGAGTACTCCTTTGGGAGCGCGAATAGAACCAGGTTCTGAGAAACAGTTTTTCCACCAATCTCAAGGTCAAGCCAGGTCAGGAATCCGTTCGCGCCGTGTTTGTTGATGAGGTCATTAAAATCCAGCGTCCTGACGTTCAGGCTTTTGCGCGATGGGATGGCCACGTGAAACGAATCCCCGGCCAGCGGTTTGCCCGTGAGATCAGTGGCCTTCCAGGCGAGTTTACCGTGCTTTGGTTCGAGCAAATCGTTCGTGACGAAGATATCGAGCTTTCCGGTCTCCCGGTTTTCAAGCCCCGAAACCAGGATTGGCGAATAAAATTTTCGAGCGAGGTAATGCAACGCTTTCCATCGGCCGAAATAATCCACCGACGACCAGCTCATGCCGGGCCAGATGTCATTGTACTGCCAAAAAACGCAGCCCATGGATTTTGGCATCGTCTGCCTCCAATATTCCGCGCCCATTTTGATGCCGTAGCCGTGCAAAATCTGGCTCAACCAAAGCGTTGTTTCGAAATCCCGGGGGGCATTGAAATAATGATGAATTGTGTTGAGCATTTCCTGGTTGCCGTCCGTTCCCCCGGCGCCTGACCGTTGATGCCATTTCATGACATGGGTTACGACGGATGCCCGGTCCTCTTCGTTGGTGAACGCGCGGATGGTTTTCAATTCCGGAAACGATTGATACCCAAACTCGCTCATAAAACCGGTGAGAGTGCGGTAGCTATCGAACAATTTGTCCCCGTGCCAAACCGCCCAATAATGCGTATCGCCGCAATCCGGGCTGCTGGAAACATACGTCGCCTGCGGGGCCAGTTCCCGCACTTGTCCGCCGATTAAATCTTTAAACAATTTATCGTAATCTGCGGTGCTCATCGCATTACTGCGCCATTCTTTCGCCTCATTCAGGAGACCGATTTCATTGTTGCCGCACCAGACGGCAATACACGGATGGTGCCGGAGGCGGACCACATTATCGCGCAATTCATGCCGGACATTGTCCATGAACCGGTCGTCAAAGGCCGGATAAGCCGCGCAGGCAAATTTGCAATCGAGCCAGACGCAAATGCCCAGTTCGTCGCACGCGTCAAACAAAGCATCGTCTTCGTAATAACCGCCGCCCCAAAAGCGAAGCGTATTAATGTTTACCGCGGTGGCGTCTTCGACGTAACGCCTCAGAATCTCCGGAGTCACGCGGCTTGTAAACGAATCGCACGGAATCCAGTTCGCGCCTTTGGAGAAGAAAGGAATTCCGTTAACTTCAAAATGGAGCGGGCTATCCCCCTGCGGCAAGACGGCCTTTAAGTCGCGCAGGCCGATACGTTTGGTCGTAGTGTCTATCGTATTTGCCGCGCCGTTCATCAACTCGACCTGGACCTCATAAAGCGGTTGTTCGCCCATTCCCGCCGGCCACCAAAGTTTTGCATGCCTGATTTCCAGTTCGCCGCTGCCGGCGCCATTTGAAAGCGGTGTTGCTGTTTTGGCCACGATCTTGCCTTCATGCCGGACTGTGATTGCGGCCCGCAGAGAGGGTGGCGTTTGCCTGGGAGCTTCCGCTTTGACCGCAATTTCGAGCGTCGCATGATTTCCGGTCAATTGTTGCGTCACAAGCACATCGGCAATGCGCGCTGTATTGAAAGTTTCCAGGGTGATGGCCCGCCAAATGCCGCAACTCGCCAGGTCCGGACCCCAATCCCAGTCAAAGCTGCATGGTTCCTTGCGTATCCATGCCCGGCCGCGTACCCACGTGTTGGGACCGTTGTCTTCATGCTGCTTAATGTAAGCCAGGGGCGACCCAAAAGTGATTCTCATCTGGTTGTCCCCCGCGCGCAGGGCGTTTCTAACGTTAAATTCCCACACTCGAAACATGTTATCGGCCCGGCCGACTTCAATTCCATTGATCTCAATGGTCGCGACAGTATCCAAACCTTCGCATCGCAAAAGGATGAACTCATTTTTCAGGACGTCCTTGGGCAAATCGAATGAACGTTCATAAATCCAATCGGCTTCGGTGATCCATTGCACCTGCTTTTCGTTGTCGCGGTAATACGGATCGGGAATTTTTCCGGCTGCCAGCAGATCGGTGTGCACGCAACCGGGCACAGTCGCGGGAATCCAATCGGCTTTTCCCTTTTGAGAAACGCGCCAGGCGCCGCCGAGTTTCAAACGGCGTGGAATGCCGGCAGTCATGGCCGCGGAAACCAACGGTTCCCATGCCACTACCGCCGCCGTCGCAGCCATGGTAGTAATGAGAAATTGCCGCTTCGTTATTTTATTGGCCATGTTCGGGCTGGCAAAAATGGCAAGGACGGCGCAGCGCGGCGTCCCTGCCTCCTGGAAAAATCATGAGCCTAATTCTATCACGCACGCTTGCGCCGCTTGCGAGCATGACGGCAGCACGCCATCGCTCATTAATTGAGCGCCCGTGAATGTTTGCCCTTCCTGTTCCATGGCCGGCCGGCCGGGCATGGGGTTTAGTTCATGGATGGTATAGCGCCGGTCCGGATCCAGCCCTTGCGGGCGCACCACAGTGTTTTGGCCGTCCTGTAATTGGAACGCAAAAACCACCGCGCGAGCCCGGTCCTTTGAAACAAAATCCAACGCACCCCGAAAATTGCCATGCGGATCTTCGAGGCGATACAAATCTCCCTGCGCGATAACGTCGCGGATTTGTTTGTAGGCCGCGATGGCGCCGGCACAGATGGCCTTTTGCCGCTCGGGCATTTTCGTCAGGTCGAGGTCCATTCCATAGCACGCGCTCATGGCCACGCTGCACGCGAAATGCATGGGCCGATTGCCGGAACGCGTCACATGGCTGGCAATCGCCATCGGCGGGAAGAAATACGAATAATCCCATTGCATCAACACACGAGTGACCGGGTCTGTATTGTCACTGGGCCAAAACTCGTGGAAAAATTTCAATGCGCCATAGTCGGCGCGTCCCCCTCCACCCGAGCAGAGCATCAGCTCTGTGTTGGGAAACGTTGTGGCGGTTTTATCCATCAGCGCATAAAGCGCGTGAACGTAATCGATGTCCAGGTCAGATTGCCGGCTTTCGGGCAAATAAGAAGAGCCCGGCTGCGTCAGGTAGCGGTTACAATCCCATTTGGCATATGTGATATTCGGCACGCTCAAAATGCTCTGGATGGTGTTCCACTCGAATTCCTGAACGGCCGGACGAGTCAGGTCCAGCACCATCTGGTTGCGTTGCAGCTCTAATGCCCGTTTCGGCTGCGAAATCACCCAGTCCGGGTGCTCATGAAACAAGTCGCTGTTTGGGTTGACCATTTCCGGTTCCATCCAAATGCCAAAGCGCAAACCGCGCTTGACCGCTTCGGCCGCGAGCGGGGCGAGTCCATCCGGCAACCGCGACCGATTCGCCTGCCAATCGCCGAGGCCGGCATGGTCATTGACGCGCGGGTATTTATTCCCGAACCAGCCGTCATCCAGGAGGAACAATTCCGTGCCCAAATCTTTCGCCGGACCGAAAAGGCTGGCGATGCGATCAAAATCGAAATCGAATCCCGTGGACTCCCAATTATTCAGCAGTACGGGCCGGGGTTCATGGCCATCGCGCATTCCAAAATCCCGTGCCCAATCATGGAATTTGCGGCTCATATCGCCCAGGCCATGATCGCTCCAAACCCAAATCATCACCGGTGTCGCGAAGGTTTCGCCCGGCTTGAGATGATACTCCGTCGCAAAAGGATTAATGCCGCACAACGCGCGAATCTGCTCGGTATTGTTATCAAATGCGCATTCAAAACTGCCCGACCACGCGAGTGAACCGGCCAGGACGTCGCCGCTGGTTTCAGTCGCCGGGCCATTGACCGAGAGAATGAACGACGGATTTTCGTATTGCTCCGCCCGCACACCCAGTTTGGAATCCAACACTTTGATGCCCGGTGTCAGTTGCTCGGTTATGGGATTAATCATTTCTTTGGCCCAATCGCCAAAGAAATGTGTCAGGAAAACGTTTGTGGAAAACAGCAGTGACGTGGATGCCATGCGTTGCAGTGTGACAACGCCGTGCTCGTGATGCCGAATCTCCGTCCATTGCTCAATGACGTCTTCATCATAATGCGCGCGAAAGCAGAGCGTGACCTCGAAAGGATAAGCCGCATCATGCAAATGGATGCGAGTCACTTTGATATCGGAGGATTCATTCGTTTCATCCATGCCGCCGTATACGAGCGCGGTGGAAGTGTTCCCGTCCGCATGGACAGCCTCCAGCGCTGGCTCCCAAACATAGCCATCGCCGGCCTGCGGATAGAATTCCTGGTCCCGAAGCAGTTTTGTGTCCTGCGGCGAGCCGATCGGATACTGATACAGTCGCCCCTCGTCGCCGGGCTGGAAGGCAACCGTCAGGCTCTTGGTCTTCAAGCTGAAGGTTTCGCTTCCTGCGACGAGGGAATAAACAAAAGAGGTAAGAATTAAAATCAGCCAGGGTTTCAAATAATTATTCATTCAGTTCAAATCATCGAATGGTATTATTATTCTTCGGATCCAACGCGCAACCTAAGCTGCCAGGCAACTGAACTATTGGGTCCGACGACGCCACAACGATTCCGTGCGGAAGCCGTAGCCAGACAATCGTGATCGGCATTGGATGGTTCAATGGCAAAATGATGGTATCCATGCCAGCCGCCACGCGTGATCCACAAGCCAAGAGAACTATTTTGAACCGGATCCCAGGTGAATCTCAGGCGGTCACCAGTGTTGTCATTTTTAATCGCGGCCCATCCTTCGGACACTGGATGGGCGAACGCCTTCGCGCAATTTTGAGGCGCCCCAGCTGAAAACACATCATCCACCCAATCGGTGCCGTTCAACAATTGGCGCGTCGAGCCCGGCAGCTCGAGCCGGTCGCCCGCTTTCAAACGCAACAGCGGATGCACAGCCCATAGGAAATGTTCTTCGGTACCGCCGAGGTTGGACAATTTATAATTCATCTGAATCTCCCCCTCTTCCAATTCTATAATCCGCTCAAAGGTGAATGGCGCGGATTTCCAGACCTCGCCGTGGTCCGGCAGTTTTCGACCACGCCATGTGCAGGGCAAGATCGTGGGCAAACATTCGTCCATCCCTGCTAGCGGGCTGTCGGAAAACGCATCGGATGGCTGATTCCTGAATAAATCCATGTGCTCTCCCGGATGCCACAGCCATTCGCGTCGCGTTTGGAGGTCTTTTAGCGAAATGAATCTCGCGCCCAATTCCGGGATGACCGACAGGGACACCCGCCCGTTTAGCAGACTATGAACCGTGAAACCCTGAAATTCCCGGACGGCGGAAGTATTGGCGATAGTGTTCATCCTGCCTCTCCTAATTGCGCTTCTCAATTTCGACCAACAGGTCCGCCGCCGCCGCATGATTCGGATCCCGGTCTAGGACCCGTCTCAACAAAGCTCCAGCCTGTCCCTGTTCGCCCAGGCCCAACAGCGCTTGCCCTTCCAGGAACAGCGACGTTGTTTCCTGCCGGAATTGCAAGTCATCGTCAAATAACAGCATGGTAGGCAGTGACGTGGCAAAATATTCAATTTTCGCGGCGGCCCGTCTGAGCGTCCGCGCATAATTGAGCAGATCTCGAAACAGTTTGCGCGCCCTGGCGGTTTCGCCGAGTTGTTTGAGGGCCAACCCGGAGTAATAAGTCATCTCGCTGAAGGCGCAAACGCGCATTTCCTGAAAATCGCCTTTGAACGTGGCTGCCAGCAGCCAGTGGCGTCGCGCGGATTCCTTGTCACCCAGCCCGGCGAAAGCCTCGCCCAGCCGATAATGAATGTCGCTTTGGTTTGCCAGCAAATGCTTTGCTTCGCCCAAATTAAGGGGGGACGTCAACGCCAATTCGAAATGTTGTTTTGCGTGCGCGAAATCGCCAGTCGCCATGGCTGCGGAGCCCATGGCCATTTGTGCGCGCACATGCTGTCCCAGCGGACCGCCCTCGCCGCCTTCCCATGGCTGAAACTTCCGCTCCCGTATTATTTGCGCCGCTTTTTCGTGCCGGCCGGTTTGATTGTAGAGCGCGCAGATTTCCACGCTCAAGTCATCGCGTTGCGCGACGAGTTCCAGGTGCTTTTCCAGTTGGGCCAGCCGTTTCGCCGGCCTTTCGCCCATGCGCTTCCAGAGTTGATCGCGTTCATATAATAATCGCGCGTCCTCCGGATTGGCTTTGAAGGCCTTCTCATAAGCGGTCCGCGCCTTTGCCGGGTTTTTGGAAATATTAAATAAGCCAATTCCCAAATTGCGCCAGACAATCGAAAAATTCGGATCCAGTTTTGCCGAGCGTTCCCAAAATTGAATGGCCTCCGGGTGGCGTCGGCGGTCATAGAAAAGATTTCCGAGATAATAGGGCGCCCGCGCATCTCTCGGGTTGGCTTCCATTGCCGCCTGGAAAATTGTGATCTCTTCCAGGCGCGACGGAAAACAATAGTCCGGCGGCAGGGCAGCGGCTTTCTTAAAGTGAATCAACGCGGACTTTTTATCGCCGGCCTTTTGATGCAACCATCCCAGAGTGTAGGCAACCAGCGGCGCGGCGCCCCAGCTTTGGTCGGGTAAATCGCCATGGGCAGGTTTGGCATTAGCCAGCAGCGCGATGGATTGCGCGAAGAAGCCCGCCCGCGCGTAATCGTGAGCGAGGTCCAATCGCGCCTGCAAGTCGCCGCCGATCGCTTTACCGTGCAGATCTCGGGACCACCAATCCAGTGGATCCAGTTTTAATGTCTCCCGCAACAGTTCGTCGGCCTCGTCGGGACGCTCGAGTTTCCTTAGGACGAGGGTCTTTAAATTGCGCGCCCGCAGGTTATTCGTGTCGCATTGCAACGAACGGCCAAGATGATCCAGCGCGTCATTCCAGTTCTGTCGCAGGCAGTCAATCTCCCCCAACGCGTGAAAACTAGCGCCGGCCCATGCCTGGTTCCAGGTGGCTTTGTACAACGAATCGTAGGCCTCGTCCGGCCGCTCCAAAAACCGCAAACATAAACCCAGATTGAAAAACGCCTCGCCGTCGTAGGGGTTGGCGTTTCTCCGCGTCAGTCGTTCGATGGCCTTCCGAAAACAGGTTTCAGCGGCCGCAAATTCTCCCCGCCTCAGATGCCAAAGCCCCATCGCGTTGTTGCACCGTGAATCGAGCGGGTCCCGGCGCAGTGCCTCAAGCCAGTAAAGGGTCGGCATTCGGGTCGCATGGCGATATTGATCAAGATGCAATCCGGTGATGAATAATTCATCGTTGGACCCAATTTCTTCCGGCGGCGGCGGTTCCGTGGCCGGCGGCGGCACTTCACCCTTCGCCAGGGGTTTGGGTTGATATGAAATTAATTGGCGTCCATCCGCCGTGCTGACGCAGAGCACACAATCATTTTCAGTAATGCTTTTTGGCAATACGACGGATTCAATCGCCGGCATGGCGGGTGACAGGTCCCGCGTCCAACGAACCAAAGTCTTTCCGCGCGCCGAAATCGTCACCATTGCGCCCGGGTGACTGTCGGTCACGGCAATGCCCGCGAGCAATTTCCCCTTTTCAAGCCGCAGGCTGACGGCGGCATCCAGATTGGCATGTTGCGCCGGGCCAATTTTTTGAATCGGGTACCAATACTGGCTCCACGACTTCGTTTCTCCCGGCTGAAGAAAGCTGAAATCCGGCTGGTTATCGGTATAGACGCCGGCCATGATCTCGATATACGGTCCAAACTCGCCCGTGGCATCCGCGTCCGTCAGATTCCGGTCCCAGGCGTAGCCAAATTCGTGATTGCCCCAGGTCCATTGCTTCTTTCCCGGCGAGATGTGATGGTTGGCGATGTGGATGATGCCGGCCCGTGCCTTGTAGTCGTACCCGCCGAAAAAGTCCTGCCGGCTGCCCAGGCACATGTATGAAGTGGGCACAGGAATATTTGCGTAAAACGAAAGATCGTTTGGCGCGTAGTCCGGCAGTTCCGGGTTTTTATTCTTTGCCGTCCGGCAATGCGGCGGGACAAATTGCGACGGGATTTCACTCGGCGGAATGCCCTGCAGGCCGCGTTCGCCGTAATTGACTCCATAATAGAAGCCTTTGGCTCGTGGATATTCGCTCATCGAACGGCGGGCGTGGTCGGCCACATAATAAACGTCCGGCGGAAAAAAACTTTGATAGGCTTCATGCACCCGCGTGGCCACGTTGGCCCACCAGAGAAAGGTCTGCACGAACGGAGTCCGATTGTAAGCGCGCGCTTTGAGTTCGAGAAAACTCTTGCCCGGGTGCAGGCAGACGCCGTGCATGCCTTTCATCCGGCACATAGGATCATGATCGCTGCACCAAACCGTTTTGGACCCGTCCGGGTGATGTTCTATTTCAAAATCCACCGGCAAAAATGTTGCCGGCCGATGATGCTGCGGCCAATTGAACTCGATGCCCCCGGAGATCCAGGGGCCGGCCAGGCCCACCAGCGCCGGCTTGATCACCGGCTGATTGTAAATGACGTCATATCCATTGGTTTTGTCCTGAATTGCGTGAATTCGCCCTCCAATTTCGGGCAAAACCAGGACGCGAATATATTCGTTTTCAATCCAAATGGCCTTCCATTTCCGGTCAATCGGCGTTTCAGCGATCCGGTCGGTGAACGGCAGCGGGTAAACCTTGCCGCTGCTTCCCTGATAAACCCGCTTTTCCAAAAACATCGGGTTTTTGTCCGGCGGCGCGGGCATATACGTGGGGAGGACCATCTCTTCGACGCGCACTGCGACATCATCTTCGTTCCGTTCCCCATTGCGCGCGGGAACAGCCGCTGACCTCTGCCTTAAACCACGGTCTGGAATGTTCATTCGCCTATACTTCAACATAAAGTATCCCTTTCTGTATATCGCCGGTTTGGCTGAGTTCCATAACGGTTCATTGCAGTTTCAAAAGATAAAATTCCGCGGGATTTGAGCCCAGGTTATTGGTAAAACTGAAATCCCCGTTCGAATCAAAACTATTGGTTCTCACTAATTGCCATTGCGCCACCGGCAACGCCGTGCCGGCAGAACTATGGTCAAAGCAGTAACCATGGGTTTGGCTCGTTCGCGTCAATTCGGGCATTGACGCCCATCATACAAGAGGATTCAGGCGCTACAATGGACTTTCACGGACAAAATCAGAACCTTTTTCGTCACCCTGGAAAACACAAAATCGCTGAAAATAAAGGCTTTTGCATATTTTCGTGTATTTGAGGTGCGTCGAAATGAACTTTTTTGTCACGACAAGGTGAATAGCTGCGCAGCAGCGTGCGGCAGTAGCCCATAGCGCCAGCTATGGGCTAGGCCGGAAAAGTATTGTTAAGCTCCAGCCGGAACGAAAGAAATTTTGAAATTGTCAGTTCCTAAGGGGTCGGTTCCTAGTATTGTAGTATTTGCATTGACGTTCGGATTCGATCTGGCAGAATCCCGCGCATGGCGCGAAAGCTGCGAATCGAATATCCCGGTGCAATTTATCACGTGATGAATCGCGGCGACCGGCGTGAACCGATCTTTAAGGATGATCAGGACCGTCGCGGGTTTTTAGCCGCTCTGGGCGAGACATGCGAAAAAACCAGATGGCAGGTTCATGCCTGGTGCCTGATGCCCAATCATTTTCATCTGGTCATCGAGACGCCGCAGGGCAACCTGGTGGCGGGGATGAAATGGCTCTTGGGAACCTACACGTCCCGGTTCAATCGAAGATATAAATTGTTTGGACACCTGTTCAGCGGGCGCTATAAGTCGCTGATTGTCGATGGCAGCGGCAACGGCTATTTGAAGAGCGTGTGCGATTACGTGCATTTAAACCCGGCGCGGGCAAAGATGCTCTCGCCGGAGCGTCACCTTGGCTCCTATCGGTGGAGCAGCATGATGTGGTATTTGCAGCCGAGGCGGAAGCGTCCGAGCTGGCTGCGGGTGGAAAGGTTGCTGGGAGAGCATGGGATCCCCGGCGACACAAAGGAAGGCCGGCGCGAATTTGGCAGACGAATGGAGTTGCGACGGCGAGCAGAGGACGACCCAAAGCAACTGAAGGCGTTGCGTCGCGGCTGGTGTTTGGGAACTGAAGAATTTCGGAAGGAGTTGCTGGTGCAGATGGCTGAGCGTATCGGGGAAAATCACTATGGGGAAGAGCGGGCGCAAAGCGAGGGCGAACGAGCGGAGCAAATCGTGCAGGAACGATTGAGACGGTTTGGATGGAAGGAAGCCGACCTGGAGCGTCGCGCAAAGGGCGACCCGAAGAAGGTGAAACTGGCGGTTCAATTGCGGTCCGAGACGGGCGCGACGATCAAATGGATTGCGGAACGGCTAAAGATGGGTACTTCAACGCACGTCAACCATTTGCTATACTGGCACCGGCGTAAGGCAAAATGAATGACAAATACTACAATACTAGGACCCCTTTACGGCATTGAGGATCGTTACTCGCGAAATATTTCGGTGGAAACGAGCTGCACAAACCAGATCGGCAAAATCTGGCTTTATGCTTACGTAAAGGGGTCGCCCATGGCGGCGGGTCAGTTCCTAGTATTGTAGTATTTGCATTGACGTTCGGATTCGATCTGGCAGAATCCCATACCAGTGTCTTTGGATTTATGGCGATCAAATTATTGGGGGCCCCGACCCGTCAATTGTGTATCCTATGGAGGGAAAATGCGATAATTGTCCGAGCGGTAACAGCGTTGCTGCCAACGAACCTCCTCCACCACACCCAAATTACCCTCCGCCTCCGCCGCCCCCACCCCTCCCGCCGACGGGTTCGCATTCTAGGAGACGAAAAGGCCTATTAAAATCATGCTGGGTCTAATATGCGCTTGTGCCCTTATTGTCGCTTTCATGCGCTCGGCGCTCATAATTTTCTCGATGCCAAACGATACGATGTCGCCGATCGTCCCCAGAAATAGCGTCGTTTTTGGAATAAAATGCTTTCATCCCGACTCCCTTCGAAATGGAGATCTGGTTATGGCTGATCTACCCCTGACAACAGGACCTGCTTTTGCCGTGCGAATGGTCGAGCAGCAAGACAAGACGCCGCCTGGCGACCTCTTTCTTAAGGCCGCCAACACTAATGGAATTGACTCGGCATGGCTAGGGCCACTTCCACAAAGAGATATCAAGGCAAAGGTCCTTTGGATTTTCAAATGAGTTGCATAGGAGGTCGCCTATTTCCTAATGTCACCGGGCACTTCAAAACCAGCCACCCTGAGGCAGGGATTTCATAACAGTTTTGGTTTGGGTTTCAAATTATTTTCTTTTGGATGTGGTGATCGTCCGGCTGCCGGATAATCGAGCCGGGGCCGAGCTGTCGAGCCATAGCTCGCGGCCCCGGCGGTCGAAGTCGTTGGACTGGCTTTTACCCTCGCCTCCTTCGCGCCTTTCCGGCGAAGCCGGGTCTTCGCGTGAAGCCTTTCCACCGTTATCGCTGATGTAACGCCTTAACTAATTGGTACTCAACAATGTAACGGGTCAGCAACAATTTGTAACGGGGTCTGTAACGCCTTAAGCCGCTGGTATTCAACGTTGTAACGTCTGTAACGGGCTGGAACTTCATCACATGTAATGGACCGTTCTTAACGCAAAACGCAACACGCAGCATGGCTGGTCTATTCCGCACTGGTTTATTCAATTGGATGCAACTATCCTGAATACACCTATGACCAAACAGGAAATTGCTGAATTTTTGAGAAAAGAAGTCGGTGAACTCGAAGTTTCCATCAAAAAAGTCCAGGCCCGTTGCGATCGGTTCAAACGGTTTGTACTTAGTTTGGAAGAGGAACTGAATCCGACTCCGGCCAAAGAACCCAAATCCATCCTCGACGGCAAGTTTCGCGAAGTGATTGATAAAGTGTTCGGCGAAAAGCCCAAGCGGCCGAAGCGCTCGTAGCGGTTTGCGCCGCGGCCACCACGTATCACGTGTCGCGCAAACCGCGCCCATCCCGGTCCGTTTCAACGTTTCAACGTCGCCACTACCACACTTCCACCGGTCCTTTGGGAACGGGGATTTGTTCGCGCCGTGCCACGGCGGGTTCGTCGCGCATAAAGGACGCGACCATAGGCGGCGGTTGGAAACGCGGCAGCAGTTCGCCGCGATCATCCAGAAATTGCGCGCGCCAGCGGATGAAATTGTCTAGGACCTGGTAGAATTCGGCCCGCGACCGGATTTGTACTGCGCCTTTGTTGAACTCATGGGATGGCCCGAAGCGTTTGGAATACCAGGGCGCCACTTTGCGGAACATCCGACAGCCATGCTCTTCGCCGAAAACTTCAATCATCAGGTCCAAATGCCGGCATAACACCCGCACACGCTCCGCGAACGGTGGTTCTGGCGGAAGCGATTCGCCGTCGCCGGTTCGGCTGGCCAGGTATTGAAGTGTTCGGCGGAAGATCCATGGATCGTAAAACGCGCCGCGACCGATGCTGACACCGGCGCAGCCGGTTTCATCGAACATTTTTTTCGCGGCCTGTGGGGTGGTGACATCGCCATTACCGATGACGGGGATGTTTTTGACCGCTTCCACAACTTTGCGGATGCCGGCCAGGTTGACCGACCCGCCAAAACCCTGCTCGCGAGTGCGGCCGTGGACGAAGATGGCGGCGACGCCGGCGTCTTCGAGCGAGCGCGCCAGGTCGGGCGCGGTGAGGTTTTGGTCATCCCAGCCGAGGCGCATTTTTGCCGTGACGGGAATCTTGACGGCGTTGACCATCTCTCGGACGAGGGCGGCGGTTTTGTCCAGTTCCGTCATCATGGCGGAGCCGCCGCCGACTTTGCAGACTTTTCGAACGGGACAGCCCATGTTGATGTCAATGCAATGGACGCCTGATGATTCCAGGATTTGCGCGGCATCGCGCATTTCCGCGGGCACGCTGCCGAAGAGTTGGACGGCCAGCGGCGAATCGCCGGGCCGGGTCTCAATCAACTTGAGTGCTTTGGGATTTTTCTCAAGGAGCGAGCGGGCATTGACCAGGTCGGTGGTGCAGAGGCCCACTCCGCCAATTTCGCGCACGACGAGGCGAAAAGGCAGGTTGGTGTACCCGGCCAGGGGCGACAAAAATAAATTGGATTCGAGTTTGAGCGAACCTACCAGCATGGTGTAATCTATAATAGAAAACGCACAGTTGCGAAAGCAAGTGGAGCGTGTTACGTTGCCTGCCCAAACAGGCACAAGCAAGATAAAATGTTTGACGAAGACGATAATAATAAACGAGACGACCGCAACCAGAAAAAGCCTAACGGTGGCGGCGGTTTTAACATGCCGCCATTTACCTGGGTTGCCTGGATCGTAATTCTGGGTGCGCTGGTGGTGCTCATGCTGATGCGCGGGCATTTCCCGAGCTCCAACAGCGGCACGCAGCTTTCAGAAGCCGATTTCATTGAGAAGTTGACCACCAACCAGATCGAACATGCCACCGTGACCTATCCCACCGTGGCCGGCGGGTCGGCATCGGTCACCGGAAAATATTTGGAGACGGACACCGACGGAAAGATCAAAACGGACAATGCCGGAAAACCAGTCACAGAGAGTTTCTTTGTGCCGGTCCTTTTGCTGACTCCTTCATTGGAAGAACAATTTGTTCGTTCTCACAAGGTCGACATCAACGTGCCCAACCCGATGCTTTCGGACATTGGCTACCAGCTCTTGTTCTTTGTGGGCATTGGCGTGTTGTTTTGGTTTTTCTTCATCCGCCAGATCAAAATCGCCGGAAAAGGCGCCTTGAGTTTTGGCCGGAGCAAAGCGCGGTTGCTCGCCAAAGACCGCAATAAGACCACGTTCAAAAACGTGGCCGGAATTGACGAGGCCATCGAGGAAGTCTCCGAACTCGTCGAATTTTTGAAAGACCCGAAGAAGTTCCAAAAACTGGGCGGGCGCATTCCCAAGGGTGTTTTGATGGTGGGCCCGCCGGGCACCGGCAAAACGCTGCTGGCCAAAGCGATCGCCGGCGAGGCCGACGCGAGCTTTTTCAGCATCAGCGGGTCGGACTTCGTGGAAATGTTCGTAGGCGTGGGCGCCAGCCGCGTGCGCGACATGTTCGAGCAGGCGCGCCGCAATACGCCGTGCCTGATTTTCATTGATGAAATTGATGCGGTCGGCCGCTCGCGCGGTCATGGCCTGGGCGGCGGCAATGATGAACGCGAGCAGACGCTGAATGCGCTGCTCGTGGAAATGGACGGTTTTGATACCCAGGAAGGCATTATCATTATCGCCGCGACGAACCGGCCGGATGTTTTGGACCCGGCGTTGCTGCGTCCCGGACGCTTTGACCGCCAGGTCGTTGTGAACCTGCCTGACGTGCGCGGACGCGAGGCGATTCTCAAAGTCCACGCAAAAAACGTGAAGCTGGATCCCACGGCGGATTTATCCATTATCGCCCGTGGCACGCCGGGCTATTCCGGCGCGGAATTGGCCAATCTGTTGAACGAAGCAGCGTTGCTGGCCGCGCGGTTGAACAAAAAAACCGTCGGCATGAGCGAGCTCGAAGAAGCGCGCGATAAAGTGCGCTGGGGCCGCGAACGCCGCAGCCTCGCCATGACGGACGAAGAAAAGAAGTCCACCGCATGGCACGAAGCCGGGCATGCCCTCGTTAACGTTCTCCTGGAACACACGCATCCTTTGCACAAAGTGACGATTATTCCGCGCGGACAATCCCTCGGATCCACGATGCAATTGCCCGAAAAAGACATTTTAAGCCGGCGCAGGAAAGAGATGCTGGACGACATCGCGGTGACGATGGCCGGACGCATCGCCGAAGAAATCGTGACTGGCGACATTTCCACGGGCGCGGCCATGGACATTCAAATGGCCACGAATATGGCGCGCGCGATGGTGTGCCAATACGGGATGAGCGACAAGCTGGGCATGGTGCAATACGGCAGCGACGACGAATATGTCTTCCTGGGCCGTGAAATGGCCCGCACGAAGGTTTACAGCGAGACCACGGCACGAGATATTGACGAGGAAATCAAGCGCATCATTGACCAGGGCTACAAGACCGCGCGCGACCTGATTTACGGCCACCGGGAGAAACTGGAAATCATTGCCAAAGGCCTGCTCGAATACGAGACGCTCGACCGCTCGCAGGTTGAGGAAATCATCGAGACGGGCAACTTCACTCCGCCGCCGCCGAAACCTCAAGGTGGCGCACTTATGGGCGCACCGGCAGGAACTCCATTGCCGGAGACTCCGCCCAAGCCCGCGCCGCCCAAACTGCCCGGCCTCGGGGCGCCATCGCCCGCGCCAGCCTAATAGCCTCACTCAACTGAGCCGCGACCGTGAGGGAGCGGTTTAATCGCCCAATCGAACGGACGTGCGACCATTCCGCTTGCTCACGCGCGCGGCTCTGTCGCTTCGCCTTCCAGGCAGGGCCTCATTTTCCAATACAAAACTGGCCGAAAATCGAATCGAGCAAATCTTCGGTCGTGGTTTTCCCCACAATCTCGCCAACGGCGGCAACGGCGATGCGCAAGTCCAGCGCGACCAGTTCCAGGGCGGCATTGTCGCGCAATGCTTCCGCAGTTCGCAATGCCGCGGCCCGCGCGCGGTTCAGGGCGTCCTGATGGCGCGAATTAATCATCACTTGCAACATTTCGGCCTGGATTTCGCCGGACCATACGATCGCTTTGATGGCGTCTTTGAGTGATTCCACGCCCTGGCCGGTCGCACAACTTACATCCATCGGCGGCGGCAGGCCCGGCGGCAATTCACAGCAAACGGGCAGGTCGATTTTGTTCCGCACGAGGATCTTTTTCTTTCCGGCAAATTCAGTGAAATAATTTTCGTCTTCGGTTGTCAGCGGCTGGTTTGCGTCAAGAACGTGGAGAATGAGTTCAGCCTGGGCCAGGGACTGGCGGCTGCGGCGAATGCCTTCAATTTCGATTTCATCGCGCGCCTCGCGCAGTCCGGCGGTGTCAATGAAAACCACGGGAAGACCGCGGACATTCGCGGTTTCTTCGATCGTATCGCGCGTGGTGCCCGGAATCGGTGAGACGATGGCGCGGTCGCGCCCGAGGAGCTGGTTGAGCAGGCTGGATTTTCCGCTGTTCGGGCGGCCCACAATGGCGGCGCGGATGCCCCGGCGCAGGATTTGCCCTTCATTCGCCGTCTGTAATAATTGCGCGATGAATGCCAGGCCGTCTTCCAGACGCTTGAGCAATTGTCCTCGTGTGTCCGGCGCGATGTCTTCGTCCGGAAAATCAATATGCGCTTCGACATGGGCCAGGATGTGAAGCAAATCGTCGCGGAGCCGGTTAATGCGCCGGGACAATTGTCCGGCCAATTGTTCATTGGCGGCTGCCAGGGCGAGTTCGGTGCGCGAATGGATGAGATCGGCGACAGCCTCGGCCTGTGCCAGATCGATGCGGCCGTTGAGAAAGGCCCGCCGGGTGAACTCACCGGGTTCGGCCGGCCGCGCGCCCTTCTCCAAAATCGCGTCGAGGATCAGTTTGGCCGGCAGAATACCCCCGTGACATGAAATTTCCACCGTATCTTCGCGCGTAAAAGTCCGGGGCGCCCGCAACATGGCCAGAAGAACTTCGTCAATCGTGCTTCCGTCACGAACGATTTTGCCGAAGTGAAGCGTGTGGGAAGGCGCGGTGGAAGGCCTGTCTTTTCCCACGAATATCTTGTCTGCGATCGCAATTGCCTCCGGTCCGGAAATGCGCAGAACAGCCAGGCCGCCTTCGCCCAAAGGCGTGGCAATGGCGGCGATAGTGTCGTCGAAGCTCACCCCCTAATTATAGGGGCTCAACCCTGAAAGCTTCAACGACTCTCGCGCAGAAATGACGGATTATGCCAGCTCCGCCCGTTAATTCCCCGTTGCGCCCAAACCCATCGGAGCTGGCATATAATCCCGCCGCCATGGCGATAGTAACGGGCCAGTTCCCGTTACACCTGGTTTTAGGCGATGATCACACCGCCATAGATATAAATACGCAGCTCGAGGGAAATCCTTTCAAAATATTTTCAGATTTTTTTGCTGCCCATCCGGTAGGGCGTTTCCCTGCGTCCGTAGCCGGTCGGTTCAGAAGTTCTTTTTGAGCCGCTCGATTTCTTCCTTAATCAATTCGGTCACACGATGTTTGGCTATATAGACCTGGTTTATCGACAGGCCAAACGCATCGGCTACCTTTTGCCCCGGCCATGCTTTATTCACGAGGAAATCGAAAATTTGGTATTTTTCGGGATCGATTTCGCGTTTGACCTTGTTTACAGCGGTGTCGAGCAGGTTTTTCTCCCATTCGGCTTCCCATAATGCATCAAGATCGAGGCTGGCCGGGTCGGCCACTTTGTTGGCGGGACCGGTTTGGGTTTCAGTGGCGTTGTCTTCGTTGGCGGCAGGGGCGGCGTAATTTTCGCGCCTGCGGATTTGGTCGCTGATACGCCAGCGAGTCATTTGCAGGAGCCAATGCTTGAACGAGCCGATGTTCCGGTCGTATTTGAAGTGGGGGATATGTTTGGCGACCGCCAGCATAGTTTCCTGGACGACGTCCTGCGCTTCGACTTCATTCAGGCCGCTGCGGATCGCGAAACCGTAAATCAACTTCCAGTAGGTGTCGAAAAACTCCTGCCAACTTGGGTTATCCCGCCAGTCTTTGAGCCGCTCCAGCAACGTCGTGCGGGTTGGGATGGAATCATCCGACATGGAACTAATGTCCTTGTATCCGATGATTTGTAAACAAAATAATCGCCGAATTGAATTGAAAACCCCGTCAATTGCCCCTATAAACCGTTTGATTCAATCAAGGAAATGTCAGGCCCATTTCCTAAAACATTTCGGAAGGTTTTTGGCATCGTGTTGTCAGGATGGCTCACGATTGTTACCGGCTATGTCTTGCTTGCGCGGGGAGTCGACGCTGGCGGAACGAACGAAATCAAGGTCAGGCAACTCCAGGGAGTCGTTGAAATCCTCTACGCGCGGACCACACAATGGGTCCCGGCCCGGGACGGCCAGGTCTTGCGACCCTCCGATGAACTGCGTACCAGCGCAAACAGCCGCGCCGCCCTGCTTTGGTCCGACCAAAGCGTGGTGCCGGTGGGCGCTTCCACAGAGATCGAAATTCTTTCGCCACAATCACAGCAACAACAGTGCGGGTTGCACCTTATCCGCGGCATCATCTCGTTCTTTCATCGGGACAGGCCCGGACAAATCCAGATCATCACCCGCGGCGGCATGGCGGGTGTTGAAGGAACGGAATTTGTTATGGCGGTGAACGAGGCGGACAGGACGACGCTTTCGGTGATTGACGGCAAAGTGAAGTTTGTGAATTCGAGCGGTTCTCTGCTCCTGACAAACGGACAGCAAGCCGTAGTGGACCCGGGAAAAGCGCCGGCCCCGGCAGCCGGGTTCATTGCCAATAACCTCTTGCAATGGTGTTTTTATTATCCCGCCGTCCTTGACCTGAACGACCTGCCCCTGACGGCGCGGGAAACGCAATCGCTCGCGCCATCGCTGGCGGCGTATCGTAATGGCGACTTGCCGGCGGCCCTCACGCGATTTCCCAATGCGACCTCCCATATTTCTGATGCGGTGAAGCTTTACCACGCCGCGGTGCTGCTATCCGTGGGAAATGTTGCCGGCGCGCAGGATGCGCTGTCGTCATTGAACGGCGGCGATGAGCGTATTCAGAGTCTTGCCGATGCCTTGCGCGAATTGATTGCCGCCGTCAAACATCAATCGGTTCCAAACACCTCTGAGCCCAAATTGGCCACGGAATTCCTCGCGCGCTCTTATTACGATCAGTCTATGGCCGTGCCGGGAGCGTTGGAACGGGCTCTCTACGTCGCCAAAAGGGCCACGGAGGTTGACCCGCAATTTGGCTTTGCCTGGGAACGCGTCGCGGAATTGGAATTTAGTTTTGGCCGCGCCGACCGGGCCATGAAGGCTCTGGATACAAGCCTGGCGCTGGCGCCGGGCAATGCCGAAGCGCTGGCGCTGCGCGGGTTCCTGCTCGCCGCGCAAAACCGAACCGCACTGGCGATTGACTGGTTCGACCGCGCGTTGGCCGTCGATTCGTCGCTGGGCAACGCCTGGCTGGGCCGCGGTTTGTGCCGCATTCGGAACCGGGATTTTGCCGGCGGACGGGAAGATCTGCTTGTCGCGGCGGCTATCGAGCCGGAACGCGCGGAACTCCGGAGTTATTTGGGCAAGGCTTACGCGGATGGCTTTGATTTTCACCGCGCGACGGCGGAATTTCAGCGCGCGAAGCAGCTGGACCCGAACGACCCGACGGCATGGCTCTATTCCGCTTTGATGAACCAGGAGCAAAATCGAATCAACGAGGCCATTCGAGATCTGGAAAAGTCGCAGGAATTAAACGACAACCGCAGCGTCTATCGTTCCCAATTATTATTGGACCAGGACCAGGCCCTCCGCAGCGCCAGCCTGGCCACGATGTATCAGGACGCGGGCATGTTTGACGTGAGTGTAAACGAGGCCTCACGCGCGGTGAATTACGACTACGCGAACTATTCCGGCCATCTCTTTCTCGCGGACAGCTATCAGCAATTAAGCGATCCAAACGAAATCAACCTGCGTTATGAAACCCCCGCCGAAAGCGAATATCTGGTGGCCAACCTGCTCGCCCCGGTCGGCGCGGGGATGCTATCGCCCGCGATTTCCCAGGGTGATTATTCGAGATTATTCCAACAAGACGGCCCGGGCGTGGTTTCGGACACCGAATACCTGAGCCGCGGCGCCTGGACGCAATCGGGCGCGCAATTCGGGACGTATGGCGATTTCAGTTACGATTTCGAAGCGTACTATCATTCCGATCCGGGCCAATGGATCAACAATGATGTCCAACAACGGGAGCTTTCGCTGACCGTCAAACAACAGCTCACGCCTTCAGACACGGCTTATTTTAATATTAACCAGCTCCAATCGAATTTCGGCGATTTGCTGCAATACTATAATCCGAACGCACAGGTCAATTCGGAGGTGCAATACATGGAAAAGCAAAATCCAAACGTCAGCATAGGCTACAATCATGAATGGGCGCCCGGCGTGCATACGCTGTTTTATGGCGCGCGATTGAATGATACGGCTTCGTTTACAAATGGAATAGCGCCGACGTTGTTGGCCGTTTATGCGCCTGCGCTGATGTCTGTCCGGGCACTCACGATGGACCAAAATTTTATGAATCGCCTCAACATCTATTCCGGAGAATTGCAGCAAATCTTCGAGCAACCGGCGCATACGACCATCATCGGCGGACGCGTTCAGTACGGTGATTATCAAACGGGCAATTCCCAGATACCAACTTCATTTTTCGCAATATTCCCAACACCCGCGGCTGACCAGCAGGTAGATTCGATATTTAAGCGCTTTAGCATTTACGGCTATCACCAGTGGCAAATACTTGATCCTTTGGAATTAATCGCAGGAATTGACTATGACTATGTCACCTTCCCGGATGTATTTGGAAACGCTCCGGTTTCGGGAAATGAAGATGTGAAACAGCAGTTTTCTCCGAAAGCCGGGTTCGTTTTTACACCATTGGATGGAACCACCGTACGTTTTGCGTATACCCGGTCCCTGGCCGGGGCGAGCATAGACCAGAGCTATCAAATCGAACCTTCGCAGGTGGCTGGATTTATTCAGAATTATCGCAGCATCATCCCTGAATCCATTGTTGGGGCAACGCCTGGCGCCCGATTCTCGACCTATGACCTTTCGCTGGAACAAAAATTTCATACAGGAACTTATCTGACTTTGTCCGGAGAAATTCTGGATTCGAAAGATGATATAATGGATGGACTCTTTGCTTATCACCCTGCCACTCCTCCTCCTGTTGCATCCACAATAGATCAGAGATTAGACTATCAGGAAGAGACCTTACAATTCACCGCCAACCAATTGTTGGCGAGGGATTGGTCTCTTGGACTGAATTACCGCCTCAGCCATGCGGTATTAAATGATGATTATCCTTCTGTGCCCAATTCGCTGCCCGCCCCATTCGTTGACTTCCAGCCGCAGCAGCAGACGAAAGGCACCCTAAATCAATTGGACCTGACGGCCATCTACAATCATCCGAGCGGCTTTTTTGCCGAAGGAGAAGCATTATGGTTTGGCCAGAATAATTCCGGCTACAGCCCGACAGAGCCGGGAGACGATTTCTGGCAGTTCAACGTGTTTGCCGGTTATCGCTCGCCGGGCCGAAACGTGCAAGTCGAGATTGGCCTGCTCAACATCGCCAATCAAGGATACAACCTCAATCCGCTCAATATTTACAATGAACTGCCATTAACGCGCACCCTCGCAGCGCGGCTGCAAATCTATTTTTAGGCTGGCGCGTCAGGGATTGAATCCCGACAGTGTGATGGGGTACGCATTTGTCGGAACATTATTCGTGAAATAGATCGTGAATCTGTAGGCCGGGCTGATTGGCGGATTTGGAACGGTCACCGTCGTTTGGCTGCATCCTTCATCGGCCCACTCGCCAACATACTCGATCTTAGTGTTTGTCTGGTTGGCATCAGTCGCAGTAAAAACGGTGTTGCCGTTTGTCGTATCTGGCGTCCAACCCCAGCCGTTCGTGTATGGCTTGGTATAATTCACGTATCCGATAAAATGACCGGGGCAATTGCCTTGCGATCCACCGCCCGGGCAAGGAAAGCTGTAAACCACCATCGGATCCACGCCCGTTTGCGGGTCTATCCAATTGGTAAACACCTGGAGTGACGCCGAGCGCGTGGGAACAGATTCGAAGTCTTTGAAAACATCGCATGAGTAATAACCCACATTCTGGATTCCGGCATTTTGTATGACGAGGATGCTATTGGTCCCATTCGTGATGGCATTTCCGTTGAAGAGCCACTGATAACCGTTGGCATTGAGCGCAGTGACGGAAAAGGTGGCGTTGGAACCGAATGGCATGCATTCGTCGTCGGGTTGCAAGAGAATCAATGGATATTGCGGTTGGGGAACTGAAAGCTGGAAGCCACAGGCCGGGCCGGCGGAACCGTTCACCTGTGCAAAAACAGTGTTAAGGGACAATGCGACAATGGCTATGGCGATGGCAATAGGGGACTTTTTCATGGGGTGGCGGGCGTTCGTTGTTAAGGTTTCACGGTTTCGCTGTCGTTCTCCGCGTTCACCTTCAGAACTTGAACAGCTGATTCGCTTTTAGCGCCGGTTGTTCAGACCGACAATAATAATACGCAGTTCGGAGGAAAACCTTTCACTTTTTTTGAAAAAAAGAAAAACGGCATTTTTTCCAACTTCAGGCACCAGCTTAAAATATGCCAGAAGGACGCAGCGTGAAGGCCAAAGTGGGACAGGTGCCGAGAATCTGCCCGTTACGGTAGGGGAAAAGGCTAGGGCGTTTCATTTAATCCCGGCCAGCCGTTCCTTCCAGATTTTATAAAGCTCCACGGTGGCGCGCACGTCGCGCAGGCAATATTCGGCGATTTCGCGGTATTTGCCCTCGGCCATGAGATGGTTCACGTCCATGCCGGTGACGCCGTGGCTCTTGGGCGACTCGATGCCGAATGCTTTGCAGTAAAAATCCAGGTTGAACCGCCGCGCCGCGCCATCGCGTCCGCTCACGCTGTAAAAAGTCAATTGTTCTGCCAAATCACAGTGCGGTTCGGTCGCGTAACGGTAACCGAGCCAGTTCTTTTTCGAGATAGTCACGTTTAATAGGGCCGAGCGCAGGTAAACAAACGGAACGTCAAAGCCCCGGCCGTTGAAGCTAACGACCAGGTCGAATTTCCGCGCCGCCTCCCAGAATTGCGTCAACAACTCTGATTCGTCGGCGCAGGGGATGAATTTGACCGGAGCGGCGTCGTCCATTTCCTCCTGAAAATCGTCGGCCAGGAAGAGGGATTGGCCGCGTCCGGTTTCCGCGTTGAGCATGGCGATGCATACGATCTGGGCTGTAAACGGCCACAGGTTGCACATCTGGCGCAACTCCGCCCGCCGGGCTTCGCGCCCGGTTTCGTCGGCGATTTTTTCGCACTCGCGAAAGAGATATTCCTGCTGCGCCTCGTCGAAATTGTCCAGGGGCAGCGCGGAGGTTTCGATGTCAAAAACAAGCGTGGCCACAGTGGAGTTAACTATGAATTGGCGAGGTTCTCCAAGCTAAATTTTAAAGCTGCAGGGTACGATCCTCCATCCTCTATCTTCCATCCTCGTTGAAGCTGAAGGCGAGGATTGCCGGAATGGCGGTTTGACGATAAAGTCGAGCATGGAAACGACCCGGTCACCCGAATCTGACGAAGATAAATTATGCAAGGAATTGGAGGACTTGCTGGGTCACGCCCGCGAATTGGAACAGGTGACACGCGCGCCGGATGGACTGCCGCGGGTCCAGGAACCCGCGCCGGTCGCCGTGCCGTTGCATGAATCCATCCTGCCCGGGTCCGTCCTCACGACCCTTTTTCGCAACCCAAAAACCGGGCGCACCATTTCGTTCAAGCGCGAAGAATTGGCCCAACTCGACGACATGTCGGCGGACTATCTCTTGAAGTATTACGAGTCGCAATCAGTGCTTGCCGGTGAGGATGCCGTCCGCCTGCGCGCTTGCGTCGAGTCGTATTCGCGGCGGCTTTATCTGTTATCCCGGCGCGCCGACTGGCGGGCTGGCGTATTTGGCTGGGAGGCGGCCAGGGAACAAACCATCCTGCGGAGCGTACTGCAGCTCCAGTTGCTCATTGAATGCGTGGAAATTCTTACGCCGCCCCTGCTCACGGTCAAACAGATTGGCGGCGAGGAATTTGATTTGATTGATGATCTTCGCGGGTTTGTGCGTTTGACCACGCTGGTCCTTTGGGAGCGGCTGGCGGCAAATGGTGTGGGTGAACAGGCCTACGGTGCGCTGGCGGCGTGCATCGCCGCGCTGGCCCGCAAAGGGGATGATGCAGTTGCATTGATCGATTCAGGTTTCGCCGCAGCCCAGGGCGAACCCATCGCCTTTGAAAATTGGTTTGCGAAGAGCGGGAGCGCGGCTATGGAAAAAGTCGAAACGATGTTGCTGCCGGTGGAAAAGCGCGGGGTGGACGAAATTTTCAAGCTTTTCGCCAGGCATGCCCTGGACCTGCAGTTGCAGCCGGTGACGGTAGAATTCGTCCGTTATACCGTGCAGACACTCGCCCGGGCGCTCGCCGCGATCGGCGGGGAGATTTCCGATGCCTGCCGCGGGCGTTCGGCCGTCGTTTCGGCGCAACTCACCGATATTTCCCGGCAATATGCCGCGGATTTCGCTGCTCGCGCGTCCGACCCAGGCGTGTGCGAGGAAGATCTGAGCGCCATTTTTAAGGAACTCGACGCCCTGGTCGGGCTCGAGCCGGTGAAGAACGAGGTCCATCGGTCAACCAATTTTGCGCGTATGCAAATGTTGCGCCGGCAGCAGGGATTGCCGGTCGTAGAGGCGGGCCTGCACAGCGTCTTTTTTGGCAACCCTGGCACGGGAAAAACAACCGTGGCGCGGCTCATGGGCCGAATCTACAAATCGCTCGGCCTCCTGCGGCGCGGCCACGTGGTGGAGTGCGACCGTGGACGCCTGGTGGCGGAATATGTCGGTCAAACGGCGGTGCGGACGCACGCGATGATTGATTCCGCTTTGGACGGGATTTTGTTCATTGACGAGGCGTATTCGCTGGCGGGACGCGGCGAACAGGATTATGGAAACGAGGCCATCGAGACGCTGCTCAAGCGAATGGAAGACGACCGCGACCGCCTGATCGTCATCGTCGCAGGCTATAACGAGCCCATGAAACAATTCATCGCCTCGAACCCGGGCCTCGAATCGCGTTTCACGAACTATCTGAATTTTCCCGATTATGCGCCGGCGGAATTGCTCGAAATTTTTCATCGCATGGCCGCCCAGAGCGGACTGATATGCCAGGGGGAAATGGAAAAGCGTGTCCTGTCCATTTGCCAAAGCCTGCGCGCGGCGCGAAGCGATCACTTCGGTAATGCGCGCGAAATGCGAAACCTGTTTGAAGCGGCGGTTCGCAACCAAAGCTCGCGCCTGGTTAACAGCGGCAAGTCCGACCGCGACGCGCTCACGACCTTATTGCCGGAAGATTTGCCCGGGGATTTTGAACGGGGAATACCATCAGCCGGCGAAGGTGTTTTTTCGGGCCGGTCCGTTTAAATGTGTGAATAATCTGCCAACAAAAAAAATAAGTTTTGCTTCGTTGAGACCAGCCGCATCATCAACATGGAAAGATAACTATGGCTACTGAAGAACGAGTACTCTGTTTCGAGCGAACCCTTTTTGAAAAGATCGGCGTGTTTCAAGGCCTGAGCCTGGAAGTGGAAAAATATCTGCCCGTCGTCACCGCTCAATCCAATGTGCTTTACCTCAACCGGAGCGAAGCCGAGCAGGACCGGCGTTACAAGCAGTTGATCCCCTACGCTCTCATTATCCACGGTGACCGCGTCCTGCGCTACCGGCGCGGCAAGGGTGGGCAGGAAACCCGGCTGCACGGGCTGTATTCGGTCGGCGTCGGCGGACATATTTCCGAGGAAGACACTGGCCTCTTTACCACCGGGCCGGGCTATCACGAAGCCATGCGGCGCGAGCTCATGGAGGAAGTGGCCATTGACGTCACAAAGGAAATGGCCGTCGCCGTCATCAACGACGACAGCACGGACGTGGGATACGTGCATCTGGGAATTGTCCACGTCGTTTACGTTGCCGACGAAGTGATCGCCAATGGGCGTGACGGCATTGTGGGCGCTGAATTTATTCCGGTCAGCGAGGCGGCGAAAATTCCGGATGCCTACGAATCCTGGTCGCGCTTCTGCGTTGAAAACCTGGATGGACTGCTGGCCAAGGCGGCGGCCATCGCCCCGGACAGGGCAGTGGCTTAGGGAGAATTAACGCCCGGCGTCAATGCGTCAGCTTAAAGACGAGCACAAAGAGCAGAATAAGAATGGCCCAGATGAGGACCATGCGGACGTAGGGCATTCTGCCCAGTTGAGTGAGGGTCGTCAGCGGGCCTAAATCAAAGGGGCGCGGCGCCATCTTTGAGAGTTGAAAGTCCGGGCCCGCCCGAAGGAAGCCTTCGCGCATGGCGCTGACAAATTCGTCGGGCCATGGTCCGGGGCGCAGGAATTGGTCCTGCCATTTGCCGGGCATGTCGGCCAGCAGGAGCGCGAGACGGCCTCGAGTCGAGAGTGTGCGGTCGCGCTTCTCGGGCGAAATTTGCAGGACGTCGGCAAACCACTCGTTGACAAGGCGTTCCATTTCTTCGACTGCCAATTCTGTAGCCGAGCGATCCGGTTCGGAAACGGCGCGAGCCATCGCGCGGTCAAGCACCCGAAGCACGGATTGGCCCAGCAACGTCTTGTTGCGGACGCGAAGGGCATAAAAATAATTTTCCACTTTCGCGTAGGCGGCATTCCATTCATCGAGAGAACGCCCCGCCAGGACGGTTGCATCCGCGGGCAGCGGAACGGGTAGTGGATTTAGTGCCATGACACTAGGGCCGGGTCCATTGATAGATCCAGGTTTCGCCGATGGGCTTTTTGTTTTGTTGCAGCGTGCACCGAAGGTCCACGGGAGCGGTATTGGTGGTGGGCTGCATCTTGAGAACCGCGCGCCAGGTTTTCTCGAATGGGTTCCAAACCGCCTGGTTTGCCACGATCGCCGCGTTGGGACTGCAATTGACGATAGCGACAGGCGGATTCGTCGGCGCAAATTTATTTAAATTCGGCCCGGCAAAATCGATCATTATCTCGCGCGCTTCGGATCCCTTGCTGATACCAACGCGCGTCGCGACGACCTTGTCAGGCGGCGAAAATTTCCGGTCCATTTCGCGCGTCCAGTAAAGCGTGTAGCTGAATCGCCAGGGCTGGAGCGGCTGTGGCACGGTTTTGGGACTCCAAAAAGCGACAATGTTGTCCCAATCTTCCGTCGGAGCGTTTAATTCCACCAGGTGCACATCGCCATCAGTCCAGTTTGTGCCGCGTGGTTCGACCCAGACACTCGGCTCGTCCTGATGATCCGTAAACAGGTCCTGATAAGCGGTGAAGTTGCGCTCGCGCTGCATCAGGCCAAAACCGCGAATATTTGGCGCGTCGAAGATCTGGTGCCGAAGTTCCCGGGGGTTGTTGAGCGGCCGCCAAAGCCGCTCCCCATTGGACATTTCCATCATCAAACCGTCTGAATCGTGAACCTCGGATCGGTAATCGTCGGGTTTGTATTCGGTGGTTTTTCCAAACCAATAACTGCTCGTGAGTGGTGCCATGCCCACGGTTTTAATCGGCGGAATGTTCAGACCGTTCTGAAGAATCATACTGGGTTCCCGGAAATAAACCACGGCGTCCACATCAACGACGGTTGTTTGGCCCGGCCGGATGTTAAATTCGTATGCGCCGGCGCAACTGTCGGAATCAAGGATGCCATACAATACCAGGTTCGTGGCATTTTTTGCCGGTTTGCCGAGCCACCAATCGGTGAAAATCGGAAATTCTTCGGTCGGGATCTCTGGTTCTGCGCAGTTCAAAGCCAGGCCGCGCGCCGACATTCCGTAGCTCTGGTCTTTGCCAAGTATGCGGAAATAGCTGGCCCCCTGGAAAACTGCCAGATCGTCGAAAACGTTGGACTTGTTCAGCGGATATACGACCTTAAATCCCGCATAACCGACGTCTCTCGGGATTTTATTCTTAATCTTTAAATTTCCATAATCAAAAAAATCCTCTACGAACGGAATCCGTTGTGTGTAGCCCGGGGTAAATTCATTGATCTGAACCGGTTCGTGGAAAATGTAGCCCGGATGAAAAAATTCCACCCGAAATGGCAAATCATCTTCAGCCCAAAGTGCTTTGCCGTGGATAAATCGGATTTCGCGGTATTTATCGTAGTCCAGGTTTGTCTGGTTCAATATGGCTGGCAGGTTGGCGCTCGGTGAATGAAACGCATGTTGCGCGCGGGCCAGCGCAAGGCCGGCCACATAATCCAGATTGACAGTGACCGCCTGCGGCGCCCCAGCCGCGGTGTAAGCGAGGGCAATGGCTAAAATTGAGGTTAAACAGCCTCGGCACATCCGTAACAAGAGACCGCAAATTTGGAAAAATTCAATTAAAAACTGATAACCCCCTGAATCACAATGAGTTGACAATCGTCAATTGTTCGGGTCCACGATGTGAATATCAATTCCCGGCGCATGATGCATGAAAAAATCAAGCACATCAGGACGGGTGACTTGCCACCATTTGCGTTCGCTGGTGCCGATGACCACGAGGTTCACGTCATTCTTTCGGCAGTAATCCAGCAGGGCCTTGCACACGTTTTCGCTTTCCAGGACGGTCACGCTGCCGCCCAGTTCGGTGGCGAGCTGGACGTTTTGCATGAATTTGCGCTGCACATCCGATGGGATGCGGTTGGGGTCTTCGCTTTTGCGGCGGACATACACGGCCATCCACTCGCGATTGAGTTTGCCGGCCAGTCGCGAAGCGGCGCGAAGCAGGCGGGCCGTCGTATCGGGATTGGTGCTGAAAAAAACGGCGATTTTTTCGCTGACATCCGTTGGTGATTTGCTGCCGAGGCGGGGACGGCGGTCGAGCGCGGCGGCGGTTTCGCGCAAGGCCAGCTCACGGAGAGTGTTTAGATTGTTCTCGGTGAAAAAATTCTCCAACGCGGCGGCCGCGCGGTCGGCGTGATAGATTTTTCCGCTCTTCATCCGCTCCCGCAATTCCTCGGCGGTCAAATCAATGTTTACGATCTGGTCGGCTTCCAGGACGAACCGGTCGGGAATACGTTCGCGCACATCCACGCCCGTGGCCCGCAGTACCGTGTCATGCAGGCTTTCCATGTGCTGGATGTTCATGGCGGTGATGATGTTGATGCCGGCCAGCAGCAAATCGTGAACTTCCAAATAGCGTTTAGGATATTGTGATCCGGCAACATTGGAAAAGGGCAGCTCGTCAATAATGCAGACTGTCGGGTAGCGCTTGAATATGGCCTCCACATCGAGCGTTTCCACAACGGTATTGCCGTGAGGCACTTTCTTTCGGGGAATGATTTCAAGGCCTTCGAGGAGTTCCTCGGTCTCCTTGCGTCCATGCGTCTCCACCCAGCCTATGACGACGTCCACTCCGGCTTTCTTGAGGCGATGGGCTTCTTCGAGCATGGCATAGGTTTTGCCCACCCCTGCCGCCAGGCCGAGGTAGATTTTGAGCTTGCCCAGGCGGCTCTTTTCGATGAGCCGCAGGAAATCTTCCGGCTTCAGGCGCTCAACCGGTGCTTCAACTTTTTCAGCCACACGTGAAGGAAAGAGGAAAAGGGCGGCAGGAAAAAGGAAAAAAGCGCGCGGCTTTTAACAGAGCCCCGACCGTGAGGGAGTGGTTAATATCGCACCCCTTTGACAAACTGAGTGAACGCATCCTTTTGCGCGGCGACGACAGCGGGATCGCCCATTAGTTTATAAAACCACGTCTGGCCCGGCAGCGTGACGATGATACCCACAATTCCTGACGGCTTTCCATTTTCGACGCTGTTGCCGGTGAACTGCACGAGTTGGGCCTCGCCGCCGGGAACTTCGAATGTCATCGTGGAAATCTCATCCATCGGCGGCAGGCCAAGTTGACCGCGCCAGCGATTGACATTGGCCGCGAGTCCGCCCCCATCGCCCCCCGAAGAACTGACGTTAACGTCTGCTGTGGCTCCGTTGCCGGCGTTAATGCCGAATTTCGCAACGAGAAATTCTCCGGCAGCAACGGGTTGCCAATCGGACGGGACAGTCCAGTTAGGATGGCTCGAAGAAGTTACTTCCGCTGTTTGCGCGGGCATGCCACTGACGTCCGGGTGGCCCGGTGGTAATTGCGCCTGTGTCTGTTGCGAAGCGAAATTCAGGGACTGAAGAAATTTAATGAACGTGGGCTTTTGCTGCTCAACCAGGGCGGCGTCGCCGGTCATCTTGATGAACCAGGTTGTTCCGTCGCGGTGCTGAACCGCCCCGAGGATTCGAGTGGGATGGTTGCCGGAGGGACTTTGGCCGGAAATGTCAAAGAGACTTGCCGGCTGGCCTCCGGCCTGGACATTTTGCGCCGCATTTTGCAGTTCATCGTCCGGCGCCGCCGGCAAACCAACCTGTCCGCGCCAGCGATTGACGTTGGCGAAGTCGCCGCCTCCCATGCCGGCCAGAGGAACGACGCTGACGTCCGCCGCCTGGTCGTTCTCCCCGGCGACCTTAAACGACGCAACGCGCATTTCGCTCGGCGGAACCGATACCCAGTCAGATGGCGTCGTCCATGTTACAGGTGAAGCATTTTGTACGTCCGATGGCACCACGCCAGACGGCATCTGGGCGGACGAATTGTCCGTCATAGAAATGTCCGGGTGGCCGGGTGGAAGGCTTTCGGAATTTGTCGTCGGCGCGGGAGATGTTTGCTGCGGCTGGTCCTGGTCGGAGCTGACCTGATAGACTTCGACTTTTTCGCGACGGCAGCCGGCGGCCAAAAACAGCAACGTCGCAAGCAGCGATGCGTATTTCTTTGTCACAGCTCAAATTAAACCAAAGAAATAAAAAAAGAACACGAGGATTTTAAATCTTCTTCTTGCCCGCGCTCGTTTTTGTTTAAACGATAGGGCGGAACAAAACCGCCTGTGACCCTGAAGAAAATACATTGGACCGGATTGGCGTCGGGCGGGCCGTTGGAACAGTGAGCCGGATGAACGATTCTACCAAAGCTTTGCCTGCACCGCCGCGCAAGCGGCGTTGGTCCTGGTTGTGGCTTTGTGTGACCTTGCTGATCGTGATGGTAATTCGGATTCGTCTTCTCGATACACCCCTGGAACGTGATGAAGGGGAACTCGCTTACGGCGGCCAGCTCATGTTGCAGGGAGTCTCAATTTATAAAGCGGCTTACACGGATGCTTTAAAATTTCCCGGCACGTGCGCGGCATACGCGCTGGCCATGGCGCTGTTTGGCCAGACCACCGCTGGAATTCACGCAGCAGTCATTCTAGTCACTTTGGCTACTGCCGTTCTCGTTTTTGTTTTGGCGCGGCGCGTTTTTAGTGAAGCCGCCGCCGTCGCTGCTGCCGCGGGCTACGCTCTTTTGTCCATCAGCCCGCCCTCCCTCGCGCTTGCCGCGCACGCCACCCATTACGTCATGCTGCCGGCTGTTGCCGGCATTTTTCTGCTCCGGGACCCTGGCCAATCCGGTCCGGTCCGGATTTTTTTAGCCGGCCTGTTTCTTGGCCTGGCGCTTCTAATGAAGCAAACCGGCGCGGTTTTCAGCATTTTTGCCGCGATCTGGCTGGTCCGCTGTGAATGGGTTTCGAAAGAGCGATCGCCCCGCCGTTTGGCGGTGCGCCTGGGCTGCCTCGCGCTGGGCGGTCTGCTTCCCTTCGTCATCACCTGCATTCTTATCGTGTTCGCCGGGGATTGGCCGCAATTCTGGTTTTGGGGCTTCGTGTTCCCCGAGGCTCACGCCGGCATACTCCCGTTTAAGCGCGGATTGGAAACGGCGCTGGGTCAAGTCGTTCTATTGTTTATGGCCGCGCCGGGATTATGGAGTCTTTCATTGCTTGGGCTGGTTCTGCTCTTTTGCGCGCCTGCTCTGTCAACTCGGCGGTTTTTCGTGAGCGCGTTTTTCCTGTTCTCGGCCGCGGCTGTCTATCCCGGCTGGCGCGGGCATTATTTTATTCAATTATTTCCGGCCGCCGGCCTGCTTTGCGGCGCCGCGTTCGACGGGTTGTCCGCCCTTGTGCCGCGATTAAAAATTTCCTTTTCTCCACGGCTGATTTTGATGCCAATTTTCTTTGTCGGCCTGGCGGGCCCGCTGCTTCAATGGAGCGATATTTACTTCACACTGGGGCCCGTTGCCGTCTCGCGGGCCATCTACGGAACGAATCCATTCCCCGAGGCGGTGGAAGTCGGCCGTTATCTCGCCGCTCATTGCCCGCCCGCTGGGCGCATCGCCGTTCTGGGTTCCGAGCCTGAAATTTACTTCTACAGCCATCGCCGCGCTGCCACCGGATATCTCGTCACCCACGACCTTATGGAGCCACAGCCTTACGCTCTTCAAATGCAGGAAGGAATGATTCACGAAATCGAACAAAACAATCCCGACTATGTTGTCTTTGTCCACGTTCCCGTCTCGTGGCTGCAATATTCAGACTCGAAAACACTGCTCCTGGACTGGTTCCCGAAATATCAAAAACAACGGTTGCGTTTGGTCGGGCTGATTGAGATTCCCCCGAATGGCGGCCCGGACGTGTATCGGTGGTTCGAAGGAAATCCAACCACCGTTCAGACGAGTGCGCCGCTTTTTCTCGCCATTTTCGCCAGAAAATAGCCAAAACATTGCGTCCGTCCGTCAGATGGATACGGATTCGTTGAACCGCGAAATCGTGAAATACGCGAACAGTTTGGGCGGGGGTTCGAGGACGATGGGACGGAGGGCATACACAATTTTTGCCCATAGGGAGTGCAAAATGGAAACGAGGCGGAATGGACAGAGTTCCCTGGAGAATTGAGGTTTTTGGTATTGGTGAAGGGAAACGACCCGTCTTCGCTCAGAAGCTACGCCGGGCGTGCCCGCCTTCGCAGAGCTTCGGCGCGGCATGGGGGAAGCGGGGGGATTTAGACAGAATTAACCGAATGGATTGAATTTTTAACTGGAAAAGCCTCACGCAGCGGACGGTGCGAGCCGCATATGCCAAAGGCGATGGTGAACCGCGAACTACGGGAAATACACGAACGGTTTGGGCAGGGGTTCGAGGACGAGGAGGAGGACGAGGACGATGGGGGCGGAGGGCATACACATTTTTTGGATATAGGGAGTGCAAAAGGGAAACGAGCGGGAAAGTGTCGTTTTATTGGGATCTTGGAGGTTTTTTGGCCGTGACAGGAAACGGCCCGTCTTCGCTGGGGTACAAACGGGCTAAATGATCTGGCCTTCGATAAGCCAGAAACATAGATTTCAGCCTATGAATGTCGAGACGTCTGCTGCGCTTTGGGGAGCGATTGTGGGCGCCTTGTCCGGCGGCGCGGTGAGCGTTGGTGTTTTCTTTCTTCAAGACCGGATTAAAGCCCAACGGATATGGGACGGTCTGGAGCTTTCGATTTCGCCTCACGGCGGTGTTTTTGTTCGAGCCAGGGTCAAAAACAATAGCCCCTATCCGATAAGGCAGTGCTGGGCATATATCTCGTTGCAATATGAGGACGACGACATACTTGATTTCGGGTCGACTTTTATCATTAGAAGCCGTCCTTGCCCGTTAATTGAAGACCGCCTGTGCTGGTCAATTTCCGGAAATCCGGCTTCTGTAGACATTTGTCCCGGCGAAAGTCAGGCATTGAATCTTCTCGATTTTCCGGCTGGTATCGAGTTTTTTTGGATTGTGTCCGAAAAAAATAATGCTCCATACCGGGTCTGCTTAAGGGCTAATAAATCATACGAAGGTGAGATCAAGTTTGTGAGTTTTGACATGGAGGCGAAGTGCTTTCCTATTTCGATTTCTCTACAAAGCGAGGTCCCGGTCAGCATCCATTCGTGCTATTCGCCCGTTTAGGATGGCGGCTTCCGCCCCAACGTCTGGATCAGGATTTCCCAATCGCCCAGGGAGCCGGGGTATTGTTTTTGGTCGCAGGCGTGGCGCCATTTCCTTTTGCAGCCCGATAAAAAGCTATGCATATTGCTGCTCCGCCACATAAGGTTCTTCGGGCTGAGGTCCTTTTGTCCTGTGGCTTTGTTGCTCGTCGCGTCCAGGTCCATAAAAGACATGCTCGCTCCTCTCTCCACGCCACAGGGCAAAAATCCTCTCAGCAGCAATGCCCATAGTTTTTTAACGGACTGCTATAGCCGCCGTTCGACGTTTTTGCCGGCCTTTTTTGGTTTTAGTTGGTCGATTTCTTTTCGGACGATTTCAGCGTAAATGAGCCAAGCAGGTTTCATGGCCGCATTTTATTAGGGAGGGTGGGACAAATGCGGTCCAACCGTCGGGCGGCGGTTTTTGTGGCGACCGCAATTCAAATTGATTTACCGACCGGGTCGCCGCGCCTTATCTCACGGGGCAAATCCGGAAGCTCTTCGTCAGAATGCCCTCCTATTTCGCGCGAGGTGTGTTTTACCCCATGCTCATCGAAGCCGACGAATCGGATGTTTTGTTTCGCCTTCTCAAATGCCGACGATAGAGGTTGGTGGTAAAACCAAGCGCGTAGCTCGTTCGCGAGCCAGTCTGAAAGCCAAAGACACGCTTCAATCTCAGAGTCGGCGACGGCAAATTTCATAGGAGGAACCAGGGGAAGGCCAAAAAAGTTTTCGGCGTGCTTTCGCGCCGCTTCAATTCCTTTTTTAAATCCAAGTTGAAGGGCATTATTCATCCAGACGCGGTGCTTGCGGTCGTGATAAAATTCAGCGGAAATTCCGTTGACTAGGAAATCAATGGCAAGGCCGGCGACAACCTCCTCGACCGTGATGGCTAGAAAGTTAGCTTGCAGGAAATATTCCTTGTCTGCCACCAATTCAGCCCAGGCTATATTCAGTGGCATTTCCTCGTGAAATCTTGCCTCGGCGTGACATCGGAATAGATGTTTAAGAAACGGCCATTTTGACATTGCACAACATAGTATGCGAATGTCGTATTTGAGGATAATCCGGGCAAAATCATTCTGAATCTCCTCGCGCATGGATGCCGGGACAGCCGACATGTGGATTTCCTTGGGAGCATTCTCGCCCCAATGTTTTGATAGCAGGCCCCTTAATTCCGCGACGACGCTTGCGTACATTTCGTTCTTTACGGCAACGGGTGCATACACATAGACATCATGGACCGCCGCAAAGCCGACATCACCGGATTCATCAATAAATATCCGAACGTTTTGTTCAGTTTTTTGAATCAAGCGCTGTCTTTTTATCTGTTCGAGCTCAGTGGCCTTCTTCTGATTTGCGCGCTTCTTTAACTCTTCGTCCATTATGCGCGTAATCCTTTCTGGACTGGGAAACGCCTTCGGATCGTCTTTGTAAAATTGCCGGAGCTGATCAAGTAAATGGGTATTCGCCAAATTAACAAGTGGGACAAGCCAACGACCCTCCTCGAAATCATCGAACTCCGCATGGATGAATGTCGTCCCGACTTTCGGATCCACACCGCCTCCATCAATCTCCAAATGGCCATCGACCTCGACGAATTTAATTTTCCAAAACCACTGATGGAGATTCATCAAACCCAAAGGCCAGCAACCATTCTTGAATGTGGGATGCTTTTGAATCCAATCGTTGGTTGGGCCGTCTGCCGTGATATAAAATCGGGCGCGCTTCAACACCTTTCTGGTTGGAACGTGGATAAAATTAATTTCTAAAAGATCGTCCAGGATGTCTGGACGTTGGGTCTTTCTGAATTGCTGGCAACTTTCGTATATGTCCAGTTCTTCCGACATACCATCTAATTTCGCCAATATTTGTGATTTCGTTTACTCACCTTTTGCTCGTGGGGCGCCGTTCGGTTCGATCTTCTGCTGACTGTCAGGTTTGCGGTCCTTGCCATTGTTTGTTTCGAGGGTGAATTCGCGGCGCTCCCCCTTATACACAATCCTAAGCGTGCGGACACGTAGCGCAACGGCAACTGATACGAGGCCGATTATCAGCCAAACAATGAGAGGAAGCCCTGCGCACTTCGAAGCCAGTAAATCTAGTATTTGGCCCGCCACCGCTCCTTGCAGTCCGAGGCCACCTGCGGCCACTTCAAACTGATTGTAATGCATTTGCAACATATTTTTGGCTCAGCTTCGCTCACCGTAGTGCGTTGAAAAATCTGTTTCAAGGTTAAGTTGTCCAACCTGTTCACAGAGTTGTTCGCAGTTTTCACAACCGCCAATCTAATGTTTCCCGAGAAAATCGAATTGGGTTCTGACCGACTTGCTAACATCTTTTCCACAAAATAGGACTTTTGCATCGAAAATGCTTTCATGGGTAGCGAAGTTCCAAAGTGAGGCGCCTCCGATCGATCTCGGTCCGGATGGTCTGAGCCTAAATCAGCCATGCGGGTTTCATGGCTTCATCGTATTAGGAATGGTTGGACAAAGCACCCGACTTGGCGCGAAATTGCACACGATGAGGATTCATTTCTGCGTTTCAAGGACTTTCCGTATATCGATTTGAAGAAGGGATTTGCCGTTCGTGTCCGGTTCGGAGGTCAATATAAAGGGCCTGTGCAGGGCGTTGGTGACAAACGGAATAAATACCAATCGGCCCTTGACGGCTTGCGCGGGTGATTCCTTGGCTCGCACCATAATCAAAAAGTCTCCTAAATTTGGCTGGACATCGTTTGGTGTGGAAGATATCGGAGCATGTTGTACAATTAGGCTGGGAGCTTCAAAACTATCGCCCGGCAGCAAGGGCGGAAGATATAATGCCCAAGAATCAAGCTCGTTCGTCCCGTTGCCATATGAGAATTTGCTTTCGTTCTTACTTTTCATCCATCCAAAGGCAGGCAATGTGTTAAACCATTTCGTGACCATAAACGTTAATTCAGCGTCTTCGGATTCAGCTGGCCCGTCATTACGGACAACGACCGCTAGCGCAACGTTTGATGCTTCCGCCGGAACGAATAAATATCCAATTGCTAATTGGGGCTTTGCGTCCCAGTCGCCCCAATGGACAACTTTTAGAGAATCATTTGTCAATAATACCAGATCATCGGGCGCGTTTTCCGTGTGCAATGAAACTACGAAGTGTGGATATGGGTTTGGTTCCGGAAGTTTCCATTGCTGCCAGTAAATGAGGCCACCGACGATGAAAACTGCGAAGAGGCCAAACGCCGAACTACGCGCCAGACGCTTGCTTACGCTGTGAACCCTATGGTTTAGAAGGGTAAAATAGAGCGCGAACGGCGCACATAAAGAGCCAAGCATCAGAAAAATCAAAGATGGCCATCCGTGAAGGAAGCACCCGAGCCCAATGAAGGCGACCGCAAACGCATCCCAAAGGATTTCCTTGACCTTAGGTTTCATATTACCACTTCCGATATTTTGCCGTCAGGAATTTTGGCAGCTCGCCGTATCCACTGGTTTACGATGATTTATCCATTGCGGTAACCAAAAGCAAGGCTTTCCGTAGCAGTCCGATCTGCCCGGTTCGACCGTTCTGGCCGTCCACGAATTTCGCAAATTATTTTTGTCACGGTCGGCCGGGAAATGAAAATACTTCGTTAGTCATCTCTGACCCGTTCACAAATTCCCTCCGTCCCTTGTTTCCCATCCATCCGCTTTGACTACCCGCGCATGCGCAAACTGAAAACCCTGCAAGGGTACAATATTTCGCCACTGCTCCCATC
>DASYYL010000264.1:0-4580 GCA_035933915.1 Verrucomicrobiia bacterium
CCGGCCCCTGAGATCTTAAATGTGGGTGTTAACAACAATCAATTTGGATTCACCATTTCATGGGCCACCAACTCCTCTGTCATGGTAGATGCCTGCACCAACCTTGCCAATCCGGCCTGGCTGCAAATATCCACCGTAACGGTGATTGCGACGATAGGCATGACCAATTTCACCGATCCTCAATGGGGCGGCTTCCACACCCGTTTCTATCGCCTGCGGGTGGGGTCGTCACCGTTCGCGTTTACGATCAATAATGGCGGTGTAACCGTTACTGGATACAATGGTTCCAGCTCTTCGGTCATTATTCCAGGCACACTCGGCGGTTATCCAGTCACGTCGATCGGAGATTTTGCATTTAGCGGTAACTCCGGCATGACCGGAGTCAGCATACCGAATAGCGTGACTAATATCGGCGCCTTTGCCTTTGAGGCCAGCGGCTTGACTTCGGTCACCATCCCCGCCAGCGTCATCGGCATCGGCCAGGAGGCATTTGTATCGTGCGGGAACCTGACCAATATCTCCGTGAGCGCCCGCAATTCGGCGTTTTGCAGTATAAACGGCGTCCTGTTTGACAACGCACAGGTTACTCTTATCGCGTACCCTGCCGGCTTGCCTGCTGACAATTACATCATACCTGCAGGTGTCACGACTATAAGCGATTATGCATTTTACTACGGCTTGGGCGTTGGCAATGTGACGATACCCAAAAGCGTTTCCAGCATTGGGGACGACGCTTTTGCGAATTGCTTTACTCTGAGCGGAGTTTATTTCGGCGGAAACGCGCCCGGTGTCGGTTCGTTTGCATTTTACGAAACAGGTTTCGGCCGCGGCGTCACAGTAAACTACCGTCCAGGAACAGCGGGATGGCCGGCGTTTGACGCGGCTTTGTCGGCTTTTGGCCAGTCGTTTGCCGGTTCCGCGTTTTGGTATCGGCCGGCGCCGGAGGCCTTGAACTTCGAGCCAAATTTCGGCGTGCACGACAACCAATTTGGATTTACCATTTCCTGGGCCACCAATGCCACCGTCGTGGTAGACGCCTGCACCAATTCCACTAACCCAGTCTGGCTGCCCGCAGCCACCAATACGGTGACGGCAACCACCGGCACTGCTTATTTCGGTGACCCGCAATGGGCTCGCTATTCGGTGCGATTTTATCGGTTGCGCTCGCAGTAAGCCGGATTTGGGATGGCCGGACGTGCGGTTGAACGCCGCCACAATGTCTGCTATCTTAGTGCGATTCTTTGCAGGTTGACCTTAAATGTAAATCGGCATTTTCCAAAAATGCCGCGCTCATTGCCCTTGTTCTCACTCTGGCAGCGACGTTGTCTACCCGGTCGGTTGATGCGCAGCAACTCGTGGGCTCTCAACTCTTGCGCGGTCACGTGCCGCCGGCAATCGCGCGGTTTCATTTGAAGCCGCTTTTTAATTTTCCCGAGACGAACCAACTGCGCCTCGCCATCACCCTGCCTCTGCGGAATGAATCGGCCCTCGGTGATCTGCTCAGGCAAATCTACGTCCCGCGCAGTCCAAATTATCATCATTACCTCACTCCGGCCCAATTCACCTCGCAGTTTGGCCCATCGCAACAGGACTACGATGCGGCCGTCCAGTTTTTTCATTCGAACGGTTTGGCCGTCACTGGCACTTATGCCAACCGGACGCTCGTGGACGTGACCGGCAGCGTCGGCACGATTGAACGGACATTTCACACGACCTTGCGGGTGTATCAGCATCCGGTCGAGCGCCGCACTTTTTTTGCGCCGGATTCGGACCCGGCAATTAACCTGGGCGCCGCGATTAAGCACGTCGATGGACTGGACAATTTTTTTATTCCAAAGCCGGCCATCAGGCCGGAGACTCCCATGACCTCGCCATCCGGCGCCAGACCGGCTCTCGGTTCAGGACCAGGCGGAGAATATATGGGACCGGATTTTCACGCGGCCTATGCGCCCGGTGTCGCGCTCAACGGCGCCGGGCAGATTGTCGCTTTGTTCGAACTGGACGCCTACGTTTCAAATGACATCGCCTTTTACGAACGAACGAATAATTTGCCGATTACAACTCTGGTAAATGCTTTACCCGATGGCAGCGTGCGCAGGACCAGCAGCGGCTCGGAAGAAGTATCTTTGGACATTGAAATGATCGTTTCAATGGCCACCAACCTTTCGAAAGTCATCGTCTATGAGGCGCCAAATGGGGGGAGCACGAGTGTGCCGGATTTACTAAACTGTATCGCCACCAACGATGTTGCCAAACAGATCAGTTCATCATGGCTGATTGGCGACAGTTCCAGCTATGATACCTATTACGAGGAGATGCAGGCGCAAGGACAAAGTTTTTTCCAGGCATCTGGTGATGACGGCGCATTTTATTCAGGCATTTCAGAATGGGCGGACGACACAAATATTATAACTGTCGGCGGCACGACGCTGTCTACCACAGGACCGGGCGGCGCGTGGTCATCTGAAACAGTTTGGAACTGGTACAGCACGGGTCAAGGCAACGGCGGGAGCGGCGGCGGGGTCAATTTCAACAACGTCCCGATTCCGTCGTGGCAGAAAAATGTCAATATGGCCAATAACCAGGGCTCAGCTACATTGCGCAATGTCCCTGACGTCGCGTTAACCGGTGATAATATTTATGTCGTCTATAATAATGGACGCACACAAGACGTTGGCGGTACCAGTTGCGCCGCTCCTCTTTGGGCCGCTTTTGCTGCTCTCGTGAATCAACAGGCGATCGCCAAAGGCGAGTCGACAGTTGGTTTTATCAATCCTGCAGTCTATGACATCGGATTGAGCGCCAATTACGCAAGTTGTTTTCACGACATAACAACCGGAAACAACACCAATACTACTGTCGGTAATGAATACTTTGCCACTAACGGTTACGATCTTTGCACCGGCTGGGGCACGCCGACTGGCTCAAATCTCATCAACGCGCTCACTTCACCGCTCATTACTCTGACGATTACTCCAAATACAGGCTTCACCGCCAGCGGACTGGCCGGTGGACCATTCGTTCCGGCCTCGCAGGTATATTCAATGACCAACATCGGTAGCTCGTCCTTCAAATGGTCCCTGGGCAACACGTCGTCCTGGCTCGTCGCCTCGATCACAAACGGCACACTCGCCGCAGGCAAAGGGACGAATGTCACGGTCAGTTTGTCCCCCAATGCGGACACTCTGGGCGGCGGCACTTATCCCGCCACGGTAACATTCACCAATGTCAGTTCCAATTACGTCGAAAGCCTGCAATTTATGCTGGATGTAACCGAATCGCTGATTGTCGCGCCCGCCGCCGGTTTTAATGTCAGTGGCGCCGAAGGCGGTCCCTTCACTGCGACATCGGAAAGCTTCACGCTCACCAATTCCGGTGCGGTTTCGTTGAATTGGCAGGCCCACGCGCCAGTTTGGCTGGATCTTTCGCCCACGAACGGAACCCTCGGCGCGGATTCGGTGGCGACCGTGACGGCCGTTTTGAATTCCAACGCCGACACTTTAAGCGTGGGCGCCTATACCGGACAGGTTTCATTTACGGATGAAAACAGCGGCGTTGTCCAATATCGCCAGTTCAATTTGTCCATCGGCCAGAATATAGTTTTGAACGGCGGCTTTGAGACTGGCGACTTTACTGATTGGACCTTGAACACCAACGGCGTCCAGGGTGACACCCTTGTGGATAATGGCGGAACTGGAATTTTACCCCACACCGGAAATTATTATGCCGCGTTCGGCCAAAATGGGTCTCTCGGCTATATTTCCCAGACATTGCCGACAGTCACCAACCAGTCTTATTTGCTCTCTTTATGGTTGAACAGTCCCAACGTGGCAGATCTGCCCCCAACGACAAACCTGCTCAGCTCGAACACGCCTAACCAGTTCGTCGTCTCCTGGAACGGCGTCACACAATATAACCAGACCAATATTCCACCAATTAACGGATGGACGAACCTGCAATTCATCGTCACGGCCACGGGACCGGGCACCGTGCTGCAATTTGGCCAGATGGACGATCAATGGTACCTCGGCCTGGACGATGTCAACGTCTGGCCGATCCCCGCCCCAAATATTCAAAGTTTTTCCCGACAGCCGGGCAGCGCGCTCTCCCTATCATGGAATACGCAAACAAACGTCGAATATCAGGTCCAATATTCAACCAACCTGGCTTCGACAAATTGGCTTAACTTGAATAACTATAGCGCGACCGGCCCGATCTTCACCGTGACCAATTCGATCGGCACAAATCCCGCCGCGTTCTATCGGGTCCTTCTATTGCCGTAGAAAGTCCACAGTCCGCAGTCCTGAGTTCTCAGCCTCCACGGCGCAGTCAGAAAGCCGTTGCCATTTTTGTGCCTATAGGGTGGAAACCGGAAACGAAGCCCTTTCGCCGGGATAAAAGGCCCGTGTTTATTGGGTTTTAACGCCACAACGAGTGGAAACTAGTGTAGTGTTTCAGTAACGGCTTTACAATTGCCGACCTTTTCCAAAATCTGTTCGACCTTTTTGGTCCAAACGAACGGCTTGGGATTCTGATTGTTGACGCGAATAAATTCCTGAATGGCCTCGGTTAATTCCGGC
>DASYYL010000266.1:0-17041 GCA_035933915.1 Verrucomicrobiia bacterium
CATCCACGCCTATTGCCGGGACCTCACCCGACGGGATGGATACAAACTTCGATTTCGCGCCGCCTGCACGTCGCGCGGCGATGTCCAGACATGCGCTGAAGTCTTAATCAGCGGCCAGTCACCACCGATTTGCAAATCACTCCACTCCAGGTGCCGCGTAGTATCCGAACCCAAGTGGACAAACTGAAAAACACCATTCGTCTGCCCCGGAGCGTCAGACACGCCATTGGGATAAAACTTGATCAACCAGCCGCCGCGAAATTTCACGCTTACATCGGCCCTCTGGCCGTTGGCGCAATCCGCGGGCGGATGAATATAGATTACGGGCGTTTCCAATCACATCGTCACATCCGGATGACAGAACTGAAAGCCTTTGCCTCCGACTTGTGGGAATTCGGCATGCGGTTGGATGGCAAGAGGCCGGATTTGTCCTGCAACGACGTGAAAGTGCCCCATTCGTGGATCTGCCAGGGAGGGTTGATTCGCGCTTGCCGCGCCTGAAAAAGTTAGCAACGCCCCGGCTGAAACCAGCCCAAATAAGGCTTTATTCATATGTTTAAGAATGGTTATCAGTTTATCAGAGACTCCACCGGCCCTTTGCACTGCAATCCGTCCAAATCACACAATCTCGCGAGGATTTTTTGTGCAGTCGCAAAATGTGATTTTCGTTGCTTCTTGTTTTGGTTTCGGCTTTGCCGCGCTGTGTTCATTCAAATCCAGACTGTTGGACGGATCGAAAGCTCCGATGCAAACCGGTTTACAGATTGCAGGAAAATCATATACTGTTCACTTGTGACTTCGCAAAAGCGGCAACGTGTGGTTTGTGGCATGAGCGGGGGAGTCGATTCCTCCGCGACGGCCGCGCTTTTGCTTGAACAGGGATTTGACGTTATCGGCATCACGCTCAAGCTCTGGCCGCAGGATTGCGTGAATCGCGCCGAGGACAGGTGTTGCGGGCCGCAGGCGGTGACGGATGCCCGGGCGGTTTGCCATTCATTGGGCATTCCCTACTACCTGATTGATGAGGCGGCGGAGTTTCAGAAGCACGTCATCCAATATTTCGCCGACGAATACAAGGCCGGGCGCACGCCGAATCCGTGCGTGATGTGTAATCAAAACCTGAAGTTTGGCCGGTTGATTGACCGTGCGGACCAACTTGGCGCGGATTTCATCGCCACCGGCCATTTTGCCCGGATTGAGCGGAGCGAAGACGGTTCGCGCCATTTGCTCAAGCGCGGACGCGACCCGCGCAAGGACCAGAGTTATTTTCTGTTTTCGCTGCGGCAGAACCAGCTTGCCCGCGCGATGTTTCCCCTGGGCGAAAAGACCAAGAGCGACACCCGCGCGGTGGCGCGTCACTGCAATCTCAAGACGGCTGACAAGGAGGAAAGCATGGAAATTTGCTTTGTGCCGGACAACAATTACGGCGGGTTTCTTCAGCAGGCGAACCTGGTGCAAAAGCATCGCGGAGAGATTGTGGACATGCGCGGCCAGGTGCTCGGCCATCACGACGGCATCGAGTTTTATACCATCGGCCAACGGCGCGGATTGGGAATTACCACGACGGAGCCGGTGTACGTCGTGGAACTGGACGCGGATAACAATCGCGTGGTGGTGGGCGACGGCACGGCGCTGGATCGTGACGAATTTACCGCGACGAACTGCAATTGGATTCCGTTTGACAGGCTTGCCGCGCCGATCGAAGTCACGGCCAAAATCCGTTACAATCATCCGGGCACCCCGGCCACAGTGACACCCTCTGAAAACGGTCACGTGAAGGTGAAACTGCATTCGCCCCAACGGGCCATCACACCGGGCCAGGCGGCGGTTTTTTACCAGGACGAATTGGTTGTGGGCGGCGGATGGATTGGGCGGGGCTAACCGGTTTGCACCGGGGCCACCAAAATTCCGGAATACAGATTTAATCGGACTTTGCTCCCTGCGCCGTTCGATTTGGCGACAGCGTGTTGGGACAAGTTGTCCCACTCCGGTATTCACACATCTATCACATCATCATCGTCCGATTTTTTCCCACGCGGCGGACCGCGGCTGACTGAGAGGCGGGCGTTGCCGGTCATAATGTTTAACGCCGTGGAGACAACGCTAATGATGAGCGCACCGACAAACGCGAAAAGAAAGCTGTCCACGTCAAAATGCGGCGCCATGACCAGGCCCACAAGATAAAGCAGGAGCGCGTTGATGACCCACGTGAAGAGGCCCAGGGTCACGATCAGGAACGGAAGGGCCAACAGCAGCAAAATCGGCCGCACAAAAGCGTTCAAAATGCCCAGCAACAGCGAAGCGATCACCAAATACGCCAGCCCATCGCAATGGATATGATTGTGCAGGACCATAGCGGCAATCGCCACCGCGAGGGTGTTGATCGCCCAATTTCCAAGAAAATGCAGAAGTCGTCGCTGGCCCGGCTGCATCCTAAAAGTTGCGCCACCTTGGAAAGAAAGACAAGTAAAGGTTTTTGGCGTCTCTTTTGCGGTCTCCCCGCTTTTAGTTTGCGTTTGGACCAAAAAACGTGACCATTAAAAGCCAGCCAATAAATCACTTTTTGGAAGATTTGGACCCGGCGCGTGGTTATATCAGCGTCAGAAACAAAATGATTGGAAATCTATGACCTGCCTATGAAAGCAAATCGCATTGTTTCTGCGCTTTTCATCTCCGGTTGTGCCGCAGTCGCCGCACCGGCCCTGTCAGATGAATCTGTTGCCCTGTCCAATACCCCGGCAGCCGTCCAAAAAACAATCCAAAATCAAGTCGCCGATGGGAAAATGGGCGGCATCACCAGGCGCGCCGAAGACAACGACACGGTCTATGATATCAAACTGACAGGCAAAGATGGCTTCGAGCGCGATTTTACCGTGGCGCAGGATGGTATTCTTGTGAGCGTCGAAGTGACCCTCGCGGAAATACCGGCAGAAGTCCGGCAGACCATCAAATCCGAATTGAACGGCAGCGGCCCCGATAGAATTGATAAACATTTGGATGAAACGGACGTCTCGTACGATATCGAAGGTCCTGGAAAAGACGGACAAGAAGAAGACTTTACGGTGGACGAAGACGGAACACTTGCCAGCCGGCAAATCGCCCTGACCGACACTCCTGATTCCGTCCAGAAAACCATAGCCTCGCAGTTAAATGACGGCAAAGTGGAAACGATTGACGAAAATCTCGACGACGACGGCACGAATTTCGACGTCACCGTCACGGCTCAGGATGGCTCCAACACCAGCTTTAACGCAGCCGCAGACGGCGCGCTCATAAGCAAAGAAGTCTCCCTGGACGAAGTGCCCGCTAGCGCCCGCGCGACTATTGAAAAGCGCATTGGCGACGGCACGATCCTGCGTGTGGATAAATCGTTCGTGAAACGGAACAACATCCTTCCCTTCGAAGTCGAGGGCCGCAAAGACGGCAAACCATTTGATTTCAGCGTTGCTCCCGGCGGCAGATTTCTCGGCATTGATAATTGAAAGATAGGGACGCCGCTATTCGTCAGTGGCGCTGCCACCGGCGTCACCGCCCCGCGTAGAGCGGGCGGAATCCGGCAAAACGAATTTGTTACAAACCGATGACGGTTTTGAAAAGGACTCGAAATTCCAAAGACCACATTTTCAGCATGTTTAGCCGTTATTGTTTCCGGATTGTCACATTCCCGACAGAAAGCTGTAATACTCATTGTCCAGCCTTTGGCGCGTCGTGTCGTTTCCGGCAAACCTTCTTGTTACCTCTGCCCGTGCGCTTGCAGTGGCGGTGTCGCTGCTGCATGCGTTAGCGGGACAGATTGGACCGCGGAATGCCCTGATGCGCGCGTTTTTCACACTCGGCGTTCTCGTCGGGCTCCTGCAGGCGACGAATGCTCCGGGCGCAGACTCGCCCGGCGAAACCAATACCGCGCCTCATTTCACGGTTGAAACATACGACGTCGAAGGCGGCCCAAAAATCTCAATGGACGCCGTCTTTCCCATCCTTTCCAAATATACCGGAACCAACGTGAGTTTGAGCGAACTTGCCGAAGCCGCCTTTGCGCTGCAAGCAGAATACCCCAGGGAAGGTTATCCCATGGAGAGCGTTGCTATTTCCGCGGAACGGATCACCAACGGCATCGTCACCATGAACGTATTCCAGGCCGCCACGCCGCAAATTATCATTTCCGGTACGCGGTTTTTCAGCCCGACCAGCCCCGCGGAACTGCCCGCCTGGTCGCCTCCGCCATCGGCTGCTCCGCATCCGACCCCAGAGTTGACCGCCACAAATGCGCCGCCGCCCCCTCTGCCACCCTGGCATCCTCCCAAACCGGCCACACCCGAACAGCTTGTCGCCGCGGCCAAACTCCTGTCCCAGCAAATGGCCAAAACTGAAGCCGAAGAAAATGATCTTCGCATCCACGTGGTCAGCACCAATTCCGGGCCCAGGTTCAACGTGGAACATTACGTGGTGACCGGCAATTCAGTTCTCACGCCGCAAACGATTGCAGCCACCCTGACCAATATCGACGGCGCCTTCGGCACGAATGTTTCTTTTGAAGGAGTCAAGACAGCTGTCGAACAACTCCAGCAGGCCTATCACGATCGCGGCTATGTGACCGCGGAGGTGACGTTGCCCCGGCAGACACTCGCGAATGCGACGGTAAAAATGCAGGTGTTGGAGGGTCGGCTGGCGAACATTGAAGTAGTTGGCAACCGCTACTTCAGTTCCAATAACGTGATGCGCTCGTTGCCTAGCCTGCATACAAACATGGTCCTCAATGGCCCGGTCTTTAATGCGGAGTTAAACCGGGCCAACGCCAACCAGGACCGTCAAATTTATCCAGTCATCGGTCCCGGTCCGGAACCCGGTACCAGCGACTTGACCCTCAAGGTCAAGGACCGCCTGCCGCTGCACTCCAAAGTCGAATTGGACAATCAAAATTCTCCAGGCACGCCAGACCTGCGCGTAAACGCCTCGGCCGTTGATAATAACCTCTGGCAGGACGAAAATGCTCTTGGAGTGCAATACGGTTTTTCACCCGAATTATACAAACAAGAACAAAGCCAATGGCCCTTCTACGACGAACCGGATGTTGACTATTATAGCGGTTTCTATCGTTTGCCCCTTGGCAACCCGGAGTCGATCGGAGAAACGGTTGCGAGCAATCCCAGTTTCGGCTACAACGAAGCCACACGCCAATTCCGCCTGCCGCCGCCGACGGGACAACCGCAACTGACATTTTACGCCAATCGCGCCGCGATTGACGCCGGTGTTCAACCTCAACCCGAAACGACCATTGAAACCGTCGTCAGCTCGAACTCAACCACCGTTTACGACCAGCAACTGCTTCATAAGGACGTCACGGTTAACCAGGACCTTGGATTCCAGTTGTCCGAGTCGTTGCCGGAAATAAGCGGCATCCAATCGGCCCTTTCCGGCGGCATGGATTTAAAGGTCTATTTCCTAACCTCCTATGGAACCAACGTGTATTCTCAAACGACTTATAATACGAATGGGCAAGTGATAAATTCACAAAGAGAGATCCATTTCTTGGCAAATACAGACTCGAGGTTGGAATATTTGCCGCTCTCGCTGAATTACAATGCGAATTTTCAGGACGCCTTTGGGCCGGCCACGTTCGGACTGAGTCTAAGCGTCGATCTTTGGTATTCAGCCGCTTACAATGATCAGTATCCACAAAACACCAACGTTATCAGCACTTCGTCTCGCGGCCTTTCCGCGCTCACAAATATTGTTGGCTCGACCCAATCCTCCGGTCATTGGGTCATTCTTAAGCCAAGCTTCTCGCAGCAATTTCAATTTTACACCAACTGGATAACCACCTTTCGCGCCGACGGTCAATGGTCCAGCGAACCGCTCGTCAGCATCGAGCAATTCGGCGCCGGCGGTGTTAACAGCGTGGTGGGCTATCACGAAGGCGAAGTCTTCGGCGACGAAGGCTGGCACGTGGGTCTCGAGCAAGATACGCCAACGCTGGTCGTCGGTGATCTCTTTAACGGAGCGCCGCTCTCGGTGCGCGCTTCGGTATATATGGATTATGCCAGGGTCTATTTGATTAACGCTTCCGCCGGAAGTCCGAGCAGCACTCCGCTCTCCGGCGTCGGTTTTGGAGTGAACGCTTCGGCGGGAGCGACCTGGCAGGCACAATTTCTCTGTTCCTGGCCGCTTCTGAACGCCGGCACCGTTCAGGCGTACCAACCATTCTTTGATTTCGATCTCACGGCGCAATTCTGAGAATTATGAAACCGATCTATCCGACCGGCTCCGAACGCGACTCGACGGCGTTTTTTCGGAGAAACCTTCCTTCCCCGATTTGTTTCGCTTCATCCCGATTTTTCACCGAATTGTCACAATACTATTTTGGAAGAACTTATAAACTGGTAATGAAGGTGAAAGTTTTAGTATGAGAAATTTATTGGGTTGGATTTTGCGTTTTCCGGTCCGTGCAGTGTGTTTGCCGGCCTGGTTCGTTTGCGTATTTCAAGTCAATGCCAACCCGACTGGCGGCAACGTTACCCATGGCTCCGCTACTTTCACCTCTTCCGGGTCCACATTCAACATCAATCAAACGTCCGCCAACGCGGTCATCACCTGGCAGAGCTTTAACGTCGGTCAGGGCGAAACCGTCAACTTTAACCAGCCTTCCGCTTCCTCAGTCACCTGGAACCAAATTAACGGCGTAAATCCATCTCAAATTCTTGGGAACATCAATGCCAATGGTTACGTTATCCTGCAAAATGCCAACGGCTTCGTGGTGGGCGGCAGTGCGACCCTCAATACTCACGGTCTGGTCATGACGACCGCTTCCACGCCGGCAGTCAATTTTGGCGGCGGTGGCCCCTGGTCGTTCGACGCGCCTCCGCCCACCGCCAAAATTGTGACTTACGGCCAGATCAACATCACCGGCGGTGGCTCGGCCTATTTGATCGCCAACGATATCGAAAACGACGGCACGATTTCGGCGCCGGGAGGGAAAATCGGCCTTTATGCCGGTGAACGGGTTCTCGTTTCTATTTCGCCAGATGGCCGCGGATTGAGCGCTGAAGCAACAATTCCCCAGGGCCTCGTGGATAATAACGGAAACCTGATTGCCAATGCCGGCAGCATTTCTTTGCAGGCGCAAATGGTCAATCAGGACGGCTTGATTCAGGCCAATTCGGCTCAGGATGTTAATGGCGCCATCGAATTGATAGCCGGCAATTCAGTCAACCTGGGCGCCAATTCGGTCATCTCCGCTCAGGGAGATTCTCAGGGTGTCAGTTCCGGAGGTTCGGTGAACATCCAGGCTGGTAACACCTTTTCTGACCAGGCCGGCTCAGTCATCAACGTTTCTGGAGGCGCGCAAGGCGGCAATGGGGGCAGCGTGGAAATGTCCGCGCCTGTCATGGGCACCATTAATAGCCTCGTTGACGGCCAGGCGCTCGATGGTTTTACCGGAGGTGCCCTGACCATTGACCCAACGAGCATCTGGCTGGACTCGGCAAACACCGCCCCGTCGGGTTATACGTTCGTCAACATCAACTCTTTTAGCGGAATGTCTCAAATCAATCTCCAGGCCAACAACAACATTACTTTGAACACGGCCTGGAGTCTGGCGGCGAACTTGAGCCTTTCGGCTGGCAACGACATTACGTTGAATAACGGTTCGGACATTCAAGCCGGCAATGGTTGGAATGTCAGCCTAACTGCCGGCACTGCCTATTCAGGAGCAACCCCGGTTTCAGGCAGCGATGGTATATTTCTAACAGGTAATGCCTACCTTGAAACCCAAAATGGCAATATCAATCTCTGGGCAGCCAATGAAGTCCAAGTCGGCTGGTCGGGCAGTTCCGCCGGGGCGGGCGTTTTGAATTCGGGCACCGGCAGCATCTTCACTAAAAATGGCGGGAATATCAACGTGACAGCCGAGTTCGGAGACGTTAACAGCGGATCCAGTCCGAATGGGTTTTTGAAATATACCACGACCGCGCCTTACGACACCATCTCGTCCATTCTTGGCGGCATCAGTACGGCCAACGGCGGAAACGTGACCATCAATGCCGGCGGCAACGTCATCAGCTTTTCAGCGGCAACCGTCGCCGCCGCCCCAGGCTCGGGCGAGACCTACGGCGACCCGGATCCCGGGACCGGATGTTTTGGAGCAGCCCCCGGAAACGTGACTATCAATGCCGGAGGCAGCGTCTATGGATGCTATGTGGTGATGAACGGCAGTGGAACCATCAATGCCCAAAATATCGGCACATCTGCAAACAACGTCGCGTTGAGCCTGGCCACGGGCGGCTGGAATCTGAACGCGCAGAACAGCATTTATTTGCAGGAAGTTCGGAATCCCAATGGCCTTTTCAATCAAACTACCGCCAGTGCATTTAGTCAAAATCCTTCGGCCGCAAATCATCTCTTTACCTATAGTCCGCAGGCTTATCTCACGCTCTCGGCCGCCAACGCGGTTTATATTACGGGTTCTGACCTGTCGCGCCCTGATGGCGCCGTTCCCATGCTGTTGCCGCCCATTCTCAATATCAATGCCGGTCCCGGTGGAGTGGTTCTGGACACCCCCACTGCATCCGATGGCGTCGGCGAAAACGACGTCACCTTGTCGGATTATGACATTACGCTATTTCCATCGCCTTACCAAAGCATGAATATCACGACGACGGGCGGCGGCTGGTTGAGCAGTGGCAGCCCCAATGGCACCACCCTGCTTATGTCCGATAGCGCCTACACCCAATGGTTCAACGCCGTCACCCTTGGTCTCTCCATCCAGCCGTTTGGCGAGGACGACCATGCCAGCGTGCCACCGGAGTGGAACAACTATAACCCGGCGATAATTAATCTTTCGGGAAGCCAGCTCGTCAACGGCGTGCCAGTCGCGGCCAGCATGGAGAATATTGTTCTGCAAACCGACAAGGCGACCCGAATCAATATTGCCGGCGACATGATTGGCTGCAGCTTTTATGGTGTAAACTTGCACTCCGACGACGTAACTTCCATCATCGTTGGCGGACAGATTTATAATGCCGGTTCCTTCACTTCCATCTCTTTGTCCCAGGGCTTTCCGACGCTGCCGGGAGAAGACATTCCGCTCGTGGGCGATCTTTCTGACCTTTTGAGCCAGGGTGCCTCGTTGAGCAGTTGGTACCTGCCCTTGTTGCTGGCCATTAATCCCGCCCAATTGCCCGGCTACTCGCTTGCGGGTCTAAAGTTGTCCGAAATGCTCGCGGCGATAAAAAATGCCACGTACTTCGGCTCTCTCGACCTCAACGGCCTCGTCTATAATCCCAGTACCGAGACATTGACCGCTGTCGGCCCCCTCGCATCCGATGTGGCGGCAGCGCTTAAAAGTCCGACACTGCTGGTGCCCCGTTTCGATGCCAACGGGTATCCCGTACTGGACGCCAATGGCCATCTTGTGCTGGATACCATCAATTGGGCGTCCGGCAACAATGCTAACTTGATTACAACCCTTTATGCCCAGAGCCAGAGTTCGACCACATTGGGAGCGATAGCCAATGCCTATGTCGTTGGCGGCACAGGTCAGTTTGATGTTAACGCCGGTTCCATTTCCCTGGGCAATTCTTACGGAATTCTTTCCGTGGGTGACGACGACAACGCTCCCGGGTCCCGAACCTATTCCTTTCTGGCGCCCTATTTCACGTCCGCGGCAAACATCAACGTCACGGCGGATTATTTGGAGATGCCGGCCTCGACTATCGCCTGCCTGGGCAGCGGCGGCAACGTGTCAGTCGAGGCCACAGGCGAAATCCCGAATAGCGTCATGAATGATAGCGGCATTGGGGTTTCCATGGATTTAGGTTCGCAAGCGCTGCAGAACTTTGAAACTCAAATCATGGGCGCAAAAAACCTCGGCCTGGGCATATACACCACCGGTGGAGGAAACGTCAACGTGTCTGCTCAGGGGACCATTAATGTTGACAGTTCGCGCATCGCTACGTTCGACGGCGGAAACATCGACGTTGTTTCATCCTTGGGCGATGTCAACGCAGGCAGCGGCGGCTCAGGGGTCATCCCCATTAGCTACTACGGTCCGGATTATTTCGGAAACGACCTGGAGGAGGTTTCGGCAAACGGTATCGTGGCGGGCACACTGACCGGCGGCTCCGCCATCCCGTCTGGCGCGGTTTTGCTCCCGGGCAACATCACAGTCAGTACTCCCGAAGGGAACATCTCCACCAGCGCGGGCGGCATCTCACAGGTGGCGTATAATGAAGTCCTCTCCGCCTCGTCCGGATACGCTGTTATTAATCTCTACGCCGGCTCGCCCGGCTACATCGGCAACCTTGATTTAGGCGATGCAGGAGTGTTTGGCATCAATGTCAATGCCAATGCCACCGGCAATATCATCGGTAAAATCTTTTCCGTGCAGAACGCAAATATTAATGCCACCGGAAGTTTTTCCGGCGTGGTTTTTTCCGGCGGCAAGACCACTCTTAATGCTGGGGGCGGCAGTTCCGGCGACTTCATTGCTCTGCAGGGCATAAGCGGCGGCGGCATCACGGGCAACATTATCTCCACCTCGGTCAACGGCGGCGCCGGCACAGTGGCCACCGCCTCGACCGCTTCCAGCGCCACCCAGAGCGCCGCCAACCAGACCAGCAGCCAGGACCAACAACAGGTCGCCAGCAACGCTGGCGATGACGACGATAAGAAGAAAAAGAAGGCACAGCTTCGAACTATTGGCCGCGTTACCGTCCTCCTGAACGCGTCCAGTTAGATTTTTCCCCACCGGTCTCGCTCAACGCTTGTCCTGATCCGAAAGCTTTCTGCCCCTGGAATAATCAACGGCCACGCTCACCGCGAACTCAATGATGAGCGACGACGCGGTAGAATCGAGTCCCATCAATTCCAGTATCAGTCAGATGATCCGTTCCGCCATCACCATTGAGCGATGAGACCGACGGCCAGTTGGTTAGGCAAGTCGCCAGGCCAGTCGAATTGGTGTAGTAAAGCGTATACGTCGCTCCATTCACTGTCGTAAAGTATACAGTAGCACCGCCGCCGGCCCGCATAATCGAGGTAATCCGCGGCGCAGGCGGCATCACAGTCTGGTCGTCATAATAAATGGCGCCGCCATAAACCGCGCCTGCCTGCACACTGCCGTCCGCCGAAAGGGCGAGCGCGCTCCAATTCGTGGAAAGCACATTGACCGAAACCCAACTCGCCCCCCCATTCGATGACGTATAGAGCAAACCGCCACTGGAGACTGCCGCCGCCAGGTAGTTGCCGTCCGCTGAGATGGCGATCGCGGACCAATTTGTATTGGGCACATCCGCCGCCACCCAGGTCGCGCCGGAGGTTGTCGAAGTATAGATTAGCCCGCCATTAACTGATGCCGCCAAGTGACTGCCATCCGCTGACGAGGCGACTGCCGACCAACTCTGTGGCAGATCGGTGACGGCGGCTTCGACGTCGAGAACGTTAGTGATGAAAAGGCTGACCACATGCGTTCCCAAACTCGAAAGGTTGGTGTTCAAAGTGAAGATGAGATTGGTGTTGAGCACGCCATTCGGGTTGAATACCCCGGTTCCATCGGGGATGGTGAAATTTGCGACTAATTGATTGCTGACACTTGTTGCACCCATGGGGCCGACAGGACCCAGAGCATCGGCGATGAGCGGATTGACGTTGAAGACATTGCTCCCTTGCACATCATCAGTGAGGGCGACCGTCATGATGTTCGTGCCATTCCCGCTCCATCCCGACAGATTAACGCCAAGACGGTCGGTCACACCGATCGAATTGGTCACTACGGTCAATGCAGGAATCGTTAGAACGGGGTTGAAGAGGTTCGTGATAAAAGGGTTCGGGTCTTGAGCCGAAGGGTGAAAATTGGGATAGACGACGCCGAGCTTGAGCGTATCGGAAGTGATAATGTTTGTGGCGCCAACGTCAATGGACAACTGGTTCCAGGTATTTCCGGCGTTGGTTGAGCTATAGACGTAGCCAGAATGGGAGGCCGCCAACAGATTACTACCGGAGGCGGACGAAGCCACGCTCTGCCAATAATCGTAGGGCGCGCTCAATTCAACCCAGTTGTCGCCGCCGTCCGTGGATTTGAACGGCCAACCGTCCCGCGCCAGGGCCACCAGAGTGTTGCCATCAGCGGATAAATAAACGGCGGACCAATCTTGATTTGGCACGTCGTTTGACATCCATGATTCGCCCGAATTGGTGGAAGTAAAAATCCCGCCGCCTTCGGCGACTGCCACGGACATGGATCCGCCAGCGGATGAGGCCAACGCGGACCAATTTTCACTAAAGTTGGTACGCGTCGTCCACGCCGCTCCTAAATTGGTCGAATAATAGATCATTCCGCCATTCGCCGCCGCCATCAATTCGCTGCCATTCGCCGACGATACGATGGCTGACCAATTCGTGCTCGGCGCATTCGCTTTCAACCATGAATTGCCCGAATTGGTCGAATAGTAAATCGAACCGCCCTGTAATCCTCCTCCACCGTCGGCTGCCGCCACCAAATTCGTACCATCCGGCGAGGAATAAACGGCCGACCAATAATTACTGGGCGCGGTGGTTGCCAGCCATTGAGCGCCGGAATCAGTCGAAATATAAATCAGACCACCGCCATATAACGGCCCGCCATTGACAGCCGCCACGAGTTTGCGGCCATCGGTCGATGAAGCAACGGCAGACCAATTCATTTTCGGAGCGGTAGTAATAGACCACGACTCCCCGGAGTTTGTTGACGTGTAAATTCCTCCACCTTGAACGACTGCCGTAACATTCACCCCGTCGGTTGACATGGCAATATCCGACCAGGGCGCGGACGGCGCGGTTGTCGCCGCCCATCTCTCTCCCAAATCTGTCGAACGGTAAATCACGCCACCGGAAACGACTGCCACCAAATTGCTTCCATTTAGGGAGCCGGCAACGGCCTCGTAACTGTTGTTCTGCGGCAAACGGCTGGTGAAAGTCGCGCCGGAATCCTTCGAAGTGTAAATCAGGCCCGGAAATGTGCCGGCCACGATTTCGCTGCCGTCCGCTGATGCCGCGAGACAATTCCAGTAATTTATGGGCGCACTCGATTCGACCCAGTTGGAGTTAGCGCCCCAGTTTGGCGACGTAAAAATATTGCCATCAAAGAACGCCGCCACCAAATTGCTGCCATTCGCTGAAGCGGCAAGAACCGGCCGGTCCGGTTCAAGCATGCCGGCGCCCATCCAATTCGTCCCGCCGTTGGTGGATGTGTAAATCCCACCCAGATACGAGCCCACTGCTATGTCGCTGCCACTGGCCGACATGGCTACCGAAGTCCAGTCGTTCGATAGTTTGGTAGATGTCCAGGACTGGGCGGAAGTGCATTTTGACACAATCACCCCGGCACCCAGCATCACCAAAAGTGTGACGGTTTTGAATCTGTATTCCAACCAACCGAATGTTGACTTCATCGCTTTTGAAAGTTTAGCGCCCGTATGCCGGCATTTGAATTGAACCTTCGTTACGTTTATGTGACGGTTTTTCTGTCACAATTCTGTAACATCGTTGTTGCTTCTGTTCACATGACATTGGCCAAACCGTTTGCTAAAAACGTCTGCCATGAAGCTTTTTCCGCGCGCTTTTCGCGCTACCGCCATGACTTTGGGTATGGGCGTAGTTTTGATTTTCGAATCGGCTGTTTTGGCGGCTGAAACATTCACCCTGGACACCGCTCGCGTCGCTGCCGGCAAGGGCGATCCGCGAGCGCAATTCTTCCTCGCCCGGCATTATGCGCATGGCTTGGGCGTTCCCCTTGATTACACTAAGTCGATTAAATACCTCCAACAGGCTGCCATGCATGGCTATGCTCCCGCCCAGACGGGTTTCGGTTCCTGTTACGCAAACGGCCAGGGCGTCCAACAGGATTTTGCCGAAGCCGTCCAATGGTATCGAAAGGCAGCCCTCCAGAATGATCCAATGGCGGAGTACTGTTTGGGACATGCCTATGCCGACGGCGTCGGCGCGAATAAAGACATGAAACAAGGCCTCACATGGTGGCAAAGAGCCGCGGCACAGGGCCAGGCGGACGCGGAAAATGCGTTGGGCAACTATTATCTCAACGGTGAAAATTCCGGCGATACCAATCACGTCAATTATGCGGAGGCGACGCAATGGCTTCGCAAAGCCGCCGAACAGGGTTACGCGTCGGCCATGGGCACGCTGGGTTATATGTATCTCTACGGGATCGGAGTAGGCCAGGATTGGGCCCAAGCACTCCGATGGAACCGCCGGGCTGCCGAATTAAATGACGCAGCGGGCCAGGACAACCTGGGCCAGATGTATGAAAATGGACAGGCCGGACTGTCATTGGACCTGGTGCAAGCTTACAAATGGTTTTGGTTGAGCGACCAGCAGGGAAACCAATTCGCTAAACATGACGTCTTCGAGATTGAGACGCACCACGCTCTCACCCCGCAACGAATTGCCGAAGCGAAACACCTGGCCGCCGAATTTCGGGCCCAATTGCACGAGAAACAGTCCACGCCCACCCCGGGCGCCGACGACTGAATCAAACCCTTAAGAGCCAGGCTCGATCCCGCGCCTGCGTCGTGGAGCGCGGTGGCAACCCCGAAGGCTTTCGCGGCACACTACTATCCTGCGACCTTTGCATAGCAGGCGGACAGAGTCCGACAAAAACGGCGGACAGGAAACTGTCCGTCGATTTGGCCGTTGCCCCAGAATTACTACTGAGCCTGAATGCGGTAGAAACGCTGCGCGCCAGTTGCGGTGGAATCGGTGTTGGTCACTTGCGTGCCACTGGCCACGACTGAGCTGCCTGTCACATTAGCCCATGCGGCGGGGTTCAGGCTCGTGGTGTATTGCAATTGGTAAGTGTGGCTTGCAAGCGCGTTTCCGGACACCACCGTCACGGTGATTCCGACTTTGGTCACTGACAGGATGGTCGGCGATGACAGCGGTGCGGGAACATTTATTCCAGTAAAAGTCAATTTAGGGCTGGTGCCCGTGAGGTCCAGCGTGAAATAACCCTCGTAAATGAAGGGCTGGGTACCCGTTAGACTGCTGCTGCTGGTGTACCAGAGATCTTCATAGAGTACGCTGGAAGGATTAACCGTCGAATCCGGATTAACGCCCGTATTCGATTCAAAAGTCCCAGTGCCATTAGCCGGATCAACCAGACTTTCCCATGTTTTGCCGGTATCCAAGCCGCCGGTTCCGGCGGCAGGGCAAAACAACGTTCCAAGCTGGGAATAAGTCGTATTGTCCGCGTTCCGGCTCAGCCCCGCCGGTTGGCTGGATCCCGCCACCGAGGGAACTCCCGCGCCGCTACGCAACTCTGTGAGATAAACATCCGCCGTATTCGCTTTGCCGGAGGTACCGGTGTTCGCGGCGCCGACAGCGCCACCAAACATGCTCGACGAACTCCCTAAAACCGCATCGAAATCGCTCAATGAAAAGTCGCTGCTCAAATCAACCACCGTGCTCTTTCCCACGATACTGGACCCGGCGCCAAGGTTAATGACGTAGTCTTCCGTTCCGCCGCCGGCCTGATTTTGAAAACCAAAGACCAAGTCGTTTGCCTGGGTAGGCGGACCGCCATAAGTCTGGCCAAGCGCGGATTGGGTGGCCAGAATGACTCCGCCAACCGATAAAGCTGCTGTTAAATTTTTCATTTTCATTTGTTTTTTGTTCCTGTTGTTTTTTGCTTCGATTTTCCGCGCCGACAATCTGGCTGCGGAAAAAATTCAATTTTTCCCCTTATTCGTCGCGGGGGCAGGCCGCCGTCTGAGCACCTTTTTCAGCCCCGGCTCCCAATCGTAAAGTTGATTTTCTTCAAGGAGTCTATCAGGGCCGGCGATTCCTGGCTGCAAGGTTAAGGACATGACATTCCTGTTTTAGGACGTTAAAATTTATTTATATCTTGTTATTAGTGTGGCACTTATGGCATTGATTCCGTTCAGGTCTCGAAACCGCCCGGCTTTGTCACTAAAACTTAACTTCAAGCGACTGAAGCGGAAATCTCATTGGGTTGGCTGAAAGGCGTCCGGGTTTATACATAGAAGGCTCCCGCTGGCAGTGTCGGCCATAACCTGGGGGGCTCGTACCAGCTATAATAATCTTGTAGCTGCTGCGCCATTATGTCCTGCGAAGACTTTGTGTATGGATCATTCGAGGGGGCTTGACTATTTGGTGAGGTTCCGGGGTTCGATCCACACGGGGACGTCTGGGGAGCCGATGGCTGCTCAGGAGAACTACCCGGGTCGCTACCGAGTTGGCTAACACTACTGGAATTTTGGCGAGAATTGCCATTGGCATCGGACTGTTGGCCTTGCCCACCGGACGATTCATTCGCGGGGACAGCGCCGGCGGCTGTCAGGCTGGCATTGGCGTTCCAACTCCCGCCCTGGGCGAGCCATGAGGATGAGAATTGCGTTTGGCCATTTTGATAATATGACCGCGGCTCGGAAACCGGCGCACCCTGGCTCACGTCGTCTTGCGGCGTGTTGTCGACGCGGGGCCGAGGATCGGCTTGCATCGCTCCTGACAGAATTGTGCTACCATTTTGAGAATAAATCGCCACCTGACGGGCTCCAGTATTTCCCAACAAATCGTTAATCAGAGCAACTTCACTCGCCTGCGACCACGCGCCGTTACCGGAACCATTCAACCCCAACCTTCTGCGTTCCCAGGAAAACGCCCGGTCAACGTTTCCCCGAACAATGTCCGCAATACTGGTTTCAGGACAGCCAATGGCCCGCAGGTTGTCAACAAAACCCCGATAACCAATTGAAGCGTCAAGATCGCTCCAGCGAAAATGCTGCTTCCCTGCGTCAAGTGACAAGGGCGCTGAAACGATCGTAGGGGGCGCGGGCGATTTGATCGTGGACGAAGCCAACCGAGACGCATCGGCTCCCAGAATAGTCACGCCAACTAGTGTAGTGTTTCAGTAACGGCTTTACAATTGCCGACCTTTTCCAAAATCTGTTCGACCTTTTTGGTCCAAACGAACGGCTTGGGATTCTGATTGTTGACGCGAATAAATTCCTGAATGGCCTCGGTTAATTCCGGC
>DASYYL010000005.1:0-25419 GCA_035933915.1 Verrucomicrobiia bacterium
AATATCGTGAGCATCGCCTATTTCGAAACCAGTCTATTGACGGTCAAAACCCTGGGTAAAGGAAACATCGGGCCCAATTACAATGGGCAGAAATTGCGGCTTGGCCAGAAATACACCATGAGCGCAACCGCGGCGAGCGGGTTTGTGTTCACCAACTGGACGAGCGCGACCAATGGCGCCTACACGGTTTATACGAATGCGGCCACGGTGCAGTTTACCATGCTCACGAATTTGGTGATGCAGGCAAACTTCAGGGATGCGTTCAACCCGTATCTGGCCATCACGAACGTGACATCCGGAATGCTCTGGACGAATCCGACGTTTACGGTAATGGGTGTGGCAACGGATGACGAGGCAGTGGCCAGCATCAATTATTCGCTCAATGGCGCTCCGTATGCCGCGGCGACGACCAATGGAATCGAGTGGAGCGCAGGCCCGCTGGCGCTGACGCTCGGAACGAACGTCTTTTCAGCCTATGCCCTGGCGACCAACGGGAACCTTTCCGTGACCGACACCGTGCGCCTGGTCTATGCGGTGAGCAACCTATTAACGGTGGCGACCAATGGAAGGGGAGTTTTCTCACCCGATTACAATGGCCAGTCCCTGCGAATTGGTGAAAACTACAGCATGACGGCTACGGCCGGCAGCGGCTTCGTGTTTACCAACTGGTCGTCCGGTCCGGTTGGCGGCCCTCTCACGGCGTATACCAACAAGGCCGCGGCAATCTTTGAGATGACTCCCAACCTGGAGATGCAGGCCAATTTCCGTGACACGATTGCGCCGTACCTCAAGGTCACCAACGCCACCCAGGGAATGGTGCTCTGGACCAACTCATCGTTCACGGTGATGGGCGTGGCGACCGATGATGAGGAAGTGGCCTTCGTCACCTGGTCGTTAAACGGCGCTGCCACCACGCTGCCCGTCAACAACAATATCGCCGCATGGCAAGCGCCTCTATCGCTGGCAGAAGGCACGAACGTATTTAAGGTCTATGCCCGGTCCACCAATGGAAATCTTTCGGTGACCGACACGGTGGATTTGGTCTATGCGGTGAGCAACGTTATGGTGGTGGCGACAAACGGGCCGGGAACCTTCGCGCCCAATTACAACAACCAGCTCCTGCGAGCCGGCGAGAACTACAGCATCACGGCGACCCCCGCCGCTCATTTTATCTTAACCAACTGGTCGGCCGGTCTGGTTGGCGGTCCGCTCTCGATATACACCAACAAGCCAACGGCCCTCTTTGAGATGCAGAGCAATCTGGTCATGCAAGCCAATTTCCACGACGCGCTCGCGCCGTACCTCAGGGTAACCAATGCCACGCAGGGAATGGTGCTCTGGACCAACGCGTCGTTCACAGTAATGGGTGTGGCGACGGATGACCAGGAAGTGGCCACGGTCACTTATTCCTTGAATGGCGCTGCCACCACGCTGCCGATATTTAATGATATAGGCACATGGCAGGCGCCTCTGTCGCTGGCGGAAGGCACAAATATATTTAGGATCTACGCCCAGGCCACCAATGGAAATTATTCGGTGACCAACACGGTAGATTTGGTTTATGCGGTGAGCAACGTGTTGGTGGTCGCAACCAATGGGCCGGGAACCATTGCACCCAATTATAACAATCAAAACCTGCGGGTCGGCGAGAACTATAGCATGACGGCGACGCCTGCCGCGCACTTTATTTTAACCAATTGGTCGGCCGGTCTGGCCGGGGGGGCGCTCTGGATATACACCAACAAGTCAACGGCCCTCTTTGAGATGCAGAGCAATCTGGTCATGCAGGCCAATTTCCACGACGCCCTCGCGCCGTATCTCAGGGTGACCAATGCCACGCAGGGAATGCTTTGGACAAATCCGACGTTTACAGTCATGGGCGTGGCGACGGATGACCAGGCGGTGGCCAGCGTTAACTTCTCACTCAATGGCAGCGCTTACGCGCCCGCGACAACCAACGGCATCCAATGGAACACCGGGCCGCTCACGCTCATGGCCGGCACGAACATCTTTGCCGTCTATGCCCAGGCCACCAATGGAAACGTCTCGGCCACCAATACGCTTGCTCTGGTCTGCGTCGTCACTAACCAGCTCCTGATTCAATCATACGGAATTGGGACCCTGTCGCCCAATTACAGCAATGCCTGGTTGCGAGTCGGGCAGAATTACAGCATCACCGCCCTCCCGGCTGCTGGCTTTGTCGCCACGAACTGGGTCATTTCGACCAATTTTATCGGTGGCGCGACGACCAACAAATCGACCGTGCACTTCATGATGGCGTCGAATCTGACGCTTCAGGTGAATTTTTCGGAAACTGCCAAGCCCGCGTTGACGGTGGTGTCGCCGGCTTCCGGTACTCGCGAGCCTGGGGTCGCCACAGTGACAGGCGCTGCCAGAGACGTCTGGGGTGTCGCCACGGTCGCGTATGAGCTAAACAACGGGCCGTGGACGAATGTAGTCACGACCAACGGGTTTACCAACTGGATCACAGTCGTCGCGTTAAACGCCGGTACCAACATCTTAAAGGCCTTTGCGATGAACCTGGGTGGCAACTATTCGCCTACGAACACGCTGAGCATCATTTCAACCAATCCGGCCGCGGTTGAGTTTGGTCTCACGTCCCCGACTCAAACCGGCCACGGATTTAACTTCAACATCAAGCTTTCACCCGGCCTGAGCGGACGCATCGAAGTTTCGACCAACCTGATTGATTGGGATCTGCTCACCAACTTCACGGAAACGAACGGCACGGTGAATATTGACGATCCGAACGCGACCGCCCCGCAAAGGTTCTACCGTGCCGTGGTGCCGTAGACGGGCATCCTGGGCGGCGCAATTTTTATGGTGGCCCCGGCGCAAGCCCGTTGATATGTTTCGCCCGTGAAAACCGCAGTTCAAACCATCTCGCTCGCCGCCATTGCGATCGCCATCTTATGCGTCGCCGGCTGCAAAACACCTTCGCAAAAAGCCGCAGCCGTCGAACTGTTCAACGGCAAAAATCTTGACGGCTGGACGTTCTGCATGAGGAACGACTCCGATCCTGCCAAAACCTGGAGCGCGAGCGATGGCGTCATTCATTGCACGGGCCAGCCTTACGGCTACGCCCGAACCACCCAAACGTACCAGAACTATAAGCTCACCTGTATCTGGCGCTTTGTCAGGGTTGCCCCGCACGCGGACAATTCGGGGATTTTTGTCCACATCCAGCAACCTGATAAAGTCTGGCCCGTATGCGTTGAATGCCAGGGACAGTATCAACACCAGGGCGACATCTATTTGCAGCCGGGTTTTGGTGCGGACGGTTATCCGGCGGCAAAGAAAGCCACCTTGATACGGCAACAGGGTCCGTCCAACGAAAATCCCGCCGGCGAATGGGGCACTAACACAATTGTATGCAACGGCGGTAACATCACCCTCTCGGTCAACGGCAAGGTCATGAATCAACTTACGGGCTGTACGATCACGTCCGGCTACATCGGAATCCAGGCCGAAGGCGGCGACATCGAAGTCCGCAAGTTAACTTTGGAACCGCTGGAGTAGCGGGACTTCAACGGATGCATAAGCGGACTGCTCTCTTTAAGGCGCACAAAAAACTGGGCGCGCGGCTGATTGACTTTGGCGGTTGGGAAATGCCGGTCCAGTATTCCAGCCTCATTGCCGAACACACAGCGGCGCGGACGGCGGCCGGCATTTTTGACATCTCGCACATGGGTGAAATCACCGCCTGCGGCGCGGGATCAGAGGCATTTCTTAACCATGCTCTCACGAACGACATCCGGAAACTGGAGTCCGGTCAGGGCCAATACACCCTCATGTGCAATGAGCGCGGCGGTGTCGTCGATGACTTGTACGCCTACAAACTATCCAGCGAAGTTTATCTCCTCATTGTCAACGCCTCGCGCACCGTGGACGATGCCCGATGGCTCAAGACCCAATGGGAACAATTTCCGGACCGCTCCAATGTCATTCTCACGGATGCCTCCCATAATTATTCAGCCATAGCCGTTCAGGGACCGCGCGTGAAAGATTTTATCGCCGGCTGTATCCCTGGTCCCTCCATTGCCGCCATGCGCGTCAATTCCGTGACCGATCTCAAAAAAAATCAAATCGGCGAGTTTCAATCCGAAGGCGGCGGCGTATTGGTTTCACGCACGGGCTATACCGGCGAAGACGGATTTGAAATCATCGGCGGCGATTGGGCGATTTGCCGATTATGGGACAAAATTCTTAAGGCCGGCGAACCGTTTGGCATCAAACCGTGCGGCCTGGGCGCGCGCGATACTCTGCGCACCGAAGTTTGTTACCCGCTTTATGGTCAGGAACTTGATGAGGACACCACGCCCATCGAGGCCGGCCTGGGGTATTTCGTCGCTCTCGACAAAGGCGAATTCGTGGGACGCTCCGTTCTTGCCGAACAAAAGGCCAAAGGCACGAAAAAGAAACTCGTCGCGTTTACCATGGCGGAGAAATCCGCGCCGCCGCGCCCGCACTATCCGATTCAATCTGCGGGGACACCGGTGGGAGTGGTGACCAGCGGTACGCAAAGCCCGTCTCTCGGCATCGGAATCGGCATGGGCTACGTCCCGCCCGGCGGCAACGGCCAGATCGAGATCGAAATTCGCGGCAAGCCTTTTCCCGCCCGGATCGTGCCCAAACCAATTTACAAGGCGGTGAAATTCTGATGCGGATTTTGCTTTTTCCGGCTTCGTTAAGCAAAAATGTGTGTATGGGTTTTGCAAAACTTAACGAGCTTAACGATGGCCATAACGAGTCGTTAAGGGGGAAAAACAAGGGGTTTTTATTGGCAAATCCGCAAATCCAGCTTAACGAGCGAGGCCTCAGTTTCCGGAAAAAAGGGCGACTTTTTCCAGCCTTCGTTAAGTGCCTGACTGAGGTGGCCTGTGGAATTGAAGCGAAGTATTTTGGACAGGATCGTCAGGATGGAACACGCGGCCGCAGACCGGACATTGGGTTGATGATGCATGGGACGTGTGTCACGCGCTTTGGTCAGGGCCCTGCGCCGTGCGCCGGATGAGGGCAGTGGCAGCGCCACGGGCTAATGGCCTACAGGTTGGCTGGAGTGATGCACATTTTTTGGGTATAGGCGGTGCAACGAGAAACGAACGGGGGTTTTGGGGTGATAAGTGTGATTTTGTCGGGAATTTTGAAGATTTGCGGCATTGCAGGTGGAAACGGGGATAGATCCGCTAATTACGCGAAATAACGCGAATTTGAAGGGGGAGGTTTTTGGCAGAATGGGCATAATGAAACGCCCTAGCGGCAGGCCTGGATGTGGTATTGAAATTGAAAATCGTGTTATCCCGAAAGCTTTCGAGATTACATGGTTGACACTCAATGAGTTACGGTGTCATACACTTTGTTACGCGCTGTTACATTTCGCAACTGACCCGCCGCCTTAATGGGTGACCCCTTTATGACGACAATTAGCGTAGCAGCCGACGTGAGGGCGGTCGCCCTCCAGCCGGGGCAAAAGGCTCCGACCGAACCACGCCGCAACGCGCGAGATTGCACGTGGCGCTGCCACCGGTTCCAACCGCCTGCCGGCGCGCAACTTCTGAATGGGCCCGGGATTTCCATAAGTCGCGCCAAACATGACATCACGGTCAAAAACCGGCTCACCTTCTATTGCCATTTGCTTGCCATTTCATGGTGAGTTGCACCAAAAGGATTGCAGCCGAAAATTTCTGGTGAATAATGTTCCTGTCACAAAACATAAAAAGATGAAATCCGAATTTGTAAACCAAATAACTGTTTTTAAAATGTCGCGAAGCACGGAAGCCGGCTCCGCCCGCATCGTCGTGCTCGCGCTAATCTCCTTCCTCCTCGGAGTTGCGGTTACTGCTTTTTGGTTCCATCACGCCGCACCCAGTGCCCCGGCGACAGTCGCCCAAACCACCGCTCCGCCGCCTGCGCCAGAGTCCGTAGGAATCCCGGCACCTGCGCCGGCGCCAACGGCAACGCCGCAATCGGCAACTCCGGAGGCCGTCGATCCTGCCGTCATCGAACAGGTAAAAAAAGCCGTTCCAAATTATGCGTCTGTTTCTCTTGAAGAAGCTGAACAGATTCTTCGTCAGGCCGCCCTTAAAGCGTTCGCGGATGCGACTTCGGAAACCGACGCTCAAATGAAAACCGCCCAGCAACAATTGCAGAACGCCCAAAGCAATGGTTCCGAAGCGGATCAACAAGCCGCGATGAAACACGTTCAGGACACTCAGGCCGCGGCCACCGAAAAACTCAAACAAATTGCCGCCAACCTGCAGGCCCAAATCAGCGCGCTGAAGAGTTTGAAGAACGCGCTGTAGTAGGAGGATGGGTCGCACGAAGACCGCGAAGGGATTTTTGACCGCGAAATACACTAAGTACGCGAAAACCTTTTTTAACCGCACCCAACTTCGCCAGGACTACGATGGGCAGGAAGAACGCAAAGAGCGCAGAATTTCTCATCCGCGAATTTCGCAAATTACCGCAAATTTCTTCCTCGCGCGAAGGCTGATATACGGTAGGGCGGTGGCGCCCCGCCACCGATGACACATTTTTTGGGCCTAAGGAATGCAAAAGGGAAACGAAGGCAAAAATGCTGGATTTATTGGGAAATTCGAAGATTTGCGCATTTGGGCTGGAAACGAATGGCTATCCACGAATTATGCGAATTCGCGCGAATTATTTTCTATCCACGGCGGTGGCCGTCTGCGTAACAAGCTCGGCCGGATGGCATTTTGGCCGAATGAATGTAACGTAATCAATCCACGCTGCCTAATTCCGCAAAGTCGTTCAGGAAACGAATCGTTTAGGGTTTCGTTTAGTCTCATTTAGCCCGCAAAACCATAGCATGATTCTTTTTCCTAAACGAGCTCTTGGGGCCCGGGGGAATTGTGTCGCGTGAAGGGCGCGAAGGGTGCGAAGCGAAGGCGGGTCGTCGAATGGACCCATTTTCCGCCCCGGGTACGCATTGAAATTCATTGCGGACTTTGGTGATAAAAAACCAATCCCTCGTTTCCACGCGGAAAAGCGCCTAAACACCAATATCCATGGGCCCTTTTCGCATAATTGTGACCTCGTTTCCACGTTGACTTACATATGCACACAAAATGTGCGGATCGGTAGAAAGGCCGCAGGTCAGATTCATGCTTCGCATGGCGTTGCAGTTAGCGGCTTTTAGTTTTGGGAATTTTACCCAGGGCGCCCCGAACCCCGAAAGCATTCGGGGCGGGGTTACCCTGGCTATATATATGTCACCCCCATGGGGGTTCTCAGTTAGAGCCTCGTTCCTCGGCTGAATAGTGAAAAGACAGAAACCGGCAGGGACGAAAAAGAAATCCCTGCCAGTTGTGTGGGAACGCAACGCAATACTCTACTACGGATTCGTCAAAACCCGGAAAAACATTTGTGGATGGTTTCTAGTGGAGGTCAGGTAACTGACGGCGGCGCCTGTTCCGGTGATCGGACTGCCGATGTTGCCCCAGCCGCCGCTCAATTGAGTAATCGCCTGGATTTGATAGGTGTTGCCCACCGTGGTGTTGAATGAGACTTCGGCGGCAGTATAAATATGGACGGTATTGGTGGGACCTCCATTATCCAGGCTTGCGCCATCCACCCAGACGACGCCGTTGGGAACGGTCGTGCCCGATTGTGTCGGGTTGAGCCCGAGCGCATACATCATCCAATTGGGAATGCCGTTGGTGTTGTTGATGGCGTTAGGCGCGCCGTTGGGATTGGTCACCGAGCCAAAATATTGATCCACCCAGGCATCCGGCAGGCCGCCGGCCACGGACGAACCGGTGAGGTTGGCGATGGATGCCTTGAGCAAGCCCACCGCATAGGCCGTGTTATGCACGCCCAGGCTGCCGTCACTTTGGACAAACAGATAATTGTAGGCCGCTTCCAATTGCGGGACCGTCCAGTTTGGCTGAGGGGTCACAGTGCCGGCGGTGATGTTGGCTTCGCCTCCGGGCAGCAATAATGCCACTTGATTTAACAGATTTTGCACCTGGGTTTGCACGCCCTCCGGAAGGTCGTAGCCGTCAAAGTTTTCCACCGGGAAATTGAATGACGTCGCGGTCGGACCGTGGCATGTCTGGCAGGCGGCGACGAGATTTTCAGGACCGTTTGTCCCGGAGCCGGCCCAGCCTACGTTGAAGGTGTGGCTTCCAGCATACAGGAATGCGGGATCGGAGGAGGGAATGATCTGCATATGGCACGCGACGCAAGTGTTGGATATGGCGGCATGGTCTGAACTGGCGATGACCTGGCCGTAGGTGTAACCATTGGCGCCTTCGAGCATGTCCGCCTGCGGTCCGTGATGCGGTCCAAAATGTGAGTTGTAAACCGTGGCAGCAGTCGATGCCTTGACCCGCGCCTGATGGCATTCCATGCACAGCAGACCTTCCCCGGCGTTGGTGATTACCGTGCCATCCTGAAGGGTGACGCTCGCCAATGTCCGGATCATGTGCGGATTATTGGCGGGAATGGTAGCGCCGTGCGGCTCGTGACAGGCCTGGCAGTTGATGGGGTTGTAACTTGTATCCACGTTGTTGGTAATCCCTTCAACCCGAGCGATGAATCCTTTGCCGGTGTGGCAGCCCACGCAACTGGCACTGCCGGCGGGATCAGTCGTTGTTACGGCATGGACCGAGTTCAGCCATTCGGTGCCGTAAGGATGATACGGCGCGTCGTCATGGCATTGATTGCAGTCTCCCACAGCCTTGTCATCTACGGCCACGCCGGGCCAATTCGGACTGTTGGTATTGCCCAACAAGTCGGCGTGAACGCTGCCCGGACCGTGGCAACTTTCGCATTGCACATTGGCCAAGCCAGCCAGTGACGGATAATGTTGCTGCAAACTCGTATAATTGCCGTTGGTCAATACCGGCGGAATGGTCCAACCGTAGAGCATTTGTAAATTGTAAAATCCGCCATCCGTCGCGTTGGTGTTCGGATCGTAGCCGGTGGTATGGCACTGGAGACAGGATTGACGCATGGGCGCGCCCGTGAAATTGGCATTGGCGTCAATTTCATTCGAGAAGACCTGGGCATGGAGAGTTTGGACCCAGGTGGACCACTTGTCTTCGGCGATTTGGCCGCCACTGTGACACAGTTCACACGTTTGCACGCCGAGATAAGTGCCCGCCGTAATCGTCTGGGTGAGATTCGTGCTGCCTTCACTGGCAGTCGTAATCGAAAGCGTTACGGTGTATTGCCCGGCAATATCGGGGCGCAGAAAAGCGCGGCCGGCAACCTGCGAAACGAGGCGGCTGGATGGTTCGTAGATAAGGTTGTTAGTCCCAAACGGAGTGGCATTGGTGACGTAAGCTGCCGAGCCGGTTGGCTTTGAGACCAGATTCCAGGTCACGCTCGTGATGTCCGCGGTCGGGACGGCGAGGTTGACATCTGCCTCGAGGTACACCGCGGTGCCGACGCCGACGGTGGAAAGGCCTCCCGAAAGCTCCGTGCTGGACGGAAGACCTAAAGAACTGATCTCATGGGAACTAACCGGGCTCAAAACGAACTGGCCTTGCAAAGGTGTTTGAGCGCGAGCTGTGGCCAGGATTCCTGCTGTCATCAGGGCGACGGCCATGATACGGGCGGATGTTAAGTTATTTCGAGGTCTTGCATTCATATTGAGGCGGTTGATTTCTTGAGGTTCAGGTTTCACGCGGGTTGGAGTTGAAATTGAAAACAGCCGAGCGACCAGCCGGGGACCAGTTCCACTTCCTCGTGCCGCGCCTTTACCGGCGCCGGAGCGATTTTTGCCATCAACGCCGCGACGTGGCGGGCGATGATTTCATGGCATTTGCAAAGTTCCTGCTCGCGCAACATTGAGTTTTCCCGGACGATGGTCTCAAGATGGTCGATGTTGTAGAGATAGACGTTATTGAGTTCGTTGACATCGGCGGCGATATCACGCGGCACCGCGATATCAATTAGAATCAGCGGGCGATTCCGGCGAGCGGGTAAAATGGCCTCAATTTCGTCCTTATGCAAAACGGTCGTCGGGCATCCGGTCGAGCTCACGACGATGTCCGCGTCCACCAGAGCCTGCATCCGTTCGTCAAAGGGCAGGGCGCGCCCGCCAAATTCAGAGGCCAGGGTTTCCGCGCGGTCAAGGGAACGGTTTGCCACCAGCACCGTGCGCGCGCCGCTTTTGGCCAGGTGCCGCACACAGGCTTCACCCATCTTGCCCGCGCCGAGAATCATGACCGTTTTTTCGGACAAATCGCGGTCGAAGATCTTTTCAACCAATTCCACCGCGACGCTGCCCACGGAAGTTGCTCCCCGCCCGATGGCGGTGTGTGTGCGGATGTCCTTGCTCGTCTTAAAGGCGGTTTGAAACAGCCGGTTCAAGAAAGGACCCGTGAGTCTTGCTTTCTGGGCAGCCAGATATGCGTTCTTGACCTGTCCGGCGATCTCGGTTTCTCCGATCACCATCGAATCCAGGCCGCTGGTAACAGAAAAAAGATGTTCCGCGGCCTCGGCGCCTTCCTTGAGGTAAACATAAGGCATGACGTCAACGTCCCCGCAAATCTGCTGGAACAGGAGGGCAACATTTTCCTGAACATCGCGACCGGCGCCATAGATTTCAACTCGATTGCACGTGGAAAGCAGAACCACCTCATCCAGCCCAGCGGCGAATTTAAGGCGGCAACTGTAGCAGGGCCGGAGTGAGGGGTGGATAGCCACTTTCTCCCGAATTTCGACCGGCGCTGTTTTGTAACTTAGACCGGCGACAAAAATTTTTGTGGCCCGTGATGATCGTTTGTTATCCTGATTCACGCTCACACTCTAAAACACGGCCAAAAAGCCGCTCTCCATCCCTTGCCGTATGTTGGGCCATAATTGACAAGAATTGAACTCCTGCCGGGATTCAACTTTTTTGGGTCGGTGAACTGGAGGGGTGGGCGCTAAGTTGTTTCATGCCATCGAAAACATAGAGAAGGCCGGATATCCCGGTAAAGACACCCGCCCCGATGAGCCATGTTTGCAACAAATAGCCATGAACCACGTCCCACTGAAGCAATATCCAAACAATGGCGAGCATCTGAAAGACGGTCGCAATTTTGCCGGTAATCCGCGGGCGCACGGTAAGGTTGCCCACGACTGAGCGGATGACAACCACGCCGATGGCCAGCAGCAGGTCCCTCCCGATAATGGCGCCGGTGAGCCAGAGCGGGATTCGGCGAAAATAGGGCGCGTTGTCAAAGCTCAACAAAACAATGCCTGAGACCAGCAATAGCTTGTCTGCAAGAGGATCCAGGATTTTTCCCAATTCGCTGATCTGGTTGTAGCGCCGGGCGATGTAGCCATCCACGCCATCCGAGGCCGCCGTCACCCCAAACAAAAGCACGCCGGCCAGCCGGTGGATTTCATTGCCGGTTTGGACGTAATAAATGGTTTCCGTGACAAAAAATGGAATCAGCAAAATCCGCAGGATCGTGATTTTGTTGGCCGTTGTCATGGACGCGATAATTGAAAAGGAAAAAGGAATGAGGAAAAAGGAAAAAGCGTCTACCGGTCCTCGCTCTGGCGCCACTACGCTCTGACGCGGCAAGGAACCCGGTCATCTGGTCTCTTGCGAAGGGCCTGCGAGTGCTTTACTTTAAACGGGACTTATTTGGGTGGTAAACGCGCGGTCGATTCCTGCGACGCCGTTTTGGTCTGGATTCCGGAATAAAATGCAACGATCAACTGAGGATTCTGGCATGGAGGATGAAAATGCGCGTTTGCGCGGCGACTTGCTTACGGTCGCCAGCCGCGTCAGCCATGATTTGCGCACGCCATTGGGCGGCATTTTAACCACAGCCGAAGTCCTGCAGGAAATGCTGGCCGAGGCCAATCAGCCGGAAACTTTGACAAAATCCATACTCAATTCCGTGGATGACATGACCCGGCTCATTAAACAAATCAGTATCGTCACCCGCGCCACTGCCCAGCCGCAACCTCTAAAACCGTTGAACATGAGCCACGTCATCGCAATCGCTCTGCAACGGACGGAACGCCTGATTGCAAAGCGCAGCGCGATCGTCATCCAGCCTCCATCGTGGCCTGAAGTCAAGGGTGTGGCCGACTGGGTTGAATATGCCTGGGTCAATTTTCTGACAAACGCTGTCCAGCATACTGCCGAAAAAGTCCGCATCGAATTGAGCTGGCGCGAGGAAAATGGGTGGTGCAGGTTTGGAATTGCCGACAACGGCGGCAGCGTGCGCGAAGAGCTGCGCCGCACTCTTTTTTGTCCGTTTCATACGTTGCACAAGCCGGACTGCGGCACCCGCGGCCTCGGACTTTCGATCGTGCAGAGGCTGATGGAACTTCAGGGCGGCAATTGCGGATACGAACCGCGGCCTGGGGGATCGTTTTTTTATTTTTCCCTGAGGGCAGGATAAAGGGCCGAGAGAACATCCAAATTTCAACGTCCAGGCACCAGAGAACATTCAACCATCAAACCGCAACCAGGAATATTCGGGGCTTGAGGCTTCTCTGGATACTGGCGCCTGGAGTTTGGGGTTTTACTCCACTTCCATCTTTCGAATTTCGAGGAAGCCGTGCAATTGGCGGATGCGCGTGGGGTGCCGCATTTTACGCAGGGCCTTGGCCTCAATCTGGCGGATGCGCTCGCGTGTGACCTGGAATTGCCGCCCGATTTCATCCAGTGTGCGGGCATCGCCATCGCCAAGGCCAAAGCGCAGCTCCAGGACTTTCTGCTCGCGCTCGCTTAGACTGCAAAGCACATCGCCCAATTTGTCTTTCAACAGACTGAAACTCGTAATGTCCAGCGGGTCGCCCGCGCCTTTGTCCTCGATGAAATCACCCACGTTTGCGTCCTCTCCGTCGCCGACCGGCGAGCTCAGAGAGATCGGCTGTTGCGCCATCTTCAAAATGGCCCGGACGCGTTCCACGGGCATTTGCACTTCTTCGGCGATTTCATCCGCCGTCGGCTCGCGCCCGAAATCCTGCAGCAGGCGCTTTTGCGACCGCATCAGCTTATTGATCACATCAATCATGTGGACCGGAATGCGAATGGTGCGGCCCTGGTCGGCGATCGCGCGCGTGATGGCCTGGCGGATCCACCACGAGGAGTAAGTGGAAAACTTATAGCCGCGGCGGTACTCGAATTTTTCTACCGCCTTCATCAAACCCATGTTTCCTTCCTGGATCAAATCCAGAAACGACAATCCGCGGTTGGTATATTTCTTGGCTATGGCGATGACGAGGCGCAGGTTCGCCTCGACCATTTCGGTCTTGCCCTGAAGCGCCCGGGTACAAAATTCGCGAAGGCGATTGAAGAGCGCCAGGAAGTCCTGGTGGGGCATGCGGACAAATTCCTCAAGGGCCTTGATCTTTTGCCGTTCGGCCTCCACGAGGTGCTGTTGCGCGCTTGATTCGCGCTGTTCGCCCGCCTCCACCAGCGCGCGCATGCTGTAATGGATTTTTTCGTGGATATTTTCGGCCACCATTTGCATTTCCTCGACGACCATGCGCTTGAAGCCAAATTCGCCAAAGAGCGACTCGAGCTTCTCCTCCGTCTTGCGAAATTTCGCCTGGTGATCGGCGCGGGCTGAGGGGTCCGTGTCGCGCCATGCCAGGAATTGGGTGTCCGCTTCCGCATCCAGTTCGCGCACGCGCGTTACCAGTTTGCGAAGCACCTTTAGATAGCCGTCGCGGTCTTCCGCCAGATGGTCCAAAACTACGCGGTCAAAACGGTCTCTCGGAGGGTCCGCCAATAGCCGTTCCGCTATCGCAATGTGCTCCTTGCCGACAAATCCGAGCCGATAAATGATTTTGCGGATTTCCTCCTCCGCCGACTCGATTCGCTGTGAAATTTCAATTTCCTGTTGCCGCGTCAGAAGCGGCACCTGGCCCATTTGATTGAGGTAGATGCGCACCGGATCGTCCAGGGCGTCGAGCCGGCTGCCTTCCTCATCCGAATCCGGCGTTTTGACCCGGTCCACGTCAGCCTGGTCGACTACTTCGACGTCGAGCGCGTGCAGCTTCGCAAACACTTCGTCCATTTCATCCGGAGGCGTGCCCTCCCCGAGCACTTCATCGATGTCATTGTAAGTGAGCCGTCCCTGTTCGCGAGCAAGACGGAGCAGTTCTTTGACCTTATCCTGAAGTGTGCGAGGAGCGCCGTTCGGTAAGGTTGCGGAATCGTGTTCGGCGGAAGCCAACGGCTCTTTTTCCCGCGTTTCATCCGCATGGGATTTTGTGACCTTCGATTTCGACATACAACTCAACGTGGCAATACGAGTGTCAGAAAATATCCGCCCTTTTCAAAAAAGCGTCAAGGGGAATCGCGAAAACTTCGCGCGTAATTTTTTTTTGCTCAATATTGGGCAGCGTGTTGAAAAATTAATTATCATAATTTTTTCAATGAGCTGTTACGCGACCGGGACGGCCGCTTCCACCGGCAGCATCACGCGGACGATTCCGTGGACTCCCGGCTGCGGGGCGGGAATTTCCAGGCGTCCGTGGTGTGACTCAATGATTTTGCGGCTCACCACCAGGCCCAGGCCGAGCCCCACGTTGCGCGTTGTGTAGAAGGGCGCCGGGGCTTTTTGCGCCGCTTCAGGCGTGAATCCGTCGCCATTGTCCTCGATTTCAATTTGGAGGCCGGGCAAACCGGATTTTTCCGGAACTACTTGCAAACGCCCGGTCACGTTCGGCTCTTTGAGGTTGGCCTGGAGGGCGTTGAGGATAATTTCCGCGAAAGCGTGCTTAAGCGACACGCGGTCTCCGGTGATAATGATGGGCGCGCCGCTGCCGTTGGCGCACACCCATTTCGAATGTTCCGACGGCAAATGCTTGCGGGCTTCCTGATACGATTCCTCCAGCATGGGTTCGATGGGAAAAGCGACCGGCTCGGAACGTTCATCGCGCGCGAGGAACCGCATTTGATTCAACAGCCGGGTGACGCGTTTCACGCCGTCCGCCAGCGCCTGGATAAGGGATTTGCGAAATTCCTTGTCGTTGTATTTTTCTGCCAGCAGCTGCTGGTGTGTCGAAAGCGGGACCATAGCGTTGCCGATCTCGTGAGCCAGCCGATCGGCCATCGACTTGATGAGGCGCAAATTCGCCGCTTCCACTTCCAACCGCCGCAGATGCTCGGTTTGGGTAATGTCTTCGGCGGTCAACAGAGCTGAAACCGGCACAGGCGAATTGCCGCGCTGAAAAGGAACGACGCTGATATTGTAATAGGTCCCCGGCGAGTTTTCCGGCTCGTAGCGATAGGGCCCCATGGCGGCCCCGGTCTTGAGCACTTGATAAATCTTTGCCCCCAATTCCTGCGGCAAATCGCTGAACTCGAGGCTGCCGGTACGGCGATTTTTCCGGCCGAAATGGCGCCGCGCCGCTTTGTTGGCGTGCAAAACTTTCAAGTCGCGTCCCACAACGATGCACGCGCTGTTCAACTCCCGCAGCACGTCCGCCATCATTTCGTTGTTATCGGCCACCTGGTCGTGCAACCAGATATTGCGGAGCGCCAGTCCCACTTGCTCCAGCAAGTGGAAGATCATTTCCAACTCGACGTTGACCAGGGATTCCCCCGTCACGCGTCCGTCAAAAACCGCCACGCCCACGATAATCTCGCGGTCCAGGATGGGCACAGCGACCTGCGCGCCCAGCAACTCAAATTCCTTCTGCGATTCGCCGTCCGCGCGAGCCTCGTCACTATCCCGGCGCAAAATCCGTCCCAGGCGCGCCAGTTGGCCGCCGATTCCGGCGTCCAGTGATAATTCAAAGTTTTCCAAAAGACCGGATGAGAGCCCAATGGCGGCTACGGCGCGCAACCCGCGTCCGTTGTCAGCCGGCATTGATTCCGCCATCATCGGCGCGACCGGTCGATTCAGGAAAATCGCCGCCCGATTCACGCTCAAAATTTCCCGGAGAAACGAAAGAAATTGCTTGAGCATCGCCTCCGCGTTCAACGAATGAGTCAGGATGGAAGAGAAATCGCGCAGGACATTCAGGGTTTGACCGGCGTTGACGTATCGGCTCTGCGGCGGTTCGACCGGACGGAATTGTGGCGGTTGAGGCGCAAACGATACTTGGACGGGCGATTCCCGATGCTTAACCGCGGGCCATAAACGGTCCAGAAGCGTGTTCAAAAGTTTGGCGCGTACCGGCGTCGCCAGTATGTGGGTTACACCCTGCAAAAAGGCTTCTTCTTCCCAATCGGATGAGGCGGAAGTGGTGTAGGCAATGATCGGACACCTGGAGTCCCTGCGCCGGAGCCTTTCAATCACCCAAACCCCCTGCATTCCCATCAAATCCATGTCCAAAATGCAGGCATTGGCGATGCCGTGGACCAGAAGTGGTTCGGCTTCATTGACATCCGTGCGATGGACCACTCTGTATTCGTCCGCGCTTAGAGCGGCGCGAATTGTCTCCACAAAATCAGGGTGTGGAGATAAGACCAATATCGTCTTCATTCCCCTAAATATCTAAAGTTGTTATAGTTCCCGCCTGTCACTGCAATTATTTTCACACGCTTTTATTTTTTAATCAATCGAATCTTGTTCACAGAGGTGACAACCGAGTACAGTAATGGGACAGGCGATTTTGAAGGGGTCAAGCGCTGAACTGTCACGGCAATACTTCAAGCCTAATTCAATTCCGCTACTTCCGTTTTTTCTCCGGCCTGCTTGTCCTTGGGCCAAAACGGCTTGCGAAAGGCGGTTGTGAAATCGTAGCCGTTTTGGAAGTGTTCGCGCCGGTCCTCTTCAGTGCGAGCCAGCAAGCCTACTTCCACCATGTTAAAGACAATTTCGCCAAAGTCCGCGCAGCCGGTCACGCCCCATTCTTCGAGAACAGTGGCCGCCATTGGACCATATTCCTTCAGCGCAAATTGGCGGATGCCGTCGAGCAGTTCCTGGCCGGTTATGTGCCGGATTTTTTGCTGGTTTTCCCGACTAATTAGTTTCTGTGTAAAATCCAGAGCTTCCCGCACAAACGCATACGCTTCCCGCCGATAGCGCACGTCGCGAGCAATAATCTGGTCCACCTTTAGATCGAAATTCAGTTCGTGCATTTACTTTGACTGTTGAATCGTCGCTGTTTGCGCCGGATGCCCGCTCCGGTAATATTTTACGCACAAGCCTGTCAGCAATAATCCCAAAACCACCGCAAGAACGATTTGCTCCTGCCGCGTTAGAAAGTTCACGGTGACAGTCTAAACAGAAAAATGGCCGAATGCAATGAAATTTGGGTGACGGCGCGTTTGAAGGGTGAAATCAGGGATGGGACACACTTCGCCGACCGCAATAGTTGGGAGAATCCTACTTTGCGAGCGGGAATTCGATGGTGAAGGATGCGCCCCGGCCGCGACCGTCGCTCGTTGCCCGGATGCTGCCGGAATGAATTTCCACCAATTTCTTTGAAATGGCCAATCCCAATCCCATGCCGCCATACTCTGCCGAATGGTTTTTAACGTATTCGCCCTGGGAAAAAGCCGCGAAAACGTTGGTTAATTCTTCCGGCGTCATTCCGATACCCGAATCGGTTATCGTCACGCCAAATCTGTCGCCCCCGCCCCCGGAGAACGTTTCGATGCGGATATTTCCGTGTTCCGGGGTAAATTTTACGGCGTTGCGAAGGACATTCCAAAAAATCTGCTGCAGGCGCACGGAATCCGCGGAAATCATGTGTTGACTGGCCTTGAATTCAAGGGCGGTTTGAATGTCCTTGCCCAGGATTTGATTTTGGACGGTTTGCAACGCGTCTTGCAGCGCGACGTGAGCGTCCACCGTCCGCATATTGAGATTCAATTTGCCATGAGTGATACGCGACAGATCGAGCAGGTCATCAATGAGTTTCACCTCGACTTCGATGTTCTTGAGGATCACTTCGAAATTTTCGCGGATGTCCGCGGGCACATCCGGATTCACGACGGCGTCGCTGGCGATCAAGAGGACGGGATTAAGCGGGGTCCGCAACTCATGGGACAGGGTCGCCAAAAAATTGTCCTTCATTCGCATGGCGTTTTCGGCCTCCTGGCGGGCCGCTTTTTCGCTTTCGAAACTGTTGCGAAATTTTTGCTCCGATTCCCGCAAAGCGGTTTCCGACTTCCGTCGCACTTTCGCCAGTCCCAGATGTGTGGAAACGCGTGTCAACAACTCGCGCGAACTGAAAGGCTTCGCCAAATAATCGTCCGCGTGTTTTGACATCCCTTCAATGCGCGCTTCTTCCCCGGCGCGCGCCGACAGGAAGATCACTGGAATCGTGCTGGTGTCCGCGTGAGCGCGCAATTCGCGCAGGAGTTCAAAACCATCCATCCGAGGCATCATGATGTCGCTCAACACCAGGTCCGGGTGTTCGGCGCGGACAGCCTCGAGGGCGGCCTGGCCATCGGCGACGGCGATTACATTATAATGTTTCCGCAAAAGTCGCGTGACGTACTTGCGCATGTCCGCGTTGTCCTCGGCCACCAGAATTTTGGCCGCGCATTTTGTTTCGCTATCGTCGTCTTTTCCTTCAGGGATTGAATCATTTCCGGATTCAGCCACGTCCGGCAGCCAGCGATTCGCCTCCTGGATAAAAGAAGCTGATCCTGTGGCCGTGCGCGCCTGGCTCCGGTTTGAAAGGCAGTGCGCGTTTTGCGAATGTTGTGTCCCCGCGGGTATGGTGACCGTGAAAATGGTTCCCTGGCCTTCGACACTGTTTGCGCGAATTTGCCCGTGGTGAAGCTGGACGAGCTCCTGGACGAGCGCCAGTCCAATACCCGTTCCTTCGTGTGTACGCGCTTCGGAATTGCGCACGCGGTGAAAACGTTGGAACAAGCGCGGCAGCTCCGCCTCGGGAATGCCCATGCCAGTGTCCTGAACGGTCAATTCAGCGCCGTTGTCCCGGCCGCGCAGTTTTACGGTGACTTTCCCTTTGAGTGTAAACTTAAAGGCATTGCTTAAAAGATTGAGCACAACTTTTTCCCAAACTTCGCGGTCCAGGAAAATCGGATCGGGCAGAGAGGGACAATCCACTTCAAATTCCAGGCCCGCGCTTTGCATTGCCGGACGAAAGCCCTCGGCCAGCTCGCTTGTGTAAGCGGCCAGGTCTGTCGGTTCGTACATCATTTGGACGCGCCCGGCTTCGATGCGGGAGAAATCCAGGAGCGTGTTGACCAGTTTGAGGAGGCGCTGGGCGTTGCGATGGGCCAGTTCCAGGCGCGGGCGAGTCTCCGGATGTTCCCGCAGCTCGTCTTCAATGGGTCCCAGCATCAGCGTCAGGGGCGTGCGCAATTCATGGCTGACGTTGCTAAAGAAAGTCGTCTTGGCACGGTCCAGTTCGGCCAGGGATTCGGCGCGTTTGCGTTCTTCCTCGTAAGAGCGGGCGTTCGTTATCGCCGCGGCTATCTGGATGGATACCAGCGAAAGGAACAATTGGTATTGCTCGGTAAATTTCCGAAATGGATTCAACCCCGCAATCATGACGCCGGTGCACGCTCCTTCAGCGCCCGCCGCCAGAGGCAACACCACAGCCTTCTCGGGCGATTGCGGCCAGGCGCCGGCGGGCAAATCCGGAACGCCAGCGACATCAACGACGCGCAGAGCGTTGGATTGCAGCACTTGCGCGAATGGCCATACGCCGTCTTCTTTTAAGCTCACCGAGGCCGGCGCGGCGGCGTGTCCGTGCCAGATTCCCGCCCTGCCCGAGAGCGCGAGATTTTTACCGGACGAATCGAGCAGGTAGATTAACGCAAACGGCAAATCTTTGGAATTTGTCGCCAGGGCCGCGCTCACGCGGTCGCATACTTCTTGCGCATTACGCGCGTCGGCGGAAGCCGCCAATTCCTGCAGGAGTGAAATCCTTCGCCGCCCGATGACCCTCTGGGTATCGTCGGTGTTGGCGCAAATGATCCCGCCCGTGCCTTCTCCATCCGGGATGGGGGTATAGGAATACGTATAATACGTTTCTTCGTTGAACCCGTGCCGTTGCATGATGAGCAACTGCTCCTCGACGTAGGTGCCCTCGGCCCCCCCCATGGCGCTTCGGAGCATCGGGCCGATGATGTCCCAGATTTCCGGCCAGACTTCACGGGATGGTTTGCCGAGGGCCGATGGATGCCGCCCGCCAATGATGGCTTTATACGCGTCGTTATAGAGGTAAATAAATTCGGGACCCCATCCAATCCAAATCGGTTGCCGGGAAGCCAGCATGATTCGTACGGAAGTTACCAGGCTCGATGGCCATTGGGCAATGGGCCCGATCGGCGTCTTGCTCCAATCGAAACGGCGGATGCGCTCGCCCATTTCGCCTCCTCCGGGAAGTATCCTGGGTGGAGAAACTGGATTCATGGCGTCAGACCTCACAATTCCGGAGGCCGCGTTCCTGGTCTTTTGCTGGTCCACTCTCGGCGGTTCTAATATCTCGTCGCTCCTTGAGATGTCACCAATATTGCAGGTTTTTAATTTCTCGCAAGGCCTAAAGGGCAGAAGCATTTTGCGTTTTGCAATTCCGGTGGTGGATAGAGCAAAATTTTAAGTCAGAGCCGCCTCACGTCGGCTGCTACACCGCGTCAATCGTGAATCGTAAATCGTAAATTACCAAAGTTGCCATGCCTCATACCGGACGATATAGATGCCCAGCAGCAGGTTGGTAATAGCGTGGGCGGTCATGGCATCGCCGAGGCGATTTTTGCGAATGACCAGCCATTGATAAGCGGCCCCGCAGACAATACCCGGGACCCATTCATTGTGAGCGAAGCCAAAAAGGAGGACCGTTACGCAAAATGACAATGGTTGAAAGCGATTCATCGGCACGGCCAGAAAATTTGGGCTGATGATGTAGCGATAGACAAAAGAACGATAGAAAACTTCTTCGAGGGGCGGCACTACAAGAGTCATTCCGACAATGTGAACGGCGTTGAAAAACCACGGCAAGGCCGAGTTCGGGCCGAATGCAGTCGTGGGATTACCCGTGGGAGGGGAATGGAAGAATTTGGGATAATGTCCCTCAAACTTCACCCAGACGACGAAAATCAAAAGTCCAATCACAGCAGCCTCCCATGAGATTGCCCAACGCATTTCGGATACGAGCGGGCGCATTTCAAAAATCAGCCAAGCTCCTACAATGGTCTTGGCGAGATAAAACCAATAGGCGGAACCTGCGCCCAGTTTTCCCTGGCCTGCGGTCAGCAGCACAAAAATCAGGAAGGGCGCGATGCGGGCGTAGATTGGGTTGGCGAATGCTTTCGTCAGGAAACGCATGAAACGTTTATTCGCCAAACGGCATCATTCTCTTCGAACCGTCGGGCGCGATAAACGATACATAGTTTCGGGAAATGACTGCAACGCGAAAACCGTTCACGTAGTCGCCCACATATGCTGTTTTGCCATTAATGATGGCCTGCCATCTGGCGTTGTAATATGTGATGCCTTGCAATTTCAATTGCGGTGGTAAAACCGGTGCAGGCGCAGCGACTGCGACCGTATGGGCCTTAACCGGCAACATCGCCGGCTTCGGAGCGGCGGGAACAACGTGAACGGGCGGCGGAACGGCGGCGGCCATGCTGACCGGTGGGACGTGATTTGGCTCAAAAAGAGCCCGCCAGATAAGTGCGCTGGCTATCGCAATCAGCAGGATGACAACTATCGAAAACGTCCATCTTCGCCCGGCATGGGGATTCGATGCAGCCACGGCTGGCGGGAGATGAATGCGCACGGTATCAAACTCCTGCTGGGATTGGCTGGCGCGTTTGAGCGCTTCATTTAGGAGGCTCATGGGAACTGTTACGCGTGGATATTGCCATCGAGTTCGCGAATGGCGCGGCTCACGAGGCCGTAATTGATGCGTTTGGTTTGTTTCACAAATCCGGCGAGCAGCGCTTTGTCGCACAGCGCGTTGACGAGCCTGGGCACGCCGTTGCTGTACCGGAAAACCCTCCACAAAGCCGGCGTCGTGAAACTCGGGTCGCCGTTGGCGCCGGCCAATTCCAGGCGATGTTTGATGTAGTGGCGCGTTTCCTGCCCGTCCAGCGCGTTCAAATGATACCGCACGGTGATGCGCTGCCGAAGCTGGCGCAGGCGCGGATGCTCCAATCGCTCGCGCAATTCCGGCTGGCCAATCAAAACAATTTGGAGGAGTTTGCGCTCGTCGGTTTCCACGTTTGAAAGCTGCCGGACCTGTTCGAGCAATTCGTCTGAAAAATTTTGCGCCTCGTCAATAATCAGCACCGGCACTTTGCCTTCTTCCGCCTGTTGGACGAGAAAATTATTGAACGCGGCGGAGATCTCGAGCCGGTCCAGGCCCTTGACGTCCAGGCCGAACTCGGCGGCAATGGCTTTCATCAGTTCATTTGCGTCCAGGACCGGTGTCAGGAGTAAAGCCGTCGAAAAGCGGGAATCCAATTGTTCCAGAAGGGCGCGGCAGAGCGTGGTCTTGCCGGCGCCGACTTCGCCGGTGAGTTGGACAAACCCTTTGCGCTCGCGAAGGCCATACAACAGGTGATTGATGGCTTCGCGGTGTTTGACACTGTTGAACAAGAACCGCGGATTGGGCGTCAGGTCAAATGGCGACAAATTCAGCCCGTAATAATTCAAATACACAGGCCTTTTGGAAGCAGTTTTAAAGCCACGCTAGTGGATAAAAGCGTTGAAAAATTGGACAATTACTACAAATAGGACACCCGGGATTTTTTCGAAAAAGCTTCTTCTGGAAAACCGCCGGCGCCAATTTTGGATTGATGAGATGCCGCCGCCAGGGGGGCATAAGAACAATCGGGATGCACAAAAAATAACCCGCCGGCAATTTCGGCGCTTCGGGTTCGACGCCGAGCAGGTAATAGGGCTCGACCGCCAGATGGATAGGAGTGGTGGCCGACACGGAAGGTCACATAGCTGCAAAAAAGTGGTAGCTGTCCCACCGCTTTTGGAAAGAAAGTCCTTCGCGCGCCACTTGCTGTTTGAAAGACCAGCGCCCATTCGAGAGCGGCGTCCCCCGAAAGCATTCGGGGTTGCCGCCGCACTCCAGGACGCAAGTGTACGTCAACAGTTTATACGCTAATGGCCGGTAATTTTGAGAACGACAAACGCTATCAGAATCAAAATGACGAGGCCGATGGTGCAATACAGAAGTAGCCTCGGGCTCTTACGCAAGAGCCCTTCGGCGATTTCTTCAGCTTTTGACGATCCTTCATTATCGTCGTCTGGCCGGCGTTTCATGTAATCTCTATCGCGAATGCCCATGTGCCAAAAGTCTGGGCCCGCACGCGATGAAATCAATACGGAAGTTTACTGGGTCATAAGTACCTCGCGCGTTGCCATGGCATCTGCCAGTGGCTTGCGGCGAGCTGCCGTAAAAGCCTGGCCTACGCCGGTATCAGTTCAATTTTGATTTTGCGTCCCAATGCGCGCGCGGCCTTGCCCAACGTGGAGATGGTGAGGGAAGGATTCGAGGCGTCCAGAAGCCGGTCCACTACGGCACGGCTCGTTTTCATCCGCGCGGCCATTTCGGTTTTGGTGATTTGGTTCCGGGCAATCAATTTTTCCATTTGCAGCGTCAGAGCCTTCTTCATGGCGCGCTCCTCGACTTCCTCCAAAATGCCTTCCTCCTTAAGAAAGGTCCTGAAGTCGGTCCCACGATGAGTTCTCTTTTTCATTGTTCTAAATATTCTTTCTTTCGTTTTTTCGCCAAGGCTAGTTCCTGAGCCGGTGTTTGCTGTTGTTTCTTGATAAAGCCGTGCAACAGCACAATTTCCTCATCCACTACCGCAAACAATGTTCGGGCGATTCGGTTGGGTAATCGCGACCGGATTTCCCAAATACCATTACCCAAATTATCCACGAGGAAACGTATCTCGCGCCACCCGATGTTGCCGTTTAAGGCAGGCTTCAGCGCCAACGGTGCCTGCCATACCATTATCCAGCAACGAACCCACGCTCATTTTAAATTACCGTCTATTGGCCGCTTGCCGCTTAGACGCGATTCCGGTCAAAGTGCAGAAATAAATTCCTCGGCAGAGACACCGGCCTGCCGGAGCGCGCCAGCGAGCGTACCAACCTTGAGCTCCCGGTGGCTGGGAATCACACAGCCTGATGAACCACGACGCAGAACAATATGACTGCCCCTCTGTCGCGTGATCTCGAAGCCGAGGCGTTGCAAGGCACGGACCGACTCCGGACCGGAAATACGGGGCAATTTAGGCATGAGGGGCAACCTCGAAGGTGGTCAGTAACGGCTGGCCTGCTTTCGCCAAGGGAAACTCTTCCAGGTAAAGCTCGGTAGCCTCACGAAGATTACTGATCGCCTCCGGCACCGACTCACCCTGAGTTGTTGTGCCGGTTTCGGGGTTGAAAGCGACGAAACCGCCTTCTTCGGCTGGAATCAAAACAGCACTAAGTGTCATGTAAAAACTTTGCCAGAATTGAACCTCACAGTCAAGGAGCGCAATTAGGACGGATACCTTGATGATGAAAGCATTCTTAACCGCTGGTCGCCCTTTCGAGTCAGTTGGCAGCGGGCGTCCATCGGCCGAACGTGTAGCGACTCCGTTAATTATTTGAGGGGTCGGGCGGTGTTTGGCGCTTGTCCAATCTGCTCAGTTCTCCAACTTTGGAGCGCAACGCTATAGTAATTTTATTCAATTCGGCATGATACTCTTTTATTATCCTGGCGGCCGCAGGATTAGTTTTTTCCACTTCCGAAATCGCCCGATTATATTCGGTCTCGCTCATGGGATTGGCTTTTTCGCTTAAACTGTCACGACGCTGTTGCTATTGTCAACAGGGTTGGGACTGATTTACTCTTTTAACAATGAATCAGGAAAAAGTTTTATTCAACTGTCCGGCTTGTAGTGCCCAAATCAGCCGTGAGGCTGAAAACTGCCCTCATTGCGGGCATCCGGTTAAAATCCATAAAAATCGGTCATCCCTAATTATTAAACTGCTGGTAATCATTGCGGCAGTGTACGTCATTTACTCAGCATATGAATCAACGACTAAAAGCAATGAGGCAGCGAATAAAGCAGCAGATACATTTGGACAGCCAATAGGCCAGCAAAATTCAAAATAGGGCGCTGCCGCCTTTTGGGGGCAGAAGATTGCTTCGACTTTATTTTGCCGGAGGAAGCACCCTAAACCGCTGGTCGCCCTTTCCAACAACCCTGCCATCTCTTGTCACAGTCATGTCGTTTGAACGGATGTAGCGGGCAACTAATTTGGAATGGCCGTCCATGAGCCATTCGCCGTTCACAATTCCAATGATTCGCCCCTCACGGTCTTTGATGTATTCCATTTTCATACAGGATCAGCGTTACACAGCTTTCAACAGACGATGAACTAGTGTAGTGTTTCAGTAACGGCTTTACAATTGCCGACCTTTTCCAAAATCTGTTCGACCTTTTTGGTCCAAACGAACGGCTTGGGATTCTGATTGTTGACGCGAATAAATTCCTGAATGGCCTCGGTTAATTCCGGC
>DASYYL010000020.1:0-24978 GCA_035933915.1 Verrucomicrobiia bacterium
GCCGGAATTAACCGAAGCCATTCGGGAATTTATTCGCGTCAACAATCAGAATCCCAAGCCGTTCGTTTGGACCAAAAAGGTCGAACAGATTTTGGAAAAGGTCGGCAATTGTAAAGCCGTTACTGAAACACTACACTAGATTGGTGAAATTAACATCGAACGACCATTTGCGCGTCGGTGCGTTGTAATAGTTGCCGGTTTCAAGCCAGCGGTTGGTGGCATATTGGCTTGGAAACATCACCACAATGGAGCCGTTGTAGTACAGGGTGCCCCAGCTCTCCAACAGCCGGAGAAAATTCTCAACACCGCCGCTATATTGGGTTTCGTTAGCGGTGCCAACACTCGAGCTCGATGGCACAATCCCCTCCAAACAGGCTGCGTTAACCGTATCGGGCGAGGCGGGGGTCGGGTTTTTGTTGTAGTTGTTATCGGCCCACCCGCTTGAAAGCACGGTGATGGCATCCGCCAGGAACGACGCGGGACGCGAATGCGCCACGTCGCCCATGATTGCGGCATCGGAGCCGCTGCCGTCCGTCGTGTTGAAATCGCCCTTGACGTAAAGCGGCATCGGTGTCGCGATGCTCAAGCCATAGCTGTCAAAAAGCTCGGCGCCGTTGATAATCCGTACTGCGGGCAGGACGCTTATCAACATCGGAACGCTGTTGTAAATGTACACCCCACCAATGGAGTGATGTTTGTCTGCGTTGCAAATAGCGTTATAATTGCTGCCCCCATTGACGGCGGGGTTGGCCAGCCAGAGGTTAAATTTCGCCACATCAAACTGGACAGCCTGGACGGTTTTCCCTTTGCCGCCGTACCCGCTTCCACCGTTCCACCCTTCACGCCAATCGTAAAATAGGGCGTTTGTGAGAAACGAATAGCCCGCATACCAGACCTGGTAATTGGTCCCTCCACTGGTCCAATTCGCTGCCGGCACAGAGTTGGTAAATCCGGAAACCAACATGTGTTTCGTCACATTTGACACAATGTAAAAATCATTCGTCACCCAGACAATCGTATGGGCCCAATTGTTTGTGTTGTCATTGAGCGGCTGGTTCGGGTCCTGATAATAGACGAAGAAATTTGTGCCCGACGGAAGCGCTGTGCTGACCCCGCCGGCCGAGTTTGAGATAATCAAGTCGGCCTGATTGACCATATACGTCTCGCCCGCCTGGGTATACGCGGCGGAACTGCCCAGCGTATATGCCGCCGGCGGCCATTGCAGGATGGCCTCCACGGCGGCCGGATCATCGTTCGTGCCGGCAATCGGCATCGTCACGTGGTTCGCACCCGACACCGGCTGGCCTCTCATAATATAGGTGGAGGGACCCGTGCCCGAATAATTAACAAACGGATCGGCGGAGCCATTGACCACCTGCTGCACCGCCCAGACCGTGTTCGAAAACGTAAGCACGCTCGATCCGGACCAAAGCCCCTCGTTCGAAAATACCGCGCCATTGATATTCATGTTTGCGCCCGGATCGATTTCCAGGTTCATGTTATAGAAAATCACAAACTGAAAGACCGGAATGCTGGTGAGGTCAAACGTTTGGGTGACCGTGGCCGGGACGGTGAACCGCTGGCCGACAGGCGTGGCCGTCGCCTGAACCGTTACAGGAGTAATCAACGCCTCTAACCCTAAATAAGGCGGAGGAAGCGGCTGCAGGTTCGCTGATTCATTTCCGATATGAACGAATATCTGGTTACTAATGCCGTTCACGTCGCTGTAAGTATATTGAATCGGCCAATCCGCCGTATTGGTCGGGATAAACGCGGCATAGAACGCACCGTTGCCGGGCGTTCCCGTCAGATAATCCTTCTCTATTTGGCCAAGCACTTTCTCCGTGGCCGCTTCCGCCGCGTATTCGCTCGCTAAAAATTGATTGTTCCGCGCCGTTAAGGTCGAATTGGACACAACACACCTCATCGTGCTCGCCAGCACGATCAGGATCACGACCAAAAACGCCAGGGTGACCAGCAATATATAGGCGGCTTTCTTCTTCCGCGCGTGATTTGAACGTACTCTCATAACTCGGTCCGGTTTGCTTTGGTTGATCAATTAATTGCCCGCCGGGTCGCCCGCGTCCGCAGTTGATAAAAATTGTAGTAGTTGAAATTGGTGTTCCCCATGCGGGCGATCGGGTATTCCCACTGCGACAGTTGCATAGTGATGCCAATCACACGGTTGTCCACATTGCTCGTCAAGATGTTCCCGTACGCGTCCTCCGCGTCAAAGACCAGCTGGTTTGTAATGTAATCGCACAAATCGTTGGTCATGCCCAGACCGCTATTGTAAAGCATCAGCCGGTTTGTCCCGGTGGTACTGTCCAAATAGCAAATCAAAAACGGATTCGTGCTCGCGGTCGGATAAATTTCCAGCGCGTTTCCCTGCATCAGGCCATTGGTCACGTCGGCATACGTCTTCCAGCTCGAAGAACAATTCCCCACATACACCGAATTGGCTTCCCGAATCTGGTCGCGCAGGCTGCTGATCACCTGCCGTGCCCCGGCCGTGGCTACCAGCTTCGTTTCCGCAATCGTATAGACACGCATCCCATAAAGTTGAGATGAAACCATCCAGGTCACCAGGATAGCAAAAATCCCGGCCACCAATACCATCTCCAGCAACGAAAATCCCGCCCTCGCGCATCGAAGCTTTAAACCGCTCGGATCTTTTGTCGTCGTCGTTTTCATTCGTCAGGGGCCCGCAACGTCACAACTGTGTTCGTACACGTTTTTTGCGTCAGCGGAAATGTCCAGACCACAACCGATTTCAGCTCCCAGAGCGGCGGGTCCGCCTGGTTAGTCGTCTCGTAAACGTAATTGGTCGCCGGAAGCGGGCGTCCCGACTGTGGCACGTCGAGTGCGCTCGTCATCGGTGGCAATATCGGCGTCGTCGCGTTTGTCGCCGGCAACGCGGCGCCATTCGTGGGCGCCTGAGAGTCCCATTGCGCCGACCGCGCCCGCTCAAGGCCCTGCGACGCGAAGGATTGCGCGGCCAGTGACATCGAAGTCCATTCGGCAAATCGGTTCGCCTGCGCGTACGAGTAAAAGACGCCCGTCAACACCATCACCATGAGCCCAAAGGCCATAAGCACCTCCACCAACGTGAAAGCCTTACTCACCCTAATACCTGCGCTATTGACCCATGTCTTCATCGGAACCGACGTGTACGCCCACAAGGTGAGCAATTCTTATGCCCCGGGAATGCACACATCTATCTCATTCGTAACATCTTATGAATCTGAATTTATCCCGCATGGATTCCTCAGCAGCGGCACACCCTGACACGGAACCGTCCTGTTCCTGGGCATCATAACCTCAACCATTACCATATTGCGTTTGCGGCAAACGCGATTTTTGGCATGATAAACCGATGAAGAGTTTTTTCCGGCTGACTGTTTTGGCCGTGCCGCTTTTTTTTCTGGAGTCCGCAGGGAGTAGCTTCTCGCAGACAACCACGAACGTGCCTGATTGGATGACTCGCCCGCTCTCGGTGTTTGATGCAATGAATCTGGCGCTTCAGCAAAACGCGACCATCTTAAAAGCGCAAAATGACCTCAGCGCTTCATTCGGTCTGGTCGTGCAAACCCGGGCGGTCGCCCTGCCGCAATTGACCGCCACTGGACAATACAAAGACACCGAGCCGGCGGCGATTGAAGCGATCCCTGTTCCAGGTTTTCAACAAGCACACCAAAGCTGGAACGCAGGCTTTCAATTGGTCCAGACGATTTATGGCGGCGGCAAACTCGTCGCCGCTATAAAGGCGGCGCGGCTGACCAAAGAGCAGGCGTTGGCTCAATACCAAACTGAGGTCCAGGACACGCTGTTGAATACGCGCACCGCCTATTATGACGCGTTGCTCGCCCGGGAGCAAATCACAGTGCACGAGGCGTCCGTCAAATTGCTGCAAAATGAACTCGACGACCAGCAACGCCGTTACAAGGCTGGTACGGTAGCGCATTTCAATGTCCTTCGCGCCGAAGTGCAACTGGCCAATGAGCGGCCTCTGTTGATCCAGGCGCGCAATAGTTTCCGAATCGCCAAAAATAATCTGTCGAACGCTCTAGGCTATAACCTGCCGACAAACATCTGGGAAGACATTCCGATGCAGTTCAGTGACAAGCTCGATGCCACGCCTTACGAGGTCGACCTGCCCTCAGCCCTCGCTAATGCCATCGAAACTCGTTCGGAGCTCGTCGCTCTCCGAAAAACAGCCGACCTACAGAAACTAGGTATCGTTAACGCGCGGGCCGGCTATAAGCCCCAGCTCCAGCTTTTTGCCGGCTACAACTGGTACAATGCGAATTACGCGGCCCCGCCATTGACGCCGCCGCTTGAGCTCAATCAGGATTTTCACGGCTATAATGCCGGCGCCCAGGTTAGTTGGGACATCTTCGACGGCATGTTGACCCGCGGCAAAGTCATCCAGGCGCGCGCCGATTATGATAAATCCAAAAACGATCTCACCGATGAAACCCGGCAAATCGAACTTCAGGTTCGCACCGCCTACTCGGATTTCGTAGAGGCGAAGGAGGTCTTGGACTCTCAAAAGACCGTCCTCGCCGAAGCCGAGGAGGCCTTGCGCGAATCCCGGGCGCGTTTTGACGCCGGCACCGGCACTCAACTGGACGTGCTCGACGCGGAAACCTCGCTCACCCAGGCCCGCGCCACGAACGTCCAGGCCCTCCATGATTACGACACCGCCCGCGCCAAACTCGAACGCGCCATCGGCCAGGACATGATCCAAACCTCTAAATGAAACTGACCCTACACATACATCAATTGCATTTGGCCCATAAGTGGAAAATCGCCGGGGGCCAGGGCTCAAAAATGAATGAAGTCGTCGTCGTCGAACTAATCGATAGCGACGGCGTGTCCGGCTTTGGCGAGGCCGCTCCGGCAGCCACGTATAAAGAAACGCCGGCCATGGTCCTCGAATTTTACAAACGCCTGGACGTCAGCGGATTCTCGTTTGACGATATCCCCGGCAGCATGGCCCGCCTCGAAACATTCGCATCCGTCCCCTCCGCCGCCCGTTGTGGCATCAACACTGCCCTGGTAGACGGCGCCGCCAAACGCGCCGGCAAAGCCATCTACGACTATTACCATCTCGGCTTTCGCGAAAACAAACACGTCACCTCCTTCACCATCGGCCTGGATACGCCGGAGGTCATCCGCGAAAAAGTCCTGGCCGCCGCCCATTATCCGGTCCTCAAACTGAAAACCGGCGACGCACGCGATCGTGAAAACCTTGCCGCCGTCCGGTCCGTCGCGCCCACCAAACCCATCCGCGCCGACGCAAACGAAGGCTGGAAGACCAAAGAACACGCGATGGAAATGCTCGAATGGCTCGCTGCGGACGGAAACATTCAGTTTGTCGAACAACCCCTTCCGCGCACCGCCAGCCGCGAAGATTTAATTTGGCTCAAAAAGCGGTCGCCTCTTCCGCTGTATGGCGATGAATCGTGCCACACCGTCAAGGACATTCCATTCTGCGCGGAATGCTTTCACGGCGTGAACGTGAAACTCGTAAAAACCGGAGGCCTGAGCATGGCTCACGATACCTTGCAAGCCGCGCGCAAGGCCGGCCTGAAGACCATGATTGGATGCATGATCGAGACCAGCGTCCTCATCACCGCCGCCGCCCATCTGGCCGAATTGACCGACCACATGGACGTGGATGGCAATATCCTCATCACCAACGATCCCTATCTCGGAGCGACCTCCAAAAACGGCATGCTCTCCTTCGCCCACGCCCCCGAGCCCACCGGCCTGCGCGTCCGCTTGCGCTAATGGGTAAGGATGGCGCGCTGCGCCGTCCCTACCACCACTGCCCCAACCGGTCCGGCGGCGGTTTGACGGTTTCGGGATAGACCAGGTAAACCGTGTTATGCGAGGTCGCCCACGCGCGCCGGACATTTTCGCGCTTATATATGTGCCGCACGCTTTCCACCTTCAAATCCGTCCACGGATCGTTGATGACCAGGTCGCCGTTTTCAGTAAAACCGCGGCAGAGGGTGAGATGACCGTTGTAATCGGGCTTGCGGCCGTCCTGCAATAAATCATACCGCGCGGAAATCACGACGGGAATGCCCGCCGCAATCCAGTCTTCCAATTCCGAAATATCGCTGAATCGCGTGACGTAAGCGCGCATCCCGTTGAGGCTGCCCGCATAGGCCGTATTGAACGCCCAGTTGCCCGTGGCTTTTTTGAAATTATGGTCAATCACTCCGGCTGCCACTTCCGGTGCGTCCACTTTCCAGTCGGCTCGATTTGATTCGCTCCCCCAGTACGATAGCGCCATGGAAAGCGATGTCGGGCTGCACCAGCCGTTGCCGCCCACGTAGGATTGCTGCGAGCGTTCCACGACAGGAAGGATTTTGCCCCACGCCGCGGTGGCAGCGCCACTTGCATTCATTCGCCATAACGGCGCTACATGGGTATTGCAAAACGAAAGGCCGAGAAATTTCAGCGACGGCAGCGCGCCGTTCGTCCCGCCCAACGTCAGCCGGATTTGCACTGCGCGCGCCGGACGCTTTAAAACCAGCGTGTCCACGTCCACCCGGCCGTCGGCGTCTTTTTGGCCGGAAACGCTGGCGCGCGCGAACAATTGGTCATCCGGCGTCCACCGACCCAGAGAATAAAATTTCGTAATGCGGCCAGGCAAATCGGCGGCGGCGTCAACGTCCAAGAACGTTCCCGGCGGGGCGCTGACGTTCCACGACACCACCAGTTGGTTCCAGAACATCCCGGGCGCTATTTCCGGCGACAGCCATACTACTCGATCGCCGGAGTTGGTGCGGGCGAAGCCGGAGAAATTCGTAAGGCCGATGAAATGGCTAAACTGACTGTGTTCGCCGGAAGGGACAGGACTGGTCTGACAGCCGGCCAGGAAAGCAAGGGCCGGCAGCAGGGCGAAATTCAAACGCCAAACCATGCGCGCATTCTCGCAAAGCACACGCAATAGTCGAGAGCCCGTGTCAGCTTTTGGGCCACGGGGAATCATCCTCATCGTCATCCTTACCGCGTCCGGCGCATCCGGTGGCCGCGGCGCAAGCCGCCGCTTGCAGTTTCGCGAAAATCGGCAATAATGCCTGTTCGCCATATTGGCAAAATGTATGAAACCCCAGGTTGAAATATATGACACCACCCTGCGCGACGGTTCGCAGGGTGAAGGCATCAGTTTTTCGGTCGCCGACAAGCTCCGCATTGCGGAAAAGCTTGACGCCTTTGGGGTACATTACATTGAAGGCGGCTGGCCCGGCTCCAACCCGAAGGACATCGAGTTCTTTGCCGAGGCCAAAAAGAAAAAATTCAAAAACGCGCGGCTCGCCGCCTTTGGCTCGACCCGGCGAAAAGACATCTCGGTCGAACACGACGACCAGGTGCGCCTGTTGATCGATGCCGGCACGCCGGTCGTGACGATCTACGGCAAGACGTCCATGCTGCACGTCAAAAAAGTGTTGCGCTGCACGCCCGAGGAGAACCTGGGAATGATCGCCGACACGGTGCGCTTTCTCAAAGACCACGGCAAATTTGTCGTTTACGACGCGGAACATTGTTTCGACGGCTATAAGCTGGATTCGGAATATGCCCTGGCCACCTGGCAGGCGGCCGAAAAGGCGGGCGCCGATCTTGTGGCCCTGTGCGACACCAACGGCGGCTGCCTGCCGGACGAAGTCGCGGCGATCACGCGAGTGGCGGTTGGAAAACTGAATTGCCGCGTCGGCATCCACACGCACGATGACATTGGGCTGGGCGTGGCGAATGCCCTGGCGGGCCTCAGCGCCGGGGCCACGCATGTCCAGGGCACCATCAACGGCTACGGCGAACGCACGGGAAATTGCAGTTTAACGAGCGTCATCCCGTGCGTGGCGTTGAAATTGAAAAAAACGTGCGTGCCGGAAAAATCGCTGGCCAAGTTGAAGGAGCTCTCGCAGTTCGTGGATGAAACGGCGAACATGCGCCATAATCCCCGCCTGCCGTGGGTCGGTTCGGCGGCGTTTTCGCACAAGGGCGGGACGCACGTCAACGCCGTGCAAAAGCTGACGTCGAGCTACGAACACATCGATCCGGCGCTTGTCGGCAATTCGCGCACGGTGCTGGTCAGCGACCTGGCCGGCCGCAGCAACATTGTGATGAAGGCCCAGGAGCTGGGTTTTAAATTGTCCAACGACACGCCTGAGCTGAAAGCCATTCTCAATCGCGTGAAGGAATTGGAGAACGCGGGCTACGAGTACGAAGCCGCCGAAGGCTCGCTCGCGCTGTTGATCGGCAAAACGCTAAAGCACCGGGAAACGCCGTTTGACGTGGAAACGTATCACGTCTCAATGCGCCGGGACGCGAAAGCATCCATCTGCGAAGCCACCGTGCGCGTGCGCGTGGGAAAGAAAACCTACCACGAAGTCGCTGAAGGCGACGGCCCGATCAACGCGCTGGACGGCGCGTTGCGCGCGGCGCTGACCAAGTCGTTTCCTCAACTCAAACGCATTAAGCTCACGGATTACAAGGTCCGGATATTGGATTCCATGAACGGCACCGCGGCCAAAACGCGCGTGCTCATTGAATCGTCAGACGGCAGGCACGAATGGGGCACCGTGGGCCTGAGCGAAAACATCATCGAGGCCAGCTTGCAGGCGCTCGTCGAGAGCATGGAATATGCGCTGATGAAGACGTCTTGACGCCTATACATCATGATGTATATTGGAGCCATGAAACGTCCAAAGAAATCCAAATATCCAGCGCAGAAAGGTTCGGCCATTGTGTTGAAAGAGGCCGCTTTGGCCGGTGAAATCGAGGAAGCGCCGATGATTCGGACGCAGATTTATCTCAACAAAGAAGAGCACGAATTCGTGCAACGGGAGGCGTCGCGTCGCGACGAACCGATGGCTGCAGTGATCCGAAGTTTCATCGACGAAAAGATGGAAATCCCGGAAGACGCATGGACCAATAATCCGATCCTCAAGCTGTTGCCCCGCGAACGCCGTTGGAAAAGTCCCGAAGATGGGGCGATCAATCATGATCATTACATCTACGGTTGCCCGAAGAAATGGATCAAGGTGAAAGGCCAATATATTGAGGCGCCGCCTTTGCCCAGAGATTACTATTCGAACCGGGCAAGCCACGAGGCTTACGACCAGAAGATCCGGGAATTGGATGAAACCAAATGACCAACTCTGTCTTTCTTGACGCGTCGTTTTGGATTAATTTCCGCGATGAGGAGCTGCTTCCACACGCGTTGGCCCGAAAGGTTGTTGGCGATCTTTTCCGTCAGAAAGTGACTATGGTGACGACATTCCCGGTTATTTGTGAAATTCACGCTTTTTTCTCCAGAGATGATGTCGCGCGAGAGACGATCTTGAACGACTTGTTTGAAAATCGCGTTGTCCGGGTCGAAGACGTTTCCGCCCAGGACCAAAGAGAAGCAATCAATATTTTGCGTAAGCATCGAGACAAGGACTATTCATTATGCGACGCACTTTCGTTTGTTGTGATGCGGCGATTGTCTTTGACCCGTGTCCTTTCCTTTGATGACCACTTCCGCCAGTTCGGCGAATTTGAAGTAATTCCAAATAAATCTTCATGAGTGAAATTTCCAAAGCTTACGAGCCGCAATCCGTCGAGGACAAATGGTATCAGTTCTGGTTGGACGGAAAATATTTCGTGGCCGACCCGAAATCGCCCAAGCCGGCGTATTCCATAGTCATTCCGCCGCCGAACGTCACCGGCGTGCTTACGATGGGCCACGTCCTGAACAACACGATTCAGGATATCCTGGCGCGAAAGGCGCGCATGGACGGCAAGGAAGTGCTCTGGCTTCCGGGCACGGACCATGCCGGCATCGCCACGCAAACGGTCGTCGAGCGGACGCTCAAAAAATCGGGCGAAATTAAGCATCGGGATGATTTGGGCCGCGAGAAATTCCTCGAACGCGTTTGGCAATGGAAGGAAAAACACGGCGGCATCATCATCCAGCAGCTCAAAAAGCTCGGCGCATCGTGCGATTGGTCGCGCGAGCGGTTCACGATGGACCCGGAATACTCACAGTGCGTGCAGAAGGTGTTCGTGGAGTTTTATAAAAACGGACATATCTATCGCGGCAAACGCATGGTGAATTGGGACCCGGTCGCGCTCACGGCGCTTTCGGACGAAGAAGTCATCATGAAGGAGCAAAAGGGCGCGCTCTATTATTTTAAGGTGGAGGTTGCGGAAGCGCCGGGAACATTTCTCACGATTGCGACGACGCGGCCGGAGACGATTCCCGGCGATACCGCCGTCGCCGTGAATCCGAAAGACCCGCGTTATGCGCAGTTTATCGGCAAGCACGTCGTGCGTCCGCTTCCCGCCGAATTGCCGCGGGAACAAAAGCTCATTCCCATTGTTGGTGATGAGCACGTGGATTTTGAATTTGGAACCGGAGTCCTCAAAGTGACGCCCGCGCATGACAAAGCGGACTTTGACATCGGTCTTCGCCATAAGTTGACGCAAATCGACATCATGCATCCCAACGGCCACATGAATGAATTGGCCGGCAAAGACCTGAACGGTCTCGAGCGCTTTAAGGCCCGCAAGGTCGCGGTGGAAAAGCTCGCCGAACTTGGCGCGTTGGAAAAGGAAGAGCCTTATACCAATAACGTGGGTTTCAGCGAACGCACGGACGTGCCCATCGAACCGCGCTTGAGCGAGCAATGGTTTCTAAAATATCCGAGTACAGAAAAATCCCGCGCCGTGGTTGCCGATGGCAAAATGAAATTTCATCCCGACAGGTGGGCGACGGTGTATGACCACTGGATGGAAGGCATCAAGGATTGGTGCATCAGCCGACAGCTTTGGTGGGGGCATCGGATTCCGGTGTGGTATAATCAGAGCGGGTCGGATTCACCTGAAAAGATGGACGGGCGTGATGAACGCTTTGTCCGCTGCCAAATCGAGGCGCCAGGCGAAGGCTGGGAGCAGGATCCCGATGTCCTGGACACCTGGTTCAGTTCCTGGCTCTGGCCGTTTGCAACCATGGGCTGGCCGGAGCAAACGGAGACGTTGAAGAAATTTTATCCGACGACGGACCTTGTTACCGGGCCGGACATTATATTCTTCTGGGTCGCGCGCATGATCATGGCGGGTTATGAGTTCATGGACGCGATGCCGTTCAAAAATGTCTATTTCACCGGCATTATCCGCGACAAACAGGGGCGCAAGATGTCCAAGAGCCTGGGTAATTCGCCCGATCCACTGGATCTCATCTCCAAATACGGCGCGGATGCGTTGCGTTTTGGCGTGATGCGCGCGGCGCCGCTGGGCCAGGACATTTTGTTTGATGAACAAAACGTCGAACTGGGCCGTAACTTTTGCAATAAACTCTGGAACGCCTGCCGGTTTCGCCAAATGGTCGGCAGCGCCGACTTCCCTATCGAGGGGGAGATCGACCCACAATTCCTGGGGCCGGATGACAAATGGATTTTGCTGAAGCTCGACGCGGCTCTGCGTAAAATGGCCGCGGCATTTGTGGATTATAAATTCAGCGACGCCACGGCCACGCTGTATCGCTTTTTCTGGAGCGAGTATTGCGATTGGTATCTCGAAGCGAGCAAGGCGGTATTGCAAGGGACCGATGCGTCGCGCAAGGCTAATGCCATTGCCGTCATTGATTTCATTTTGTCGCATACCCTGCGCATGTTTCATCCGTTCCTGCCGTTCATCACGGAAGAGCTTTGGCACGGCATGGGTTACAGCGAGGACATGCCGGACATTCAAGGCGGCAAAACCATCATGTTTGCGCCCTGGCCGAAGCCGTTGGACGACGATTTTAAGTCCTTTTATCGCTTGAGTGACCGCGACGAGAAAGTTATCGAAGGACGAAATGAACTCGTCACACAAGGCCGTGATCTTCGCCGCCAGGCTAATATTCCGGCGAACAAGAGAGTCAAATTTGTTTTCAAGCCGAATGGACACGCCGTTGACGCTGAAGTGCTAAGATTGTTGCTCAACGCCGAGACTGTGGAAGTGAATCCGCAATTTTCGCCGGCAAAAAATGTCCTGGCCGTTCGCCACGAATTGGGCGACTTGTTTCTGCCGCTGGAAGGGCTTGTGGACGTGGAGGCCGAACGGAGCCGGCTTACAAAGGAACTGGAAAAAATTGGAGCCGAAATCGCAAAAGTTGAGCAAAAGCTGGCGAACCCGAACTTCACGCAAAAAGTCCCGGCAACGGTGCTCGAAGAACACAAGAAACGCCTTGCCGAGTGGCAGGCGAAGCGCGAACATGTGCGCACAGCCCTCGCAGCACTTGGGTCGTAAACTATGTTCATCCAAAAAGCGCGGCGTTGTTATACGCTGCTGTTCGCATTTCTGATCATTTGCTCAATGCCACCCACCCTTTCAGCCGATACCAAGAACGGCGCGCTTACAAAGGCGACGCTGCTCGAAGTGGACGGACATTTTATCGCTGCATCCAATGTTCTGAACACCGCGCTGGCGGAAACTTCCCCGGGCGCGCAACACAAGCAAATCGAGTTTGAATTGGACCGCCTCAACCGCATCTGCCAGGACTTTTCACTTTCGCAGGACGATCTATTCCAGGCGCTTCAGCAGTCGGTCAGCGGGTTGACAACCAATGAGTTCGAGCAATGGGTCCGCGAAGGGCGGTTCGATTCGCGGGTCATTGATGGACGGCGCTGGTTCATGCGGGCAAGCGTGTCGAATCTCTATTTTCGTTACCCCGACTTGTACTCGCGCCGCATGGACGGCGGGGACCGGGCGAAAATGGTGAATGCGTTCCTGGCCTCCTGCCGCGCTATCAAACAGGCGGCGCTCAGCCAGGGTTCGCCGTATGTCCTGCCGAAAAGGTTCGATATTACCATGACCGTAAGCGCCTCTCCGGACGTCGTGTCGAATGGCCAAATCATTCGAGCGTGGCTGCCAATTCCACGGAACTACCCGTATCAGACGAATTTTGAAATCATCTCCAGCTCGCCGCCGGTGAAGGAACTCGCACCCGCAGACAGTTCCATTCGTTCCGCCTATTTCGAGCAAACCGCGCAAGCGGGGCAGTCGACCGATTTTAAAATCCACTATCGCTACACGCGTTACGGAGTGTCGTTTGACATCGACCCTAAGCGCGTCACGCCCTTTGACGGCACAGACCCGGCGATAGTCGCCTACACGCGCGAAGCTCCGCACGTTGTGTTCACGCCGGAAATGCGCGCGCTGTCGCAAAAGATCGGCGGCGGCGAGAAAAATCCCGCGCTGCTGGCCAAAAAATTCTACGACTGGATTGGCGAAAACGTCTATTACAGTTACGCCATCGAGTATTCCACGATCCGCAACATCAGCGACTACTGCCGTTCGCGCGGCTACGGCGATTGCGGGCAGGAAGCCCTGTACTTTATGACCCTCTGCCGGCTCAACGGCATTCCCGCGCGCTGGCAATCCGGATGGCACACATTTCCCGGCGTCATGAGCATCCACGACTGGACGGAAATCTATTTAGCTCCCTACGGCTGGGTCCCGGTTGACCCGTATATGAGCGTTATGGCCGGACATTACGCGACGATGCTGCCCCTGGCAGAACGCCATGAAATCCGCGATTTTTATTTCGGCGGCCTGGACCAATGGCGCATGGCGGCCAACGACGACCATTCTCAAACGCTCTCGCCGCCCAAGAACACGTTTCGCTCGGACAACGTGGATTTCCAACGCGCCGAACTGGAATCCGGCGCCCAAAACCTCTATTTCAATCAGTTTAGTTATTCGTTCGACGTCAAGGAATTGCCCGCAGGCCAGACGGCATCGAAGTAGCCGTTTGACCTTGAAACATTGAGGTTTCAGTTCATCTGAATACTTATTTTAGTTTTAATTTTTTCAAATCACGGCAAACTACGGCAATGCATTCGGAATTGGAGCCTCAAACAGCGGCCGCAGCGCTCAAAAAGGCGTCCGGATTGCGGCCGAACCTGGCGATTATACTGGGCAGCGGGTTCCAGCCTGCTGTAGAGGGACTGCTCGTGGACAAAGAAATTCCCTACTCAAAGATCCCTGGTTTTCCGGAACCCACCGTGAAGGGCCATGCCGGAGTTTTGTTTTTTGGCCAGCTCGGCGGAACGCCGGTAGTCGTGTTGAGCGGGCGCGCTCACTTTTACGAAGGCCAATCCATGGAACGCGTCACGTTCCCCATTCGCGCTCTCGCCGCTTTCGGGATTCAGGACTTGCTATTGACCAACGCGGCAGGAGGCATTAATAAATCATTCCGTGTCGGAGATTTCATGCTGGTGACCGACCACATCAACTTCATGGGCACAAATCCCCTGCGCGGCACGTCTCATTTTGTGGATTTGTCGCAAGTCTATGACGCGCAACTCAACGCCCTGTTGCAGGAGGCGGCGCGCACCCACAAAATGAAACTGCGCAAGGGTGTTTATCTGGCAGTTTGCGGGCCCAATTATGAAACCCCCGCGGAAATACGGGCCTTTGCCACCCTGGGCGCTGATGCCGTGGGAATGAGCACCGTGCCCGAAGCCATCGCGGCCCGCCAATGGGGAATGAGTGTGGCCGCAGTTTCCTGCATTACCAACGCCGCCGCCGGCCTAAGCAAAACCCCATTGTCCCACGCCGACGTTTTGGAAACGGCCGAAAGTTTCGGGAACGTCGGCGCCGAACTCCTGGAGGCATTTGCGCATCTTTATGGCCGGCGCCTTGAAAACATTTAATGAAGATGGACCGGCAAAGATTAATCGCGGCCGCCGCCCGGGCCCGCGAAGAGGCTGTCGCGCCGTATTCCAAATTCAAAGTGGGCGCGGCGCTTCTCGCCAAATCTGGTGCTATCATCGGCGGCGCCAATGTGGAAAGCGCCAGCTACGGCTTGACCTGCTGCGCCGAACGCGTGGCCCTGTTCAAAGCATTGACGTCTGGCGCCAGGGGCTTCCAGGCCATCGCCGTGGTCGCGCGGCTCAAGGATGGCCCCATGCCGTGCGGCGCCTGTCGCCAGCTCCTCGCCGAGTATGCGCCAGAGGCAAAAGTATTTGTGGCCGACAGCGATGATTTGGCCAAAATCCGGGCGTTTTCGATAAAAAAGCTTCTGCCTGCGGCATTTTTGGGCGGCCAGTGGTGATATTTCGAGCAAATTCAGGCCGCGCGGTGTCCATCAATCGAACTTCGCCTTGTTTTTGGGATGGACTCTCTTTAACAATTTGCCCTTCGCGTGAATGACACTTTGATTATCGTGCCGACCGTTAACGAGCGGGAGAACCTTCCGCGCGTCGCGCAACGGCTTTTGTCCCTCCCGGTTAAAGTGGACATGCTCGTCATGGACGGCAATTCCTCCGACGGCACGGGGCAAGTGGCCGACAACCTGGCGGCGAAACATCCGGAAATTCACGTCGTCCACGAGACGAAGAAAAGCGGCCTGGGCCGCGCCTACGTTGCCGGCTTCAAATGGGCGCTCGAGCGCGGCTACGAATTCATTTTCGAAATGGACAGCGACCTCTCGCATAATCCGGATGACATCCCGAGGTTTCTTGAGGCCGCCAAAAGTGAAAACGCTGACCTGGTCCTGGGTTCTCGTTATTCCGGCGGGGTGAGGGTTGTTAACTGGCCGCTGAAGCGGTTGATGCTGAGCCGATGCGCGGGCATTTACGTTCACCTCATCACCGGTATGCCCATCACCGACCCGACTGGCGGTTATAAGTGTTTCCGCCGGCGCGCGCTTCAAGCCATTCAGTTGGATGACATTCGCTCGAACGGTTACAGTTTCCAAATTGAGATGACGCATCGGCTTTGGCGGCATGGATATAAGGTTGTTGAGGTGCCCATTATTTTTACCGAGCGCGTGGAAGGCCATTCCAAGATGTCGCGTCAAATCGTTCGCGAAGCCCTGATCATGGTCTGGTGGCTTTGGCTTCAAAACGGCCTGCGCAGGAGTCCGAGGAAACGCTAAGTTATAAAGTGGTTTGACTAATCGCTCCGGAAACACTAAATTCCAGCGAATGCTAGCTGCTGAACCAAAGGTGGCGAACACGGGCGCGGCAGATTCGTCCTCGTCCCATTCCAACCTGAACCGTTCCTGGAAACTTCTCGTGGAACCGCTGGAAACCTTTTTGCAAACCGTTGAGCGACAATTGGTACTTCAGGCCCACGAATTCGACCCTAAAATTGTTCCGTATGCCCAATATGCCCTCAATGGCAACGGAAAACATTTGCGCCCGACCCTCGTCGCATTGGCCGCCAATGCCGTGGACAAGGTGTCCAATGTCCATGTGACGGCTGCGGTAATCATTGAAATGGTGCATTTGGCCACGCTGGTGCATGACGACGTCATGGATGAGGCGGAGATACGCCGCGGCAAACTCACAATGGGCGCCCACTGGGGTAACGAAATCGCCGTGCTGTTTGGCGATTGTCTTTTTGCGCAGGCCCTCAAGCTGGCAGCCAGCTTTCCCACACCCGAAGTCTGCCGGTCTGTCGCCATCGCTACGAACACGGTCTGCACCGGAGAGATTTTGCAGACACAGCATCGCCGGAATTTTGAGGTCTCGCGCCGCGAGTATTTCCGCGTTATCGGAATGAAAACGGCCGAATTGTTCACGTTGTCATGCGATCTGGCTGCATTTTTGGGCGGAGCGGACCCGGAACGCAGATCCTCTTTGCGTCAATTTGGCGCGGCTTTTGGGACCGCTTATCAGGTTTATGACGACTGCGTAGATTTGTTTGGAACGGAAGCCGAAGCTGGGAAATCATTAGGCACTGATCTGGCCAAGGGCAAATTGACATGGCCGGTCTTATTGGCCTGGGAACGAGCCGATTTAGCCGACAAAAAGCAGCTTGAAAACTGGATTGCAAACTGGCGCCCGGAGAATTTTCCGCTGGTCAATGAATTGTTGGTCCGATACGAAACTTTTGAACCTTCTGTCGAAGTAATTGTCAATTACCTGGAACAGGCCCGGTTGGCATTGAAAATCCTGCCTGAAAACGCAGGGCGGGATGGTCTTTTGGATTTGACTGAATTTTTATCGCAACAAATTGCGAATTTGACTGTTTGTATTGTATGACCGCGATTATGGCCGAACCTGCCGAACGCAACGATTCGGACGCATCTTCGGCACCATCGGAAGAAATGGTGCTTGTGGAACGTGCGCGTCACGGCGAATTGAAGGCATACGATGAACTCGTCCGGCGTTATCAGGAACGGATTTACGCCACAATTTACCACATGACGTCCAATCACGAGGACGCTAATGACCTTGCCCAGGAATCGTTTGTTAAGGCGTATCAGGCACTGAAATCTTTCAAGGGCGGCTCCAGCTTCTACACGTGGCTGTATCGCATCGCCGTCAACAAGACCATTAATTTCCTTAAGCAGCGCAAGAACCGGCAGCACATGAGCCTCAACGACCTGGATTTCAACGTGGAGCATAATCCGGATTTGGTGGCGTTGATATCAGATAAAACTCCGCGGCGCGATGCGGGGCTGTCAGAGCTGCAGGAAAAATTGAACGCGGCGTTGCTTAAGCTGTCAGAATCTCACAGATTGGCCGTGGTGTTGCACGACGTGCAGGGTCTTTCGCATGAGGAAATTGCGAAAATCATGCACTGCAACATTGGGACTGTGCGGTCGCGGTTGTTTTACGCGCGGCAACAATTACAGGCCCTGCTGGCCGATTATGTGAAAGCAACATGAGCGAAAACGAAGAAAATTTTGAGGCGTTAAGGCGTCTGCTGGCGCTCAAGCGGCACGAAGTTCCGCCGCCGGGCTATTTCGAGGATTTTTCAGGCCGGGTCATCGGCCGAATTCGCGCAGCTGAAGCCGTTCGGGAATTGCCGTGGCTTCTGCGGCTTCTGCAAGCATTTGAAACCAAGCCGGCCTATCCAGTAGCGTTTGCCTCCGCCTTGTGCACGTTGCTTCTTTTTGGAATCGTCTCGGTGGAACAGAGCCCGGTACTGGTTTCGAATCCCGTTTTTTCCACCTCGCCGGATGATGCCTTTTCCGCGACCGCACGTTCCCCGGGGTTGGCTATCAATGTCAGTACAAATCCTCCAGTTGACGTTCCTCTCTTTGGTTCCCAGCCCAATACGTCCGCGTCCTTTCAGAATGTGGATTTTACCTCGAACGGGAATTGAAGTTTAGATCCCCCCTTAGCCTCCGCTGCTGCTTCTAAATAGGCAGATTTTATCCTTCAATTGTAGAATTGGGCACCCCAAAAGGGGCTAGATTTTGATTGCCGAACGGTTCCTTTTCCTTGGCGTGCTTGCACTAAAAATTGTTCTCCACCGCTTGTCCTTGCGCTAAATAACTCGCGGCGGCTTTTTCCGGCTCACATCGACGAAGCGTTCGCCGCTGGAGCATTGGTACCCGCCGTAACTTCGCTTTGAAGTTTCTCGGCCATTTCGTAATGGTGACGGATCGTTTTGAGGCCTTTATCCGCGTATTTCTTCAATGTCGCGTCCTGGACGGACGCGGAGGCGTCCTCAAACTTTTGCATGGCTTTTTCGTGCCCTTTAACCATGGCGTCGGCATACGCCTGGTCAAAATCAGCGCCGCTGAGCGACAGCAGATGTTGCACGTCCAATTGCGCGTCCAGCAGTTTTTGCTGTGGCGTTTCCTCCAGCAATTGGGTGGCCGGCTTTTTGTCCGGCTGGGTCACCTGGATGTAAAACGTATTCGTATCGGGCAACTGAAATCCTTCATCGGCGGCAATTTTTGTTAGCCGCTCGTTCATCTTCGAGTGGTCCCTCACCATATGCCTGCCAAATTCCTGAACCGCTGAATTTTGCGAATTACTCTCCGCCGCTTCTCCCAGCCGAATTTCCTTCAGGTTGATCAAGCCGGCGTCCCAGGCGAAATCCGCCGGAGTCGCCATCGCCGTTGACGGGGCATTAGTCGTCATCATGTCATCAGCCAATGCGGGAATTGCCAACGCGCAAACCACCGTTGCCAACGCCACGTCATTAAATCGAACGGCTTTCATAATTCATCGACACGATTGCGACAGAATAATTAGCCAATCATATGCCACGGGGAATTTGTGCTGCGGAGTAGCTATTCCTCCCCAGAATGCCTTGCGAAATGCAATAGCCGTTGCCGCGACCGTGCGTTTTGCAGTTGTGAGAATCCGGCGAACAATTACTTGGAATTGTTGCGATCGACGGTGTGCTTGAACTTGAGCTTGACAGTGTCCTGCAGAAAATCCATGAATCCCCGTTTCTTTTTCTGGACGGCAGTCTGAATGGGCTCGCACTTGTGACTGCACAACGGACAAAGAAAGAGCGGCAAGCCGCCTTTGCGCCGGAGAACGTGGACGCACTCGCTGCACATGATTTCACTGCAGTGAGTACACTTGTAAGTCGCTGTGGCTCGCGAATGCCGCGGACAAATCATCCCGCCGTCGGCCTGGACAACTGGTGGCTTGGGTCGAGGGCGCTCAAACTCCGGAATCGCCACTTTGGCATCGGTGGATTCGACGAATAACTCAACCTCGCCCAGCGTCACAGTTTGGCCCGGCAATAGACGCGCTTCCGTGACGGGATCGCCATTGACAAACGTGCCGTTGGTCGATTGGCAATCGCGCATCAGCACGCCGTCAGCGGAGACAATAAATTCGCAGTGAATCGTCGAGACGGTTTCATGATCAATGCAGAAATCGCACTCCGGGTCGCGCCCAACCCGGTTGACGCCCGCCCGCAATTCCAATGTCTGCCCTTCCAAACCCTCGGTTTTAATAAAAAGCTTTGCCATGTATAAGTATCCGACGCTTGTATCGTTACACTGATATAACAGAATGTCCAGATGAAAGTTGCCAAAAAAGGAAATAAGCCATAATAAATGCTTTATTTTATGGCCCGTTAAATGGGCAGTTCTTGTGATCGATTCCAGCCCTGGCGGAGGTAATTCCCTTACAACTAAAAGAGAAAACTCGACTTTTGGCATCAAAAAGGCGAATGTTCACGCGATGAGGATACCAATGAATTTTGCTAATACGGCCATCATCCTGGCGGCCGCTATTCTTTGTCTCTCCGGTTGTGGAAAGAAAGCGGGAATGGGGAGTGCTTCCTCTGAAAACCCGGCCGGCAACTACCCTTTGCCCGACCCCCCCGTTGTCGTCAATTGTCAGCCTGGAATTCGAGGAGGGCGGTTTGTCATCACTGAATTGGGTGAGCCTAAAACGTTCAACTATCTCATGGCAAACGAAGCATCGTCGATAGATATCTGCCGGTTTATGTTCTGGAACCTGCTGAATCTTGACTTGCCGACGCAAACGGTAAAGCCGGGTTTGGCGGAATTTTGGACCAATTCGCCTGATGGGAAAACCTGGACGTTCACGCTGCGCAAAAATCTGCGATGGAGTGACGGAGCGCCGTTGACAGCGGATGACGTTATTTTCACCTGGGACGTCATAACCAACTCCGCATTTCCCAACTCCATGATTGACCCATATATCATTCATGGGAAGACCTTTACGGTGACCAAAATTGACGATTTGACGATTCAGGTAGTGACTCCGGAAGTTTATGCGCCATTTCTGCAGGCATTCGGCGCGGGGTTGCCGATTTTTCCCAAGCATGCTTTGGAGAAATATGCGGCGGACGGAACATTTGCATCGGCCTACGGCGTCAATTGGGACCCCAAGAATATCGTCTGCAACGGCCCCTATGTTTTAAAAGAGTATAAACAGGCGCAATACACGCTGCTCGAACGCAATCCTTATTTTCTCGAGGTTGACAAAAAGGGCGCGCGCCTCCCTTACTTTGACGAGCTGATTTTTACGATTGCCCCCAATATAGATGCGCTCTCACTGCGCTTTTTGAGCGGTGAGAGCGACGTGAATGACTACGTTTATCCCTACGAATATGAGACGTATAAAGCGCAGGCTGACAAAGGCAAATTTACTTTGCATGAACCCGGTATTGGACTGGAAACCCAATATTTCTGGTTCAATCAGAATACAAACAACAACCCCAAAACCGGGAAGCCCTATGTGGACCCAATTAAGTTAAGTTGGTTCCAAAATACAAAATTCCGCCAGGCCGTTTCCTACGCGATCAACCGGGACGACATTGCCAAATCCGTGTACGCCGGACGCGCCGTCCCGCAATACGGTTTTCTAACGGAAGGCTATCAAAATTGGAACGACACAAATATTCAAACATATCCTTACAATCCCGAAAAGGCCCTGGAGCTATTGAAAGAAATTGGGATTGAAAAACGCAATGGCAATGATTTTCTGACCGATTCGAATGGAAACAAAATTGAATTTGTTTTCAACACCAACGTCGAGAATGACAATCGAAAGAAGATAACCGTGCTGATCGCCGGCGACCTTAAAAAGCTCGGGATGAATGTCATTCTGCAACCCATCGAATTTAATACTCTCATCACCCGGATGGAAGACACTTTCAATTACGATTGCATCCTGATGGGCTCCTATTCCATGTCCGGCACTGATCCTTCCGGCAGCATGAATATACTTCTCTCGAACGGAGATATGCACGAGTGGTTTCCGCGCGAGAAAGAGCCTTCGACGCCCTGGGAAGCGCGTATTAATTATTTAATGGGCGCGCAATTGACGACGCTCGACCTGGCTCAACGCCAAAAATCGTTTGACGAGGTCCAGGAAATTCTCGCCGTCCAGCAGCCGATGATTTTTACGGTAACACCCATTTATTACGCCGCTATCCGCTCGAACGTCGACAATGTGCGCCCGACGCCCCTTAGTTTCTACCGGCTGACGTGGAATGCTGAAGAGCTTTTTTTCGAGAAATAAATCCGGCTAAGCTTCAATTACGGAAAGTCAAAACAGCGCAGCAAAAAATTCATCGTTCCGTTCATACTGATGGCCAGGAATTCCTGCACAAAAGGAATGCACATCACGAGCCAAACGCCAATCAAGCCAAAACGGCACAGGTTCCAGTAAGTTTCCCAGCTCATGCCGATGAAATTCCGCAGCACGTGCGAGCCATCGAGCGGCGGGACTGGAATGAGATTGAATATACACAGCAACAGGCTCAACCGCGCGATATTCAGAATGAGAATCGCTGTTTCCTCTGAGCAAAAGTAAACAACGCGTGAGACACCTACCAGCACGACGGCCAGCGCCAGGTTCATTGCCGGCCCGGCCATGGCAATTAGAACGTCATCGCGGACCGGGTGACGCAAATTCGCCAGATTTATCGGAACGGGCTTTGCCCAACCAATCAGAAATCCGCCGATCGGGCTGAAAATCATCAGCAACGGAAAGACGACCGTCCCAAGCGGGTCAATATGCACGACCGGATTCAGCGACAAACGCCCCTGCAATCGCGCGGTGTCATCGCCACACAGCCACGCGACCCATGCGTGCGCAAATTCATGAAACGTCAGCAATGCCACGAGCGCGATGTAAAAAATCAGCCCGTCAATTATTTTGTCCGAATGATCCATTTTTCTCCAAGAGCTTAATCCCTGAAATCCCGCGCGTCGAGATTCACGTAATTGGCTGGTTAGCGCCACCAAGTGCCCGGTCGTCGGCAGTGGCTTAATTGGAATTCATTTTCGAGTCAAATTACTCCTTTTAACAGAGCCCCGACCGTGAGGGAGTGGGCATGAGCCGGTTGGCTCCCGCTTGCTCACGCGCGCGGCTCTGTTCAGATCGGCGTCCGCAACTCAAAATGAGACACTGCCGGCCTGTCCCTGAAATTGACAAAAGGGACTATCACCGTAAAATCCGTCCCATGCCGCTACTTGATGGAAAGACTGGAATCGTTTTCGGTGTTGCCAACAAACGCTCGATCGCCTGGGCCATCGCGCAAGCGTGGGCGCGCGAAGGCGCCAAACTCGCCTTTACCTATCAGGGCGAACGCCTCAAGGAAAATGTCGCCGAACTCGCCGGGACCTTCGGCCCGGACACTCTCATTCTGCCCTGCGACGTGACCAAAGACGACGAAATCGCCGCCGTCTTTAAAACAGTCGGCGAGAAATTCGGCAAACTCAATTTGCTGCTGCACTCCGTGGCATTCGCGCCCAAGGAGGCCCTTGAGGGCGAATTTGTCAATACCAGCCGCGACGCTTTTCGCATGGCTCATGACGTCAGCGCCTATTCGCTCGTTGCCCTTGCTCGCGAAGCCGCGCCATTGATGACCGACGGCGGCAGCATGGTGGCCATGAGCTATTACGGGGCGGAAAAAGTCGTGCCACATTACAACGTCATGGGCGTGGCCAAAGCCGCCCTGGAAGCTTCCGCCCGCTACCTGGCCTACGATCTCGGTCCAAAGAAAATCCGTGTCAACTGCATCAGCGCCGGACCGGTGAACACCCTGGCCGCTCGCGGGATAGCCGGGTTCATGGCCATGCTCAAACATTACGAAGACCGCTCGCCGCTCAAGCGCAATATTTTACCGGATGAACTTGGCGCCACCGGCGTCTTTCTGGCCAGCGACGGCGCGGCGGCGATTACCGGTCAGACTCTCTACGTGGATTGCGGCTATCAGATTATGGGGATGTAGTATCCGCAGGCGACGACAAGGAGTCTGCTTCGTCTGTCAAAACGCTAAGGAAGTTTGAGACTCGTTACCTCGTCTCCTACGTTAGAAACGTTACGGCGGCCGGATCATTTCGAAGCGGTCGCGTGTCCGGCAATACCAGTGCGGCGTGGCCATGCGGCCGATGACATGCAATTTGTCGCTGTGGACGCGCTTCTTCTCTGGATCGAATAAATCATCGCGCAGGTGCAGCCGTTTGATCACGCCGATCACCATCCGGTTGCTTCCTATGTGCAACGTGCCCCATTCCACGCATTCCAGGCTTACGGGTGATTCCGCTATGCGGGGCGGTTTGACGATGGACGAGGGCATAGCGGTAAGGCCGGCGTGGACCAGTTCGTTTTCGCCGTAAGGCAGCGATGCCGCACATTTATTCATCGCCTCTGCGATGGCTTCGTCCACGAGATTCACGACAAACTCGTGCGTGGCGCGGATGTTGAGCGCGGTGTCTTTGGGCGTGCCGTTTTCGCGGTCGGAGGGCGCGAAGGCCAGGATGGGCGGGTTTGCGCCAAACAAATTGAAGAAGCTGAAGGGCGCGGCGTTTACCTTGCCCTCCGGGCTGATGGTAGTGACGAAGGCGATGGGCCGCGGCGTAACCACGCTGGCCAGCAATTGATAGGCGCGGTCCGCATAATCATGTTCCAGGTCAAGTTCCATAGGAATGGAAAGTAGAATGTTTTTTCCCAAGGCGCCAGTCGATTGATGATCCCCGGTGCCCCGGCTTCGTTAAGCGAAAACGTGTGTCTAGGTTTTGCAGAACTTAACGAGCTTAACGAAGGCCTTAACGAGTCGTTAAGGGGCAAAGAAGAAGTATTTTGGAGTAGAGTAGAGAGGGAAAGCACGGGATGAAAGGCCACTGGCCAATGACCGCGCGTTTCCCTCTCCCTCATCGAACCGGACGTGCAGATTTCCCGCATCCGGCTCTCGCCAAGTCTTTTGTCAATTGCATTCACAAGGTGACCAGTCCTAAGCGGGCAAAATGGCCAGAGAGGCTTTCATTCTTCGGGGGTTGCCAGATGCGCTGACTTCGTCGCTTAAGGTGCTGCGCCAGACGGCGGTGCACATAAGCGTTGATGTCCCGCATCGCTTTGCGTGGATAGCCCAGACTGTAATACTTGGCCCAGCCGCGCAAATGGCGGTTGAGTTGGGCTATCAAGTCGGGCACGGGCACATGGCAGCTACGGAGTCCAAGTTTCTCATGGAGCACGGCTCGTTCCCGAGCCAGCGCCTTGCGCGAGGGTATCAGATTCCAGTATCGCTTGCCCTGTCCAAACCGGTCGCGGTCGTAGCGGAAGGTGTAGCCCAGAAAGTCCAGGCTCTGACCCGGTTGCTGCAAATCGATGGTTCGCGTTTTCTCGCGGTTGATTTGCAGTCCCAGCCAGCCTTCCAGCTTGCCTTCGATGAAGTGTCGCAGGCGCGGACTGACATATCGCGCCAGCACCACAAAATCATCGGCATACCTCACCAGTTTGGCGT
>DASYYL010000033.1:0-21707 GCA_035933915.1 Verrucomicrobiia bacterium
GTACCACGCGTTTGCGGCTGACGCGAAGGCTTTCGGTGAGACTATAGTAAACGTGACGCTTCCCGTCTTTGAGTCGCTCGCGCACTTTCAAATACATGCCGGCAGTCTCACACCCAGCGCACCAGTTGTCTACGGACTGGGTCTTCCCACACGCCAAAGAGCCGTCTGCTCATGCAGAATCCCAGCAAATCGTCACAGGCGTTTCAGAAAAAAATCCAAATCATCAGAAATCTGCGAAAGTCGGGTTAGCGGCTGGACATTTATAGGCGATGGACCCAGGGTGGTCTCGGAACCCCGAAAGCATTCGGGGCGGGGTCGAACCTGGGCTCATATTGAACCGCCTACGGGGTTCTCAGTTACAGCCTCGTGCCTCGTCTGCAGAGAAGGACGAGTATGAGCACGTTTCTTTTGAGCACCGATAATACAAAATCGGGGAACCGCTAGGTCCGGCTCACTGGGGGCAGGGATTCTTCGGCGGGCCAGCATTCGTCCAGGGGAAATCCATAGGACAGCCGGATGAAGAAGATTTGGATCTTGAAATAAATAAAGACGACGTCCCACATTCGCAGCCGCCAATTGAGAATGAAGTTCCGCATCATGAGTACCCGGCTTTGCGAGTAAAGTTTCATCAGGGTGATTGCCAACCGACCGCATTCAAGAAGATTCGTCCACAGGCGCTTCATGAGCGCGTGTTGCCCCCCAGGTTGAGAGTCTTGTTGTTCAAGCATACTTCATAATTTCGCTATTTTAGCTTTGCGCGGTAAAAACGTCCGGAAACCGTCTTAGCCACAGCGTCTGTGTACACCAGGCTTCCGCCGGTCACCAGGTTTGTCCACACCGGCGTCCAATGTTTCAAATCGGACGACGCTTCGATAACAAGATTCGAGCCAGTTGGAGCGGAAAATTGAATTTTAAATCCTTTTGACGTCATTCCGGAGCCGGACCCGCTGGGGCCGCTGTTGACGGCTTTCACGGTTGGGGGGACGCTGATGGTGCAGGTAGCATACGTCGTGAGAAGTCCACCCAGGAGGCCCACAGTCGAAGATGAGAAAGTATAGGTTCCCGCGCTCGCCGCTGACATATTAGTAATGGTTAAGACGGCGTCAACACTGCCACCGAGGACCAAGAGGCTGCCGCCTCCGACCGCGGTAAAGCTGGCATTGGCCGGGAATGTTCCACCGCTGAACTGGCAGCCAACGGAACTTAAGACGCCCACGGTCACAGACGACTGGACGCTAATAGTCACAATGTCTCCAATTTGGACATTGGTGCTTGAGGGTGAGACACTGAGACTCGGGGCCAAAAGCCCTGCCTTGACCTGGGCAGTAACAAAGAGGCCAAAAAACATCAAGAAAATCGCCGTTTTCCTCAACCCTACCGAGTTGATTCGGTGTTTCGCTTCCATATTCGGGACACATTGCAGCTAGTATTGTGCCAAAAATGGTCATAGCGTGTCCAAAAATGAGGTAAATCCTATGTACGCCAAAGCTTATACGTTGCCAAAAGCTTTAGAAACGATACGTTGCCTTTAACCGGAAGTTGATGCCGTCTTGCTGAATATAAGGTTCCAAATGGAAATCAGACGCCGGCTCGTAGTATTTCGTATTGAATAGGTTGTACACTCCGGCTGATAGCTCAAGGTTTTTGATGAAAAGGTCGTGGCTGGAGAGAGTGAGGTTGACGACGGTAAAGCCCGGAGAATCGGGTCCGGGGGTCACGGTGGCAGACGGGACGAGAGGAGGGGGTGTATACACCTCGGTTTTGCTTGGGCCTGAGTATTGGATTTCCAAGCCGGCGAAGAGCTTGTTTTTGTACAGCGGGGCGCTGAGATTGAGCTTAATCATGTTTTCGGGGGAATCCGGCAGGCCAACTTTCGTGCTACGGTCTTGCGTTCGTTGCAGGCTGTAGCTGAGGCGGGCGCTAAAGTCGTTCCATTTGGCCTCGAGAGAGGGTTCGAGGCCATACGTTTCGGCGTTAAAATTTGTATTAAGCGCTGATCCGCCCAGTCCAATCAGATCATCCATTCGGTTGTAATAAGCCATAATGGAGGAGCGCAGAAAGCGATTGATGCCCTGTTCATAGATGAATTCGCAGGACGAAATTTTTTCGGGTTTTACATCCGTGTTACCACCCGTCAATGCCAATTCCAGGACGTTTGGATCCCGGAAGGCGGTTCCATAGACAAATTTAAAGGTGGATTGCTGCCAGGGATTGTAAATGAGGGCGGCGCGAGGACTCCAATCCGGGGTATAATTCCCGTATTGGTCGTAGCGTACGCCGGCATTCACGTGCAGGTTATCCAGAATCGCAACGTCGGCCTGCTCAAAGATGGCGTAATTATCACGATTGGTCTGTAGCGACGCCGTCCCTGACGCCGCTCCGGTTTCAGTCACGCTCAGATTCTGCTCGAAATCATTCCGATATTCGGCGCCAAACGTGAGCGTGTCCTTATCGAAAATCTTTTTGTTAACCTGCGCCTCCAAACCGGCCCATTGTCCGGTTTCCCGAACTTGTTGAAAAGAGGTCTCGGGTCCGCCCAAAGGGAGTGAGAGTGTGGCAGGAAATGGGTAGCCCAATTCTTTGTCGCTTTGGTCGTAGTAAACGTCTCCCAGCACATCCCAGCCTCCGTCAAACTGATGCGCGTATTTCAAGGTTACATAACTGCGGTCATCAATGGATTGCAACTTTGAATTATTGAAAGAACTGTCGAAAACGGCCGTGGGATTGATTTTCTGACGATTGATATATCCGCCTTCCAGGGTTAAATCCCAGTAGCCGACTGAGCCAAAAAAGCTTTGGAAATTGTCGGCGTCCATGTGGTGTGCGATGCCGTTGTTCCATGCCTGATACTGGGGAAAATATAAATCGCCGATGCCGTTGTTGTTGTAAATCGTGCCGGACAGTAAAAACTGGAGACTGTTCGTAAACTGCCCGCCGATGGTGGCACGCCCGGAGCCTTCGTCATAGCTGCCGTATGTGCCGGAACCTTCAATGCCGTTTATATCTTTTCCCTGGCGTGTGATGACGTTGATGACGGCGAAGAAGGCGTTGTTGCCATAAAGCACGGAGCCGGGGCCGCGGATAATTTCTACTCGATCAATTAAATCCACGTCCAGGATGAACGACGTATCCACCTGGGCACTGTCGTCGAGGTTATTGTTGATTCGATGCCCATTGACGAGGAGAAGAATGCGGTTGTTGGCGTCCCCCAGGTTCACCCCGCTCACGCCTACATAGTCATAGTCGTGGTCGTATGAGATATAAAACCCGGGCACGCTCTCGAGGAGGTCGCTCAGCGTTCGCCAGCCGTATTTTTTAATTTCGTCAGCGGAAATGACTGTCGCATTTGCGGGCGCTTCGGTCGCTTTTTGTTCGAATTTGGACGCTGTCTCGACGTTCGGCACCTGGATTTGCATCAACTGTTCCAGTGACATCTGCGTGAGGTCGGGGGACTGGTTGGTGCTGTTGACTCCGGCGGATGTGTCCGCGGGAGAGGTAGTCGTGTTGACCCGGTTGGTGGCGGTTTCGGCGCGGGTGGCGACAGCCACGAGAAGCAGGACGGTGGCAACGTGCCGCAGGCAAAAGGTGCAAACAGGCCGCATTCCCAAAAGAAATTTTCTTTTGTTCATGCGCAATTCAAGATGTCGATTGAGTTGTCGTTGACAAAATTCATCAGATGCGTCTCAAATGATTTGAGCAGCTTTTAAGCCTGTAACTGGTATCCTATGCGCTGAGGGCGAAATTGGGGCCGTCCCTTGGGCAGCCGCAAGCAATAAATGCTTTAAAATCAACGATTTAACATGGCAATCTTTCCGGGCGCCTGATTGATGAGAAAATGCGCAATAAACGCTGTTGTCCTGGTTTTCAGCGTGATTTTCACGGTCGGCTCCCATTGCCAGGCGCAGAATTCGCAACCCAGCAAATATCAGATCGAGGCAGCGTTCATTTATAATTTTGCCCGGTTTGTGGATTGGCCCGCCCACGCCTTCACCGATGCTTCGTCGCCTATGATTATTGGCGTTCTGGGAAAAAACAGGTTTGGCGAGGACCTCGCGCAGACGATCAGCGGCAAAGTCATTGGCGGTCATCCGTTGAAATTCAGGGAGTGCGCTTCGTTGGCCGAAGCCACCAGCTGCCAGGTTTTGTTCATCAGCGACTCGGAAAAAAACCATCTTTCAAAAATCATTTCCGGCCTCGGTAGCGCCAGCATTTTAACCGTGAGCGAAACAGACAATTTTATCGTCGCCGGCGGAATGATTCATCTGCGGATCGTTGATGATAAGATGCGCTTTGACATTAACAATTCCGCCGCGAAATCCGCAGGTCTGACCATTAGTTCCAAACTGCTCAGTCTTGCCATTAATGTGAAGTAAATCCCCTCCACTTGCGGATTGTTACCGCTTTTGCTTGAGGACCATGCAACACGCAACAGGGGCCGTTGCATTTTGCGCGACAGTAACGGTTGCAGTTTACTATGGCCGGAACAGAAACTGCTAATTTCCCCTCGGAATTGCTCAATTTCATCGGGAAACTGCTGCATATGCGCGGCGGAGCGTACCGATTTGAGACAGCATTCCTGAAAACAGGACACTTGTGGCCGTATTACAGGATATTCCTATCAAACGGAAGCTGACCGCAATCACCATGATTGCAAGCACCGTCGCGCTTCTGTTGGTATCCGGCGGGTTCGTTGCTTACGAGTTGGCCACTTTCCGACAAACGATGAAGAACGACCTGCTAACGCAGGCGCAAATCGTCGGGGACCAAAGCACGGCAGCCGTAGCATTTCAGGACAAGGATACTGCGGAAGAAATCATGCATGCCATGCGCCATAAAATTCATGTTGTCGCTGCCGCGTTGTATGACCCATCTGGAAATATTTTTTCCATATATTTCCGTACAAATTCCGCCTCCCTCCAGGCTGCCGGAAAGATTCCCCCTCATCCCGAGTCCAATACGAATGTCTGGGATGTCGAGCGGTTCGAGTCGGACCGTCTGATTGTCTTCCATACATTTAAAACGGCGTCAGATAACCAGGTGGCCGGCACGATTTTTTTGGAATCGGACCTGAACGAGCTCCACCAACGCGAGGTGCGTTACGCGGGAATCATTCTCCTGTTCATGGCGGCTTCGTTCGTCGTCACGTTGTTTCTTTCGTCGCTGCTCCAACGAGTCATTACCCGGCCGATCTTTGACCTGGCCGAGACAGCCAGAGCCGTCACTGCGGAAAAGAATTATTCCGTGCGTGTTGCCAAATACGGGCGCGATGAACTGGGCCAGCTCGTGGACTCTTTCAACGACATGTTGGGCGAGATTCAAGACCGTGATTCCAAGCTCCAGACGGCAAATGACGAATTGGAAGCCCGCGTGCTGGAACGCACACGCAGTTTGCGTGACGAAATCAACGAGCGCCGCCGCACCGAGGCGGCGTTGCAACAACAATTTGTCCGCATCAGTCTGCTCAATCAAATCACGCAGGCCATTTCCGACCGCCAGGACACCGACAGCATTCTGCATGTGGTCCTCCACGAGTTGGATGAACACCTGGGCATTGACCTGGGTACGGTCGCCCTGTTCGACTCTGGTCAGCAAACCCTGAACGTCGCGGCCTTGTGCGTGAAGAATTCGTTGCTGGCGAAAAAATTTGATCTGCAGAAGGGAAGCGTCCTGCCGCTCGCGGAAACCGATTTTCAACTCTGCGCCAATGGCCAAACGGTCTATGTGTCCGATACACTCAAATGGAAATCTTCTTTCGTCGAGAGACTGGCGGCTCTCGGCTGGCGCTCAGCTGTGGCCGTGCCGCTAATGGTTGAAGAGAAATTGTTCGGCATCCTGATCGCGGCGCGGTTGCAGGCCGAAGGCTTCAGCAGCGGCGACGCGGAATTTCTGAGGATGTTGAGCGAGCACGTTGCCCTGGCGGCCCACCAGGCGCGCCTGCACACCGACCTGGAAAAAGCCTACAACGAACTGCGCAGAACACAGGCGACCATCCTCCAACAGGAACGCCTCAAGGCGCTGGGACAAATGGCCAGTGGCATCGCCCACGACGTCAACAACGCGCTGTCACCCGTTATTGGTTTCGCCGACCTTATCCTGCGGGGCGACTACGGGTTGAAACCGGACGTGAGGAAATACCTAAGCCACATTCGCACGGCCGGCGAGGACATTGCGCACATCGTGGCGCGATTGCGGGAATTTTACCGGACGCGCGAGGTAAACGAATCCTTGCAGCAATTGAACCTCAATACGCTGGTCGAGCAGGTCGTGGACATGACCCGGCCACGCTGGCGCGACATTCCGCAATCCAACGGTATCACGATTGAAGTTGAGACTAAACTCGCGCCGGATATGCCACGGTTGGCCGGCATCGAGAGCGAAATTCGCGAGGCCATCACCAACCTGGTCCTTAACGCCGTAGATGCGATGCCTCGTGGCGGCAAGATCACTGTTAGCACTCAGATTCTGCGGAATAATGGCACGGCCAACGGGGGAAAAAATCCGGTCAAAGCTGTCATTGAAATTACAGACACCGGCACGGGTATGGACGAGGAAACGCGCAAGCGGTGCCTTGAACCGTTCTTCTCCACGAAAGGCAAACGCGGAACAGGGCTGGGTTTGGCCATGGTTTATGGAGTTATGGAACGCCACGCCGGCAGCATTGAAATTCGAAGCGAAGTGGGCAAGGGGACATCGTTTCTTCTCTTTTTCCCGGTACGCGCCAGTACGCCCTCCAGCGAGCCGGAAAAGGACGGCGGCGCAAAAGTCGAACCGATGCAAATTCTATGCATCGATGATGAGTCATTGCTGCGTGAATTATTGAAGGAAATCCTGGAGCGGGACGGCCACGAAGTGGTTTTGAGCGACAACGGCCAATCCGGGTTGGATGAATTTCGCGTCGCATCTGAGCGGAAGCGTCCCTTTGACCTGGTGATTACCGACCTGGGCATGCCATACCTGGACGGGCGGCAGGTGGCCAAAACTATCAAACTCGAATCACCTCGCACGCCGGTCGTGATGCTGACGGGGTGGGGCGCATTTATGAAGGAAGACGGCAGCGGCCCGACGGAGGTAGACGGCATACTGAGCAAACCCCCGCGTTCACGGGAAATCCGCGATATGCTTCGCAAGCTTAGCCCGGGACGGCAGCGGAATGGGAATTGAATAGCGAAATTTGCAGTTGAAATTGCGGCCGATTCTATTCAAATTGCGGCCAATGAAATTCGCTCAAACGTCGGTCATTCTTTCGGGTATTTTGGTATTGGCCGCCACGTCCTGTTCCACTCCACCCAAAGGCCAGATTTCGGCTGCACCGACCGGTTGGCCTAAGGAAGATCTCGTTCAATACGCCAGTCCGATGTGCGGAACGGGGACGTTTCCGGGCGTGCCCGCTGGAGATAACAATCTTTTTCCCGGCGCTGTCGCGCCATTTGGCATGATCCAATGGAGCCCCGACACCGGCACTGGGACCAAGCCCGGCGGTTATGCCTATTATAACACCGAGATTTCCGGCTTCAGCCTGGATCATTTGAGCGGCGCTGGTTGCCCCGATGGGGGAAATTTTTCGTTTATGCCGATATTAGGCGCGGGCGAACCACCCAACGGCAGCCGTACGGCCTTTGCGACGGCGTTTTCGCACGACAACGAAGTCGCCAAGCCAGGCTATTACGCAGTAACCCTGAACAATGGCATTAAAGTTGAACTCACAGCCACAACCCGCACCGGTTTTGGGCGTTTCACTTTCCCCGCGGGCAAAACCGCGACCTTGGCCGTCAACGCTGCCAGTGACGTTAACCGCTCCGACGATTCGGCGATTGCAATCAATCCGGATGCGCACGAGATCACCGGGTGGTCTATCGGCGGTTATTTTTGCCAGAGCAAGAGCCGTGAGCGGGACAAGCGAACAATCTATTTCTGCGCGGTTTTTGATAAACCCTTTTCCGGCTACGGCACCTGGAGCGGCGTCGCTTACGCGCCGAACAGCACGAACGGAAGCGATACTGCTTCTGGCGCATTTCTGACGTTTGACACTTCGCAAAGCCCCGCCGTCATGGCCAAGGTCGCCATTTCCTACGTCAGCATCGCCAACGCGCGCGCCAATATTCACGCCGAAAGCCCCGTCGCGAATTTTTCGTCCGCGGACTTTGACAAGTCCGTTCAATCCGCCAGCGACGTTTGGAACAATTGGCTGAATAAAATTCAGGTCAGCGGAGGCACGACGAATGACATGAATACCTTCTATTCCATGCTCTATCATACGTTCATCGGCCCCACGGTCTGCTCGGATGCTAATGGCGATTACATGGGTTATGACGGCGAGGTCCACAACACGGCTGGCCGCGTTCAATACGCCAATTTCTCCGGTTGGGACATTTATCGCAGCGAAGCCCAATTGCTGGGGATGCTCGCCCCCAAAGAGGCTTCGGACATGGCGCAATCTCTCGTCAATGACTATCAGCAGGGCGGCGCTTTCCCGCGCTGGGGCGTTACCACCATGGACAGCGGCGTGATGATGGGCGACCCCGCCGCGCCGATCATCGCCGACTATTACGCCTTCGGTGCGAAGGATTTTGACACTCACGCGGCGCTGGCCGGCCTCCTCAATGCCGCAACCAATCCGGCTGTGTATGCGAAACAGAGCGACACTCATGAACGTGATGGACTGGGCGATTACCTGGAATTGGGTTATGTGCCCGAAAACGGCGAGCAGAACGGCTACGGCTGCGTCTCCATGACGCTGGAATACGATTCGGCGGATTTCGCCCTCTCGCAATTTGCCGACGCCCTCGGCGATCACTCTGACTGCCAAATGCTAATCCAACACGCCCAAAATTGGCACAATCTTTATAATCCGGAAACCGGCTACATCCAAATGAAGCGGCACAATGGCGAGTGGGCACCGGGCTTCACGAATAATGCCGGCACTTACGACGAACCACGGACGGTAGTTAGGAACGGAAAAAGGGAAATTGAATACCACCGGGCTTACGTGGAAGGAACTGCGGGGCAATATCTTTGGATGGTTCCGTTCAATTACAAAGGGCTCGCTGCCGAAATGGGCGGACAGGACGCAGCTTCAAAACGGCTCGATGAATTCTTTACCGAACTGAACGTTGGTGACACTGCGACGAATGCGTGGATGGCATGGCTCGGCAATGAGCCGTGCGTCGAAACGCCGTGGATTTATGATTTTTGGGGCGCGCCTTACAAAACCCAGTCCATCGTCCGCCGCGCCATGAACGAACTGTATTCGGGTAATCCCATCGGATACGCGGGCAACGATGACCTGGGCGAAATGTCCTCATGGTATGTCTTTGCCGCGCTGGGCATATTTCCCGAATTGCCCGGCTCAGATATTCTGGTGGTCGGAAGCCCCTTGTTTTCGAAAGCGGTTGTTCACTTGCAAACCGGCGACATCACCATTACCGCCAATGGCGCCGGTCATGATTCTCCCTATGTGCAAAGCCTTACGGTCAACGGCAAACCCTGGAATAAAACCTGGCTCCGCTTTTCGGATATAAACCACGACGGAACGATGACTTACGACCTAAGTTCAAAGCCAAATAAAAGCTGGGGCAGCGATCCCGCGGACGCGCCGCCGTCGTTTGATGGCGGAAAGTAGTTGTCGGCTGCGGTTGAGGTTACGTAAAAGTTGGATCGCGGAATTCGGCGCGAACAGTTGTCGTCTTGCATTTCTGCCGCAATTGTCTTACGATTGCAGTATGAAAAGTCTAACCGTTCGACTGCCCGAAGCGCTCGTTGCCGAAATCGAGCACGAGTCACGGTCGCGCCATGTCTCCAAATCCGATGGGATTCGTGAACGCCTCACCCGGTTGCGAACTCAGTCCGTAAAACCGCGAACAATGAGAGAGATGATTGGGAACTTGATTGGCTCGGTCAGCGGATTGCCCGCTGACCTGTCCAGCAACAAAAAAAATACCTGCCCGGCCTGATCCGTGCCGCGAAACTTCATCGCCGATAGCTCGGCTCTTGTAGCGCTGCTGAGTCATAACGACCAGCACTATGAATGGATCGCCGCACAGGCCGATAGTCTGCCTGGCCCTGGCTGACGTGCGAAGTGGTTTTGGTCGAAGCTTTTCATTTGGCTGGTCATCAAGGTGCGCCCAAACTAAAGGAATTATTGCGTGTCGGAGTGCTGACTCTTGCATTTGATTTGGGCAGTCAACTGGAACCCGTCCTCGGCCTGATGGACAAGTATGCCGACGTACCAATGAGCCTGGCTGACGCCTGTCTTGTGCGTATGACCGAGACATTGCCGGTCGCCGTGGTCATAACAACCGACTCCGATTTTAAAATCTACCGACGCCATAGCCGCCAAATCGTGCCCTGTCTAATGCCCTGAGTTGTCGCGTTGCGGCGCTCGAGTTCTAAATCTCTATCGGAAATACCGCAGCATGATTTGAAAAACATCCGTCGATTCGATAACCCGCGCGCCCAAAAACTCCGGCTTTTCGAACGCAATTACGGGCCAGTTCTTTTGGTCGGACGGCCACCGTCCGTGCGAACCTTTTACCAGCGTCGCGTCCAGCGGGACCACGTCCATCAACATCCGAAACCCGATCTTCTTTTGCAGCAATCGCCGCGCAATTTTCAGTCGCGGCAGTGAAATTCCTGGATCAATAAAAAGTTCCACCGGGTCATATCCGGGTTTGCGGTGAATATCCACCGTCCGCGCAAAGTCCGGAGCCCGCGCGTCGTCGTCCCAATAATAATAGGTAAACCACGCATTTTCCGCGGCCACGGCTATCAAATCTCCCGCTCGCGGATGGTCAACACCGGCGGCGGTTTTGTCTGCGGCCGCAAGGACGCGTTCAACGCCTGAGGTTTTTTCAACAACCTCCCTTACGGATTCTTCGAGCGACCGATCATTGAGATAAACATGCGCCACCTGATGGTCCGCCACCGCAAAGACCCGGCTGGCTCCGGCGTCTAAAATCTCCAGACCCATTTCGTCCTTCACAGTCAGCCAGCCGTGCCTGCGAAAAATCCGATTCAAATGAATCGGAGTATCCACGTTCGTAATCCCATATTCTGAAAGCAACAGAATCCGCACGTCGCGCCCATGGAAATAATCAATCAAGTCCCCGGCAATCGAATCAATCGCATTCAAGTCAGGAACAATCGCTGGATTGATTTGGCGCGAGCCGGGCGCACACGGCCCGTGTCGTTGCAGGTTATAGTCCAGGTGCGGCAAATAAATCAGGTTTAAATTCGGTGAATATTTTTTCTCAATCCATTTTGCGGATTCGGCGATCCATCGCGTCGCGCAATCGGCTGAACCTTGAGGCGTTTTGACGCCTGCGGCCGGTCCCCAAAAGCCAAAAAAAGGGAATTCCCCCAGGTCCTTTTTGATATCCTCGCGGATGGAATAGGGCCACGAGTAAATGTCGAAAATCTTCCCGCCGTCAGCCCGATAAATCGGCCGGGGTGTAATGGCGTAGTCGACGCTTGAGTACATATTAAACCACCAGAAGCAATTGGCTGTCCGGCGGGGTTTTCCGGCGCCAACCTGCCTTATTGCATCCCAAATTTTCGGAGCCTGAACCAAACGATTGGATTGTTTCCAGAGATGGATCTCCGCGAGTTCGCGGTTGAACCATCCGTTGCCCACAATGCCGTGTTCCGACGGCAATTTTCCCGTAAGATAATTCGATTGCGCGGCGCAGGTGACGGCGGGAAACGCCGGTTTGATGGCCGCCGTTGCGCCGACCCGGCAAAATTCGGCAATCCGCGGCGTTGCTTCGCCGATGAGTGATTCGGTGAGGCCGACGATGTTGATGACGGCCAGGCGGGTCATTTCGTTCGGTCGCGAAGTTCGTGGATTGCGGCGACAATTGTTTTTGGATTCATCTCATGCACTTCCACGGCGCGGCCGATTTCTTTCAAAAGTGTGATGGTTAATTTCCCGCCCAAATGTTCCCGAAATTCTTCCAATCCGTCCAAAAGTCGCAATTTGCCCTTCGCGCCGGCATCGAGCAGTTCGTCGGCGTATAATTTGAACCCAAGTTTTTCCAGTAGTTTCAAAATGCGCTCACACGGGCTTGCTTTCAGCAACCCAGCCAGTCGCGAATAGATGACATCCAGCGCGATGCCGATGGCGACGGCCTCGGCGTGCGAGATGGTGAAATTGGATATCTGTTCGAGTTTGTGCGCCGACCAGTGTCCAAAATCAAGCGGGCGGGCGGAGCCCTTCTCGAACGGGTCGCCTCCGGTCGCAATATGGACCAGGTGCAATTCAGCGCAGCGGCGAATGAGTTGTTTCATCGCCTCACGCTCGAACGACATCAGCTTTTCCGCGTCGTGTTCAATGTCCGCCAAGAAGGCGCGGTCGCGGATGCAGGCCACCTTCACGGCTTCGACATAGCCGGCGCGTTTGTCGCGCCGCGGCAGCGTGGCGAGCAGATTGAAATCGTTGATGATGGCGTGCGGCGGCGCAAACGTGCCGATAAAATTCTTTTTGCCGAAGGCGTTGATGGCGTTTTTCACGCCCACGCCCGAATCGGCCTGCGCGAGCGTGGTCGTGGGAATGCGAACGTGCCGGACACCTCGATGGGCGATGGCCGCGGCAAAGCCCGCCAGGTCGAGCAGCGCGCCGCCGCCCACGGCTACCAGATACGATTGGCGGTCGATGTGGTGCCGATCGATTTGTGAAAGGATTTCCGTGACCAGCGGGATGGAGTTCTTTGAGTGCTCGCCTCCGACCACCGGGAGCGGCGACCGGACAAGCTGCAACTCTTTGGCGTGCTTCGAAAAATATTGTTCAATTTCCTTCTCCAGGCCGTGCCGTGCCTGGGAAAGAGAATTTTCGATCACCACCAGCGCCTTTCGCGGTTGACCGTCCGCCAGGGCGTTTTTCAACGTTAAATTGTTCGCCGCGAATACGTTTTCGGTAAAGTGCACCCGAAGTTGCCACCCGACTCGAATCTGCCGCTGAATCACAGACATGATTCAATTTGGGATTTCAGTTGCCGATTTTCGAGCTTTATTTGAGCCAGTGGGAGAGGGGAATCGTCCTCGTCCTCCATCTCCAATCTTCCATCTCCTATTTCGCCACCGTCTTGTCCTGCGGAATTCGCATCCCGTAAAACGAGCGATAAACAAAGATCAGCGCGACGATAAAGAAAAAGATGCCAATGGCCATTTTGGCGGTTGCGTTGGTCATGGTCACCGCGATTTCCGTAGACAGCAGGCCGAACAACGTCGTGAATTTGATGATCGGGTTCATCGCCACGGAACTTGTGTCCTTGAACGGATCGCCCACGGTATCGCCCACGACCGTCGCGGCGTGGAGGGCGGTCCCTTTTTGTTTCAAATCCACTTCGACGATTTTCTTGGCATTGTCCCACGCTCCGCCGGCATTGACCATGAACAAAGCCTGAAAAAGGCCGAAAAAAGCGATGCCGATGAGATAGCCGATGAAGAAATAGGGGTCGAAAAAGGACAAGCCGAGCGCGAAGCTGAACACGACAATGAAGATGTTCACCATGCCGCGTTGCGCGTAACGGGTGCAAATTTCGACGACTTTTTTGCTGTCCTCAATCGAGGCGGCTTCCTTTTCAAGGTTGAGGTTTTCCTTGATGAAGACCACGGCCCGATACGCACCGGTTACCACGGCCTGGGTGCTCGCTCCGGTAAACCAATAAATGACCGCGCCGCCCATTAACAGTCCGAAAATAACATGCGGCTGAACAAGGCTCAGATCCGAAACAACGTGACCAAACCGTTGCTCGAGCACCATGATAATGCCGAAAATCATTGTCGTCGCGCCGACTACCGCCGTGCCGATCAATACCGGTTTCGCGGTGGCCTTGAACGTGTTCCCGGCGCCGTCGTTCTTCTCAAGTTCATGTTTGGCCACGCCAAAATCCGGTTTAAATTGAAAGTCCCGTTCGATTTCCGCCCTGATGTTTGGCAGCGATTCGATCCGGCTCAATTCATAAACCGATTGCGCGTTGTCCGTCACCGGGCCAAAGCTGTCAACGGCGATGATCACCGGCGCCATGGCCAAAAACCCAAAGGCCACCAGGCCAAAGGCAAAAATCGGCGCCGCGAAAGAAAACTCGGAGGGCATGAAAGCGACCAGGTCGTGCTGTTGTGACAGCAGGTACGCCGCGAACATCAGCGCCAGGATAACCAGGCCCATCCAGAACGCTGAAAAATTTCCGGTAACAAAGCCCGACAAGATGTTCAAGGAAGCCCCGCCCTGTTCCGACGCGGTGGTCACTTCCCGCACGTGTCGCGAATTCGTGCTCACGAAGATTTTTGTGAACTCCATAATGAGCGCGGCGGCCAGGATGCCGCAGCAGATCGTGCAGGCGAGTACCCACCACAGGTCCGGCAGCGGCTGTTCCGTGCCCACGACCACGCCCTGCATCGAAAAATCCCCCAATAACAATTTACTGGCGCCCGCGACGACGGCCATTGAAACGATGGCGGTGATCCAAACCAGCACCGTGAGCGGTCCTTCCGCGTTAAAATCCTTCTTACCGGCATATTTCGCCGTGCTCACAATTTTATTGATGTAATACGAAAGCAGCGAAGCGAGCACCATCAGGGTTTGAATGGCAAATAGCCAGATGATCAATTTGCCGCAAAGCTCCGGCGCAGTTGAGTGCGCTCCGGCAAGGGCCAGAAACGCAATCAGGGCTACGCTGGTGACGCCATACGTTTCAAAACCGTCAGCGGTGGGGCCCACGGAATCGCCGGCATTATCACCCGTGCAGTCGGCGATGACTCCCGGATTTTTCGGGTCATCTTCCGGCAGATTGAAGACGATTTTCATCAGGTCCGCGCCAATATCAGCGATCTTTGTGAAGATGCCCCCGCAAATACGCAACGCGGCCGCGCCGAGCGATTCCCCGATGGCAAATCCGATAAAACAGGGGCCGGCGAGCCCCGGCGGCACGAACGCCAAAATGCAAATCATGCAAAATAATTCCACGCATACCAGCAGCAGGCCAATGCTCATGCCCGCGCGCAACGGAATGAAAAGCGTTCTGAGAGGGTCGCCCCTCAACGCCGCGAAGGCGGAACGGGAATTGGCAATCGTGTTAATGCGAATCCCGAACAATGCCACGCCGCAACTGCCCATGATTCCCAGGATGGAACAGATGAGAATTACCACGACGTTGCCGATGGACGTCTTTTGCAGGCCGATAAAGTAATAAATCATGCACAAGGCAATGAGAATCCACAGCCCGACCAGAAACTTGCCCTGTTGCAACAAATAGGTTTTGCAGGTTTCCCAGATGATGTTCGACACTTCCGCCATCGAACGGTGGACCGGCAGCGCGCACGTCTGTTTATATTGAAAAAAGCCAAAGAGAGCACCGACCACGCATACGGCCAGGCCAAAATATAAGATGGCGTGACTACTCAAACCGCCTCCGAAAAATTTGACGTTTTCGAGATGGGGCATGTTGATGTCCGCCTCTCCGGCAAATGCACTGGGCATTCCCGCGAGCAGGACAGCAATCACTGCTGGTAATTTCTTTGGTCCCATAGAGAACGGCCAAAATGCCTCAAGTCAATTGCCCTTTCCAGCATTTTTCTCCTATAATTTGCGCTTTATGATACATATATCGGCCACAAGAATTCCATTGACTTCAACCGAACGCCGCGACATATTTTTTATTTGCAATAATTCTCCATTATGAAACTCCCATTTCGACCCGTCCTCGTTGGCTCCATTTTCGCCGCCATTTGCGGCAGTTTGCCCAATGCGCATTCAGAGGATTTGACGCAATATGCCTCGCCCATGTGCGGAACGGCCGGCGGCGCCAATCTGTTTCCCGGCCCGGTACTGCCCTTTGGCATGATTCAATGGAGCCCGGATACGGAGATGGGCCAGCGCAAAGGGGGATATTCTTATAACGACAGCCGCATATCGGACTTCAGCGTCGAGCACATGAATGGCGCGGGCTGCAGCTACGGCGAAGATTTTGGGATGATGCCTGTTTCCGGCGACGCTCCGTCGGCGCCTCCTGAAAACCGCGCTTCATTTGCCGCGTCGTTTTCGCATCAGAACGAAATCGCCAGCCCCGGTTATTATGCCGTTACATTCGACAACGGTATCAAATCCGAGCTGACGGCTACGACACGCACCGGCTTCGGCCGGTTCACGTATCCCGGCCAGGGCGGCGCAACCATGATCATTGACGCGGCCAGCGATGTGAACGGTTCAGACGCTTCGGGAATCGAGATCAATCCCGCCACTCGCGAAGTGAGCGGCTGGACCGTCGGCGGTTACTTTTGCAATCGGAAACACACGGTCCGGGACATTCGAACGATTTATTTTTACGCGATTTTTGACCATCCATTCGCGAGCTATTCAACCTGGGCCGATAACAATCTCGTGAAGGCACGGGCAAAAGCATCCGGAACCACTTCCGGCGGATACCTTACCTTTGACACCTCCGGCGGCAGGACGGTTCTAGCCAAAATTGGCATGTCCTACGTAAGCGTCGCCAACGCAAAGGCGAATGTGGAAGCCGAAAATCCCGTTTCAGCCTTTTCCTCGACAGATTTCGATAACGCCGTGAAATCGGCCGGGGATATTTGGAATTCGTGGCTAAATAAAATCCAGGTCACTGGCGGGACACCGGACGATCTCAAGACTTTCTATTCGATATACTATCATGCGCTGATTTCTCCCAATGTTGTTTCCGATGCCAATGGCCAATACACGGGCTATGACGGGCAAGTTCACGCTACCACGGCCGGTCGCGCGCAATACGGAATGTACTCCGGCTGGGACATTTATCGCAGTGAGGCGCAGTTGATCGGAATGCTCGCGCCGAAGGAAGCCTCGGACATGGCGCAATCGCTCCTGGTGGACTATCAGCAGGGCGGCACGTTTCCGCGTTGGGGTGTTCTCACCGAAGACAGCGGCGTCATGATGGGTGATCCGGCGGCGCCTATTATCGCCGATTTTTACGCGTTCGGCGCAACTGATTTTGACACAAGCGCCGCCCTGGCCGGCCTGGTGAACGCCGCCACAAACCCAGCCGTCTATGCGCCAAAAACACAATTACACGAACGCGACGCGCTGGATGATTATCTGCATTTGGGGTACGTGCCTGAACATCAAACGGGCGGGTACGGCAACGTCTCGATGACGCTGGAATATGCGTCTGCGGACTTTGGGTTTTCGCAGTTCGCCGCGGACCTGGGCGACAAAAAGGACAGCAAAATGCTTTTGCGCCACGCGCAAAACTGGCGCAATATATACAATCCAAAAACTGGTTACGACCAAATGCGCCGGCGCGATGGTTCCTGGGCGCCCGGTTTCACAGTCCGTCGAAACAGGTACGATGGCGATACGGCCTACGTGGAAGGCTCGGCGGCGCAATATCGCTGGATGGTTCCCTTTGACCTCAAAGGCCTCGCCAACATTCTGGGCGGCAGGGCTGACGCCGTCAAACAACTGGATATTTTCCACACTAAACTCAATGACGGTGGAAATTCCATGTATGCGAACCTTGGCAACGAGCCCTGTCTCGAAACTCCCTGGATTTATGATTTCTGGGGCGCCCCGTACAAGACGCAAGCCATGGTTCGTCGGGCCATGAATGAGCTTTATTCCGATCGGCCAAATGGCTATCCGGGCAATGATGACTTGGGCGAAATGTCCTCGTGGTACGTATTTGGCGCGTTGGGAATGTATCCGGAGCTGCCCGGGTCGGACATTCTGGTGCTCAGCAGCCCTTTATTTCCCTCGGCTGTGGTGCATCTCAAAACCGGTGACATTACTATCACCGCCGGCGGCGCGGCTAAGGATGTGCCGTATGTGCAACGCCTTAAACTCGATGGCAGGAACTGGAGTAAACCCTGGCTTCGATTTTCTCAAATTTCCCGCGGTGGAACGCTGGCCTATGATTTATCAGCCACGCCCAACACGAGTTGGGGCGCGCGCGCATCAGAGGCGCCTCCATCTTACTCAAAATAACCGCACGTTGATGATTCGTGCTCGATCTTTGATGAATTGATTTCTGGAAACCTCTTGTTTCAGAAAAAATTCGGAAAGTTTTCCGAAAATTTACAAACGAACTTGTTCACCGTTCACCTTTTCAGCCCGAATGCGCTGTGAATAATCTCATCTCTGCAAATCGCAATCGCACTGTCTCTATTGATGAAAGCCGGCTTTTGACGGTTTTGGTGAATGTCACAATTCGGTGAATAAGCTGTTCATATCAATTTATTGTGGGAAGTAAATAATTTGCTATGATGTTCGCAGTTCAATGAATGAACGAAGCGGGCGGTAGCAGTTGAAAGATTGAGATTGTTCGTTTCCAGGATAATCCCGGGTGACCGGGCAAAAGTCGGGTCAGGTTGATTGACATGGCTCCTCTTAAACCAGCCGAAAGGCCAGGCAGCGGAGGCAAAATTCACCGGTTCTTCTGGCGTGTTCGCGCGCGCCAAAGTGCGAATGAGGGATCGGCGGCAAGGAACGATTAGAAACCGTTCCAAGCCGAGTTAAGGTAATTCAGGCCGGTTTCGAGTCTGGATGAGTCGCAGTTGCCGGATAGGCTACGGTTGCTACTGCGTAATCAACACGTGACGGGCGGCTCGGGCAGGACCCAAAATTAAAAAATTGGGTTCGCCGAAAGAAAAACGCCGAAAGGCGGACAAAAAGAGCGCACGAAACGGGAAGTTCACGACGGCCGGGCAAGTCGCGTGAAAAAACTTCCAAAGACCGGCGATGCTACAAACGGCACCGCTGGACTGTGAGAAAAAGCAATCTATGAGTGAAGAGGCGAGACCCGTGGCGTCGGGCGAACGCGCTGCCAAAAGCGGCGGCTGTCCCGAAGCCAAATGGTCAAGACGCGAACAAATATCGCAGGCGTGTCTTGTCCTGGTTCGCAGGCCGGTGGCCGCAACCACCGGTTGAAGTGAGCTAAAAAGCCTCACTCGAAATTCAGCGGTCGAAAGACCCTGAACGGCCCTGCCACGAGGCCGAAACTCCGCTTGCCGTGGAGAATGGCGTCGGGAATCCGGCAGCCCCCGAAAGGGAGAGCGTCTAATGCCGGTCCGGGAAAGAGAGCGTGACGACCTCCCATTCCCCATTTGTCCCTGCTCGACCGAAAGGTCGGGCGGGGACTTAATGTTTTCGCATTTGCGATTTACGACTTACGTGAGTGAATTCCACTTGGTTGGCCTTGGAGCGCGGAAATTGGATCTTGATGAAAACGATATTAGAAAGCAAGGAGCGAGGATTTGAGTTGATTGAGAACGACGCGGGCGGCCTCGAAATTGAGGTCCTTTGCGGCGGAATTGGAATGTTCACTGTGAAAGTTGCGCTAAACCAGGACGAGGCCTCTCTTTTTCGTGAAAATGGAAAAGAATTTATTGAGGATCGGGCCTACAGAATAGCCAAAGATCCTGAGAGATATGAACAGCGCCGTATCTCGTAATTCCTAAGCCAACAAAGCGAGAGATGTAAAAACGAAAATGCCATGACTGGATATCCACTCATGGCACTCACTCATTCATTAACACAAAATTTATTGCCCTCTCGGCAGCGCGCTCGTCCCCGCGTACACCGCATTCTTGCCAAGCAATTGCTCGATTCGCAGAAGTTGATTGTATTTCGCCAGGCGATCGGACCGGCTCAACGACCCGGTCTTGATCTGCCCGCAATTTGTCGCCACCGCAATGTCCGCGATCGTGTTGTCCTCGGTTTCGCCGGAGCGATGTGACAGCACAGCCGTGTAGGCGTGCGTTTTGGCCAGTTCAACAGTATCCAGCGTTTCGGTCAGCGAGCCAATCTGGTTGACTTTCACAAGGATCGAGTTGGCCGTGCCGGTTTCGATTCCTTTGCGCAAGAATTTGACGTTGGTCACAAATAAATCGTCGCCCACGAGCTGGACTTTGTCGCCGAGCTTGTCCGTGATCTTTTTCCACGTCGTCCAATCGCTTTCGCCGCAGCCGTCCTCGATCGAAACAATCGGGTATTTCGCGCAGAGTTTTGCATAAAATGCAACCAGGTCGTCGCCGGTCACCGTCTCGCCCGTGGATTTCTTGAACGTGTATTTTGCATTCCCGTCGTAGAACTCGGAGGCCGCCGGGTCGAGCGTCAGGTAAATGTCTTTGCCGGCTTTGTAACCGGCGTCTTTGATTGCTTGCACGATTGTTTCGAGCGCTTCTTCCACGCTGCCGAGTTTGGGAGCAAATCCGCCTTCATCACCCACGGCCGTGCTGCAGCCTTTTTTCTTGAGCACCGCTTTGAGCGCGTGAAAAGTCTCCACGATCGCCCGCAGCCCTTCGCTGAAGGTCGGCAACCCCAGCGGCATGATCATAAATTCCTGAAAATCGATCGGCGCGTCCGAGTGCGCCCCGCCGTTGATGACGTTGGCCATCGGCACCGGCAATACTTTGGCGTTTGGCCCGCCCAGGTATTTGAACAGGGGCAAATTCAGCGCGGCGGCGGCGGCTTTGGCGTTGGCCAGCGAAACCGCGAGGATGGCGTTGGCGCCCAGCTTGGATTTTGTCTCCGTCCCGTCCAATTCCAGCATCGTCCGGTCAACCGAAATCTGGTCCACCGAATCCGCCCCGCGCAACGCCGGCAAAATCTTTTCAGTCACGTTCTTGACCGCTTTCTGGACGCCTTTGCCCAGGAGCCGCTTTTTATCGCCGTCACGCAATTCGATGGCTTCGTGTTCGCCGGTGCTGGCCCCGCTGGGCACTGCCGCGCGTCCTGCCGCCCCGCATTCCAGCGTCACGTCTGCTTCTACGGTTGGGTTCCCGCGCGAATCAAAAATCTCGCGCGCCTCTATATTTGCAATTTTTGTCATAAAAAATCGGGCAATGATATGCTTCCGGCGCGGTGAGTCAAGAAAGTCCGGTTCATCGCCACTAGACAACTGGAAACCGCTCGACCAGAATCCAACACTATGCATATCAAGATTATCTATTATCTGGATGTCGTATCGTCCTGGTGTTACTGGGCAGAGCCGGCCTGGGCGAAGCTGAAAGAACGCTACGCAAAATGCCCGGTGGAATTCACCTGGCAGATCGCATTGCTCGACGGCGACGGCATGTCCAAATCCCGGCAACAGGCCGAATGGTTTTATCGCCGTAGCGGCGCCATCGTCGGTTCGCCATTCATGCTGAATTCCGCCTGGCTGGACCCGGTGATGCCAGAGTTCCTGGCGGCGAACTGCGTGGCTGACGCCGCCAAAGATTTCGGGATTTCTGATGACCGGGTGCGCCTTGCGATCATGGACGCTGCCATGCGGCAGGGACAAAAGGTCGCCGATTGGAATGTATGCGCCGCAGTTGGAGCAAAGGCGGCCGGGCTGAACGAAGCGACACTGCTCGAAAAAGCGCATTCCGGTGCGGTTGAAAAGAGGGTGCGCGCAAGCACGGCGGCGTTTCATGCGCTCCAGGTATCGCAACGGCCCACGTTTGTATTGGAAAGCAACATCGGAGATAAAGCGGTATTCTCAGGCTTCTGGCGCCTGGACCCGCTCATTTCAGCAATCAACTCCATGCTCGCGGATGCAGCCGCTTATGAATCATGGAAAGCTCACTTCGGCGATCCACCTGCTATCTAGTGTAGTGTTTCAGTAACGGCTTTACAATTGCCGACCTTTTCCAAAATCTGTTCGACCTTTTTGGTCCAAACGAACGGCTTGGGATTCTGATTGTTGACGCGAATAAATTCCCGAATGGCTTCGGTTAATTCCGGC
>DASYYL010000064.1:0-7076 GCA_035933915.1 Verrucomicrobiia bacterium
CTTCCTGAAAGGCCAGGTGATGAAGCTGAGCAAAGGCAAAGCGAACCCGAATCTTGCGGGAGAAATCCTGGAGCGCAAACTGAAAAGTTAACGGGCCATACGAGGAACAAAATCTGCTATTCTCTGATTCGTGTCGCACCAATCCAATCTTAGCCGCGAAGCCATTCTGGACGCTTTCCAGAAACTGTCAGATAAGCTGGCGCAGATGGGCATGACCGGCGAGCTGTGCCGCTCCGGCGGCACGGCAATGGTACTGGCGCCGGCTCCGTTCCGGTCACGAAATTTATTTGTCAGCGAAAATGCGCTGACTCGAGCTTGATCACTATGTTCACCGAAATCAAATCCGTTCACTTTATCGGCATCGGCGGCACCGGCATGGCCGCGGTGGCCGCGGCCATGCTGGAAAAAGGTTTTGCCATTACCGGCTCGGACCAAAATGTATACGAGCCCATGGCATCGTTCCTTGCCAACAAAAAAATCGCCGTGATGAACGGCTATGCCGCAGCCAACCTGGGACACAAGCCGGACCTGGTTGTCGTGGGCAACGCAATCACGCGCGGCAATCCGGAAGCCGAGCAGGTTCTCGATCATAAATTGCGTTATTGCTCGCTGCCGGACCTGTTGCGGGAATTTTTCATCCGCGGCAAACGCTCCATCGTCGTTACCGGAACGCACGGCAAGACTACTACCACTTCGCTGCTTGCCTGGGTCTTCGAACACAATGGTTTGAATCCCAGCTTTTTCATTGGCGGCATCCCGGGCAATTTTTCGCAGGGCGCGCGATTTACCGACAGCGAGTGGATTATTATCGAAGGCGACGAATACGACACCGCTTTCTTCGACAAACGCAGCAAGTTTATCCACTACCAGCCCGAAGCGGCAATCATCAACAATCTCGAGTTTGACCATGCGGATATCTTTGAAAATCTGGCGGCAATCCAAAAAACGTTCTCGCACTTTATCCGGATCATTCCACACAACGGCCTGCTGCTCGCCAATGGCGATGACCCGAATCTGGCCCCGCTTCTAAACGTCAATTTTTGCCCCGTTAAACGCTTTGGCTTCGGCCAGGACAATGCCATCCAGGCGTTTAACGTGAACCTGGCGCCGACGGCGAGCGTATTTGAAATTCCGAGCTTCAAATTCCAGGTGAATCTCGTGGGCGAATTCAACGTGCGCAACGCGCTGGCCGTGGCCGCGTGTGCGAAACATTTCGGCCTCTCCAACAAACAGATTCAATCCGCATTCGAGACCTTCCGGGGCGTGAAGCGCCGCATGGACGTTCGCGGCATTGCCGGCGGCGTCACGGTCATTGACGATTTTGGCCATCATCCGACGGCCATCCGTGTCACCATGGATGCATTGCGATTGAAATTTCCTCGAGAAACAATTTGGGCGATCTTTGAACCGCGCACGAACACCACGCGGCGGAAAGTGTTTCAACATGACCTCGTTAACGCTTTTGCCCTCGCAAACAACATTGTCATCTCACAAGTGGCGCGGCTGGAACAGCTCGCGCCCGAAGAACGGCTGAACCCGGAGAAATTGATGGACGACTTGAGAGCGTCCGGAAAAGACGCCACTTATTTGCCAGATGCCGACGCCATTGTTGCGCACGTTTCAAAGAATGCCGTTGGCGGCGACGTGGTGGTGGTCTTCAGCAACGGCGGATTTGGCGGAATTCACGGCAAACTGCTCGAACGACTGGGCAAGAGATGAGATGGTGAATGACGAACGCAAAGCATTTTCACGGTTGATGACCGTGGGTTGTTCGGTGTTTGCGCTTTCGATTCTCTTCGAAATTCTTAGTTCACGCAGCCTCTATGCGGATGGCGCGTACGAGTTTATTCACGTCCTGCAGGACCAGAATTTTGTGGTGCTCTTGTGGTCGCGGCATTTCGCCTGTTACATCGTCGAATTTCCACTCGTGCTCGTCATCAAACTCGGCATCACCAATCTTTCCTGGCTGCGGCTGACTTTTGGGTTTGGATGTTTCCTGACCTGGCCGCTGGCGTTGGCGGCGTGCCATTGGATCTCCCCCAGGCATTTCTGGCTGGCGGTGGCAGGTTGCGCCGCCGGTTATTTGAACACGGCCTATGTTGCAATCGCCGAACATATCATAACGCACGCGTTATTCTGGCCATCGCTGTTTGTCATTCTGTTTGCCCGCCCGCTCAAGCCGGGACATGCCGCAATTTTGCTCGTCTGCGCAACCGCCATGTTGTTCACCTACGAATCGCAATTGTTTCTCTCCGCCCCACTCTCATTGCTGGCGCTATGGCGAGCCCGCGCCGAGAAACAGGAAAATAATCGCGTTGGATGGACGGTCTTCCTGATCGCATCAACGCTTTTCGCCGCCGGCGTGAGCGTTGGGTTGTGCGGCGTGCTGATGCCCGAGCATCGCGCCGACTACTCGGAATTCAGGACCGGCGCACTGGCGATGTTCACTCACATGGGCTGGCCATTGAGCTGGACAGTGGGCTGGATCGCACTTGCCGTGGTGGCATCGTTTTCGGAAACCATTTGGCAGACCATCTCCCGCAAGCCTGGAGTATTTGTCCTGTTCGCTTTGGTTCTGATTTGGGGCACCTGGCCGCTCCTGTCACCCAATAGCGGAGATACCGGCCTGCAATATGACCATCGGGCCATAGACATGCTTGTGCCAATGGCGCTCCTGCCGCTTGCCCTGATTTTGCGCTTTCGTCCCGAATGCCTTGAGTCGAGAAGTTACCGTCTCGAATCGCTCGCGGCGGCGTTGCTGATAGCGCAGTCGCTTTGGCAAATGTCGTCCACGGTACACTGGTGCCAGGACGCAGTGTGGATGCGGCAAATTCTTGCGACTCACAACGGCATCGTAGCAGTGCATTCCACGGTGCTGGCCGCCGATGGGATGGAAGGGCGCGATTTGCGCCACGACGCTCTTGGCGGCCGCTTTGATTGGACATGGCCTTCGCTCAGCCTCGCGCTCGCTCCGGATCCAAATATCCATTGCTTCATTTGCTCCGAAGTTTTCATGTCGCCGCGTATTCGCGCGCGCTTTTGGTGTCCGTACGATCCATTGTCGCCGAAAACGCTTCCGGACCTGCGGCATTACGGTATTAATTACAATGATTACTTCGCGGCAATGAACAGCGCGGCTGCGGCTGCAAAGTAAACGGGAGACTAGCCGTACCCGGGCTGAAAAGTAACCGTCTTTTCACGTTAACTTCATGGCATTGTTGCACATTTGTGGCTTTTTCTGGCATGTGAATTGCATTCGACCGCTCATGGCTAGGAAGTTGAACCCGTCAAAGCTGCCAGCGCCAGATGACGCCGTGCCGGAGACGATGAACCGTCGGTCCCAACCGACGGCGGCCACTCTCTATCTAATGCAGCTTCGAGCGCAAGCGCTAAAAATCTCGCCGCCAGACTGCATTCGCCTTGAAATCAGCGCCGAAGCCGCCACCGAGGAAGACGCTCAACCCGTCAAAATCGTGTGGATTGATAAAAACAAATAGTGGCAAGCATTTTGCTCCCACCAGGTGAGGGGTACTGTTACTGCTGATGATAGTCGCCGGTTCCCTTTTCATTTATCCATCAACCATTTAAGTAGATGCGCGCAGTGCGCTCTGTATCAGGGGCGCGACTTGATGCTAAAAATGGGACACTTCGTTCTGGAGATTAAAAGGTTTTCCCCCATTAAATTTAACTTGTTGATACCCGGCTTCGTGCAGAAACAGGGCCAACTCCAATTCCGCCCGTTGGGTGGCGTCTTCTAAAATGCCGTTTTGCACTGCGGCCGATCGGATGTCCAGAACTGCCTCTTCCCGCGCCGTTTGTTCCAGGTCTTTGTCGAACGTCCGCAACAAACCGGTCGTATGGTCAATCACCTGGCTCCGTCGGTCGTCCAGATAGGCATCCGTCAATTCCGGCGGCGGCAGACGAATGGCGATAGACTTTCCCGATACCTGCACGTCATCGGCTTTGATCCGTTTCAAGTCGATTCCGGCTTTTACGACACCGTGCGCCAGCAGCAACACCCGGCTCTCCCCATACCATTTCGCATCGTCGAGAATGACCACCTTCTCCACGACATATTTCACTGTGACCAGGTCGGAAAGGGTCTGGATTTGTTCAACCACCGAGTCTGTCTGCTCTTCGTGGATGCCGGAGCCCGATTTGGCAGTGAATCTGACGCCCAGCCAAATACCCACGGCAAAAACGGCCAGCGCAAAAATGACCGCAAGAAATGTTTTGAGCATTCGCACGATAAAATCCATGACAGGAATTGGAAGAATTGTCACGAATGGAATTTTTTGATTTTTTACGCGCAGTTTTTCTTCCAAACTATCTTCCATGCGTCTGAATCCGTTTCTCAAAAATTTGCCAGTGTATCAGCCGGGCCGGCCGATTGAAGAAGTGGCCCGGGAATTGAATTTGCCCGCCGCCACCATTATCAAAGTCGCTTCCAACGAAAATCCGTTCGGGCCCTCACCGCTCGCGCTGGCGGCGATGCAAAAGGCCATCGCCGGAGTCAACCTTTACCCCGATGGCAACGCGTTTTATTTGAAGCAGAAGCTCGCAGCCAAACATGGGCTGGAACCCGGGCAATTGATTTTGGGCAACGGTTCAAATGAAATCATCGAATTCGCCGCTCACGCCCTGCTGGAGGACGGCGATGAGGGCCGGAACGTTGTCGTATCGCAGTTCTGCTTCGCGATCTATCCGATTATTGCGAAGATGCTCGGGGCTGAGGTCATTACGGTTCCGGCCAGGCAATATGGACACGACCTGCCGACGATGCTGCGGGCCATCACGCCGCGGACGAAGATTGTTTTTGTGGCCAATCCAAACAATCCCACCGGCACGCTTGCCCCGCGCGAAGAGGTTATCCATTTCGTCAATGGCGTTCCTGATGACGTGCTCCTGGTCATGGACGAGGCCTATATCGAATTTCTGAACGACCCCGTGGACCTGGTCCCGCTAGTACGCCTGGGAACGAGAAAAAACCTCGTGCTGATGCGGACCTTTTCCAAAATCTACGGCCTGGCGGGCCTGCGGATCGGCTATGGGATTGGCAGCACCGAGTTGATTTCGGCGTTCGAAAAAATCCGGCAGCCATTCAATATCAATTCCGTGGCGCAGGCGGCAGCGGCGGCCGCACTGGATGACGATGAACACGTCCGCCGCACCCGCGCAAATAACTTCGCCGGCCTGGATTTTTTTGAGCGCGTCCTCCGGGAATTGCAGGTGGAATTTGTGCCGTCCCACGCCAATTTCATTCTGGCCCGCGTCGGCGATGGCGCGAAGGTGTTCGACGCCATGCAACGACAGGGCGTCATTGTCCGGCCCATGGGCGGGTACCAATTGCCTGAATGGATCCGTATTTCCGTCGGGACGCCGGCTGAAAATGAGCGCAGTATTGCGGTGCTGAAGGAAGCATTGAAGCGTTGAAGCTTTAAAGCGAGGACGAAGACCAGGACGAATGATTGCGCTGAGGAAGTGATTTGTCATCGTTTGAGTCATTCTTTGCTCGTTTTCTTTTGTTAAATCACACATTTGCCCGCACAATCACGCCGTGCCAATTCCCACGGGTGCGCTCATTAACGCCATCGGCATTCTGCTGGGGGCGTTTGTCGGATTGACGTCGCAGAAGGCTCCGTCGCTGCGAACGCAATTGTTTGTCCGCAACGCCATCGGCGCCTGCACGCTTTTCCTTGGACTGCGATTGATTTACCTCAGCATCGATGGAGCATTTTGGCCCAGCCTGAAGGCGATTTTGATCATGTTTCTTTCGGTGGTTTTGGGGTTCTGGGCCGGTAAGCTGTTACGGTTTCAGCGCATGTCGAATTATCTCGGACGCCTTGCCGGCGGCGCCATTACCGCCGCGCAGCAAAATCCCACCCGAAACTCGTCCAACGCATTCAACGCCTGCGCCATCCTGTTTTGCGCCGCCCCGCTTGGGATCATTGGCGCAATCACTGACGGAGTGTCGGGTTATTTTTATTTTCTTGCTGTGAAAGCCGCGATGGACGCGTTGGCCATGCTGGGTTTTGTGAGGATTTTCCATTGGCCGGCCGCATTGTCGGCGCTTCCGGTTTTGGTGTTTTTCAGCGCGGTGACGTTAGGCGTTCAAATCTATGTGACTCCCAACCTCGCGCCGGCTGCGCTGGATTCCTTAGGAGCCACCGCGGGACTGGTCGCCTGTATAATAACAATCGTCATATTTGAAGTTCGCCGGGTTGAACTGGCGAATTTTTTGCCGGCACTGGCGGTCGCGCCGTTGCTAACGAAATTGTGGGGGTGAAGTTGGAGGATAGAAGATGGGAGATGGAAGGACTCAGGGAATGGCCGGGCGAGGACGATCTGTATGAGGTTGCGGTTGAAAAGTGTTTACAAGTGTTTACACTGTTGCGAATCAACGACTTAACTATTTACAAACTGTTTACACACCGTTTACACAATTTAGTAAGTAGCTGCATACGAGATGGTTACGTGTTTACAAGCACTACGTGCCATAGGATATTGGAGCATCAAAAGGACAGATCGGAAAATCGGCACAGATGAAAGCGGAAATCCCTTTGTTTTTGATGTTTTGGCGGGCTGTTTTTGCAGGGATCTGTCCCCCCACCCGTGAGGGAATTTTTCTCGATTCCCCTGCCCTGCCATTTCACAACTCATTTTGTTTGCGCGTTTTGCGACAAAATAAAACTGTCCCTTGCATTTTGCGCGGAGACAGTTCGAAAAAGGCACGTTTCTATACATAGCACTTATCAACGTATGGATTTGGACTGAATGAACAAAGTTTACATAATCCTTTAAACCACGGATGGTCACAGATGGACACGGATGCGGGACTAGTTTCTCATGCAAAGGCGGCGTACGAGCCGCCTTCGCCTTCGCGTGGCTACTGCTCGGCAAGCACGAAGGCTCATTCGAATTCGATGGATTCTGTTGATTCGGGGCTGTAAATTAATTCGTGTAAATGGTCAAACGAAAGGACAATGAAGCTATGGCCATTACCGATGCAGTATTGAACGAACTCCTCAAAGACTACCAGAAGCCCGAAGATTTATTGGGCAAGAACGGGCTGCTCA
>DASYYL010000095.1:0-1836 GCA_035933915.1 Verrucomicrobiia bacterium
TGGCTGTGCGCCGGCGGGACCGGATTTACTGGCGGCCCTTGCGCAAGGAATTGGAGCAATTGCGGCGCGTCCGATGACGGGCCTTCCCTGCCGTGCCATAGCTTCCGACCTCCGCCTTCCTTGCCGCGCCGAAGTCTGACGAAGGCGGGCGACCTCCGCCATCCGGCTGGTCACACGTCACTCTTCGCCCGGCACCAGCTTGCTCGTATGATCGCGCATCCATTGAATATCGACACTGCCCGGGTCCCGAATCTCGGTCCTGCCGTAATGGATGCTCGGGCAGGTTTTGGCCGACAGCCATTTGTGGATTTCGCTGTGACCATCGGCAAAGTTAAAAACGCAGGCGCCATCATGGTAGCTGCCCGGCATGTCGTCCCACAGGTCCGGGTTGTTCATCCGCGTGTTCAGCCAGGCATCGTTGATGGTATCAGGATTTTCGTCTGCAAAAACCCAGAGCTTCGACGGGCCCGGAGAGATCAATTGGCCCTCTTTTCCGTATGCGGCAAATCCCGGAACCCAAAACAGACCGGGTTGCGCCCCGCCTTTCAGGAAACAGTTCATGGAGACACTGCGAACCCGCGCGCGAAATCTGCTGGCGGCCTGGACCGGCGACAGGTACCGGTCGGCCGGGCATTTGTAGATTTTGGTCTCCTGCGTGTAGGAAAAGAGCAATCCATTGGCAATGAGCAGCAGGTTGGTGTTGTCGGGGGAAGCCGACCAATCCATCATCCCATACACCCAATTATCGTTCTCAATCGGCAGGCCGGTTTCCGGTCCGCCATACGTCGGCCAGCCATTGAAAACCCAGTTATTGACCAGGCGCCCGGCATGGTCATCGGAGTAGAGGTGCCACGCAGTGCCAAGTTGTCGGAAATTGCCCAGACAGGAAACGGCCAGGGCTCTGGCCTTGGCCCGGCTCAACACCGGCAACAGCAGTGCCGCCAGGATGGCGATGATGGCAATCACCACCAGCAACTCGACCAGGGTAAACGCCGCTTTGCCGACTCCTGAATGACGACATTTCATGGCTGTAAATTGATTAACGTCCCGCGCGGCCATGTTTGTCGAGTGTAAATTTGTGCCTTGGCGTCGGCCGACGATGTGCAACAGAGACGGAAACCGCAGATGAACACAGATGGACGCAGATTTGCTTCTGGCTCCGGCTTTATTTTCATTCAGCCTTTAGCCTTCCCTGCCGAGCCATAGCTTTTAAGCGACGGCTGGAGCCTTTCTTTCAGATTGTAGCTGATCGTCCACAGACGCCGGGCGCGCGAAATGGCATAACATCACCGTTATGCCTAAGCGCAATTCAACCCTTGTTCAGTTCGGGTGTAAGGTGGCCCGCCTCCGCACCGAGGCGGGGCTGTCCCAGGACAGCATTTGTCCAACCAGCGCTCGTACAATCACAACCAACTATGAAACTCATCTCATTCCAAAAACTGGGTGAAAACCGCGCGAGCCCGCGACTTTGGCTGGAGTCGCGTCGATTGGATGCGCTCGGCTTTTCAGCGGGCGTTCCTTTTTCGATTGAACAACGCGTGAATGGAATTCGACTTCGCCCAACGGTGTTATCAAATAATCACGTATCCAAACACATCGCATCGGGACGGGAGCGGCCCATTATCGACGTTGCGAATCGGTTGTTGCTTTCTCCGTTAAATGGGTTTCCCGAAATCAAAGTGACAGCGACATTCAAACGCATTGATGTCGTGCCGTCCGTGCGCGGATTCCATATTCGCCAACGTTTGGAAACCAAGCCTCCATTCAGAGCCATAGAAGTTTTTTGCGGCGGCGGGACGCTTTCGGCAGCAATTGGTAGTTGCTATGACTTGCTTC
>DASYYL010000194.1:0-8383 GCA_035933915.1 Verrucomicrobiia bacterium
GCCCGAGTAACCGGGAACACCCGGGATAGCGGGTATTGTTTGTCCGCGCATATCGCCGGCAACCCACCGCGGATAGGCGTTGTCGTAATCCTCGTTCGGCGGATACTCCTGGTTCTCGAGCGCGTACATGCGCCACCCGACCATCAGTTGGCGCAGGTTATTGAGGCACGACACCTGGTCCGCCCTGACTTTCGCCTGATGGAGAACCGGCAGCAGGATTGCCGCAATAATAGCGATAATCGCAATGACCACGAGCAATTCAATCAGAGTGAAAGCCCCGGTCTTTGAACGCCGGGGCGCGGGATCACACTCCTCGGCGTTCTCCACACGAAAACCTCTGTGTCGAACACAACTCACCAAATAATAATCTGCCATCATAATCTTAATTTGCATTTGGTTTTCGACACATATATCAGGGCAAATTCAGCCGGTAGAACTTCGCGCCCTGGCCGATCGGCACAGTTACCCGGAACAAACCGTTGGTTATGACTGGAGCATTCGCCACGTTTACCCAATTTGGGTTCAGCAAATTAGTGCTGACCTGCAAAGCGTAACCGGGAGCAAATTGCGGCCAGGCAATCTGCACAGTGTTGCCCTGGCTCTGGATCGATTCGTTCACAAGGCTGACAAATGTGAAGTTGGTAATAGTCTGGAGTGAATTCACGCCGCCGTCCGCGCCAGTGAATCCGACATAAGCCGTGTTCCCGCCAACGACAGACGGTATATTGATCGCATAGCTGGCGCTAAAGGACGTGCTGGCCACGGCGTCCGTGAACGTGATGTCCGCCTGGCCATTGGAATAATAGACGGTGATATTGATGGGATCGCCGCTGGTAATAGAGACGGTGCCCGGCTTCTGGTAATTGCCATTCGCTCCACCGGCGCCGGTGAGGCCGTCGGTGAGGAGCGTGTATCCGGCCTGCTCCGTATTGCCGGTATAGAGGTTCAGTTCCAACTCGACGCTTGGAGTTATGCCGTTCACGCCCAGGCCGCCGCCGCCGCCGCCCAGGGCCCCTGCGCCTCTCGGATCATTCTGGATACAGAAGCTCATGCCGTCAGCTCCTCCGCGGCTGGGGTTCTGATAGGTAAAGGACGCTTCGAACGCGCCGATATAAAGCGGAGCCGGGAAGAATGAACTGCGGGTCTCGCCATTGTTGGTGTCGGTCAGGTACAGCACTCCATTGGTAAACTGCGGCACATCATAAGTACCGGCGCTGTTTGCCGACCATCCCAGGCCATTGCCATTAAAGCCGGCCGGCAGCGTGCCGACCGTAACCTGAGCCACAATGCTGGTCACCGAACCATACGAATTTGTGATGACCAATTGATAATAACCTCCGTTGGCGGGTTGCCCGCTAGCAATTGTCAGGACATTGCTCTGCGAACCGATAATATTTCCGTTGTCTGTCAAACTCGTCCAAACGATTGCGTTCGTCGGACTATACTGCCACTGAAAACCAAGCGGCAACGTGCCGTACGCCGCGGCCGGTATCTGGAGTGTGTCACCTTCGAATACAAAATATTGCGACTGCGGGCTTTCGTAGATTTGCGCCAGTCCCGAAACTACCGTTAATGGAACCGTCGTACTTTGGTTGATGCCATATGCATTGGACACAATCAGAAAATACGAGGCGCTCGATTGCACGTCGGTGAGAATCAACGTGGCGTTGGTTGATCCGCCCTGCGTCGCGCTGGCAGGCACCGGCAGTCCCGTGTTGGAATCGTACCACTGATAAAGAATGACCGGAGTTCCCGACGCCACGGCGGAGAAGGTCACATTGGCATTTTGTCCGACCGTCTCGCCCGTCGGTTGCACGGCGACAAGCGCCGGTATGTCCGCAGATACAAACTGGTTCGATATTGCGGCAGCGGTCAAGGCGTAATTGTAAACCGCCACGTCATCAATCCAGCCGGTAAACTGATCGTCATTGTTGTTGGTGCTCTGGTTCGAGGGACGTGAGCCAATCAGCATGGACCTGGACGAGGCCAAAATGCCTGAATTGGTGCCGATAGAGTTGGTGCCGGCCAATAAACCGTCAATGTAAAACGCTACAAAACCTTGTGATTCATTGCAAACGCCCACCAAATGGTGCCACAAATTGTCGTTCGGATTCACATTGCTCCCGACGCCATGAGTGCCTCCCGTGGCGTCGTGCACAAAGAATCGGTAAGAGTGAAGGTATGGATTTTGTGCGTTTGTAGCGTCATTTCCGCAATCCATATCGAACTGCTCTCCTCCTCCGCCCCAGCCCTTGCTGACCAGGCCCGCGTCCGACGATTGCGAGAAATCGCCCTTGACCCAGGCTTCGATGGAGAAGTTTGAAACGCCGCCATTGGTCGCGCTGAAGTCCACCGTCGCTGGAATGGCAAAGACGTCGCCATCCTGGAATGTGCTAATGCCAAACAGCACGGAAGTCTCGTTGGTCTCACTAACATTGTTATAGCCGGGTTGCGCCAGTGTGGAATTGGTATAGATACCGTTATTGCCGCCCCAGTAGTCGTGTGCAATGACACCGTCATTCCCGCTTCCGTTGTCCGGACCCTCATTCAACCGCCAGAAACCGACGGGGTTGGCCGCCAGGACGGCAAGCGGATAGGTCGCAGTGGGATCTGGAAGAATCGTTACCTGCGCCACGGAACTGGTTGCCGACACATAAGAGTTCTTTGTTATACAATAGTAAAAATTGGTCGTGTTGCCAGGCTGCGCGTTGACCAGTTGGTAGCTGCTGCCGGTTGCGCCGCCTATGGCCACGTTATTGGAATACCACTGATATGTGATCGGCGGCGCGCCAGCGGTGCCAATCGAGAACGTGCTTTTTCCGCCCGCAAACAAAGTCAAATTCGTGTCGGAGATATCGGATGTGATTTCCACGTTTGTAATAACCGTCAGCGAAACCACCGCGCTTGTCACTGAGCCGAAACTATTGGCCACAACCACTGAATAACTGCCCTGATCCCCGGGAATGGCGTTGCTGAAGGCCAATGTGGCGTTGGTTGCTCCGGAAACATTGCCCGGAACATTGCTCACCATGGTTGTGCCCTGATACCACTGATACGTCACCGGCTGGCCGGATGCGAAAACGGTAAACGATGCGCTCATGGTTGCGCTCACTGAAATATTTGTCGGACTGACTCCCGTGATGACGGGCGCCAGATTGGTTGCGTCAGCATAGAGTGCTGCAGCCTGCGCCGCATTAAGCGCGTTAGTGTAAAAAGCGACCTGGGCAATTTGGCCGGCGAAATCCCTGGCGGGCTCGCTCGCTGTATAGTCGGGAGCGCCGCCAATCAAAAGGTCATGAATACCGCCGCCCAGGGCCCCCATTCCGCCACTTGAAGTGCTCAATTGCCCGTCGACATATAACGAAACGGTGCCGCTGCTTCCATCCGCCACTCCCACTACTTGGTGCCACAACCCGTCATTGTATGTCGCCGTACTCGACAGCTCGGGACCAGCGCCCGGATTCCATCGGAGGTGTCCTCCACCATCGAGGCTCGAACGCCAGGCGTTGTCACCTCGGCCTAAAATTGTCTGAAACCGCCCATAGCAGTCCGCCGGATTGGCTTTAAACCAATAAACGAGACTCATAGAGGCAAGGTTCGTCGGGTCAAGGGCCGTTCCGGCCAAATGTCCCCCGCCGACGTCCACGGTCGCATCAAATCCGTTAATTTGAACCGCGTTAGTCCTGGATCCAAATCCGATTTCCGGCGTTCCGGGCACATTGGGAACCACCCCCGACTGGACAAGGCCGTTGCCTGCGGCGCCCATCGACCCGTAATTTGTCGCCACCGGAAATGTACTGAAGTTCGCGGGTGGTTGCGTAAACACAGATTTGGCATCGTCAAAACGAAAATAAACGAGCGGATTTGCGCTGAGTACGTCATTCGTGTAAAGCGTGGTGTCGGACGCCGTGGCATCCTGATAATGCTTCAAAATGGCGGCTCCGGAGAGAGCATTGGAATAGTACGCGAGCTCATCCATGACTCCGTTATAATTTTGGCAATTGAAACCGATGGTCCCGCCCGCCGTGCTGGGAAAACCGGAGTTAATAAGGGACGAATCCGGATTGATATTTCCAATGACCATCGGATTGTTGGTGTCTGGAGAGTAACCGCCTGAGAAAGCGTAATTCTGAGTCGGAACCGGCGCGGCACTTCCCGCTTGAATGACATAATTGGTGGATTGTGGAAGGTTTGGAAGCGTAGTGGCCGCAAGGACCCCGTTGGTGTAGAAATTTGCGTTCGTGCCATCGTACGTGAGCGCCAAATGGAACCATTGCGGTGTCGGCTCATACATCGGCACATCAAACTCCAAAGAGGGAGTGTTGCCGCCGTTCCCGCTGTAAAAATCAACCACCCACAAGGCGTTGGTCGTGTAGAATACCGGTCCCGGCGTGTACCATCCCATCGGTCCATTCGTATAATAACCGAGACAGTAAATTCCGGCTAATTCGATGCTCCAGCCGTACGAATTCCCGGCGCTATCACCGCTGGGAGCGTAAGCCCAGCCGCCACCGCCTTTTTCCATGAGGCTGGTCCATTCCGTCGAGGCAAAACTGGTTCCGGTCGGATCATTGGGATCTCCGCCACCGGGTTTGACCCAGAGTTCGGCGGTAAACGGACGGCCGCCCATCTCTAAACCGCGGTTTATATCCGGGACAATCATATATCCGTCGTTGTCGTCGCTGTTGGTACCGCCGTTGAAGAAGGCCGCCGCGTCGCCGTCGCTGGTGACACCGGGAACAGGCCCCGTAAATGCCGAGTCCAGGGTATAGCCGGCGCCGCTATTTAGGTACACGTCGTTGTAAAAACCATTCGCCTGAGACCCCAGTGTGCCCGAATTGTGGGCCAAAAACGTCTGTGGAGGCAGGTTTGTTTCATTCAACGGCCAATAGGCCACCGGATTGAGGGACATAATGGCGGCGGAATAGTCCGCCCGTACCGATGTAGCGGCCATCACAAGAATCGGCCCTGCCATTACCATGCTAAATAGGGTTTTATTCATAACTTTAGATCCGTTTTTTCAATTTGCTGTTTTCACGCGTTTACGATAACTGAGCGGCATCGGAATTCGTTATATTAATAAGCTAATCTACTGTAACTACTACAACTGATTCGCTTTTTCTAACAATAGGACTTATTTGATAGGCTGTAAGTTTTGCCTGGGGTCCTTTCGGCTCGTTAGGAGATATTCGAGCGCCTGCCCTATTTTGACCCCATCCATTCAAATGGCGTGTGAATGCCGCATCCGAACGACTCGCTGATTCCAACGTTGCATGATTGTCAACCATTGTAACCTCGACCCTCACAATCCTCTGTTCCTGTTACTGATACAATAAAATACTTCCTGTCTGGAAACCAAACAAGATTGGAATGGACAAAGCTATTGTTTTGCGGTGTCAACCGGCAGCACCTCGAGCGCAATTCCATAGGAAGTTACTGACGATCAAATGGATGATATGGATCAATTCGTATAGCCGGCCGTTAGCGCTGGCGGTATCGACGGTCGGACAGCCCTGGAGCGCCTGCTTCACAGCCGGCCCGGCGGCGCCGGCGAAATCGCCGGGGGACACGTGAGTATCGCGCTGTTCACTGGCGAGCACATTTGCGGCATTGGTGGAATAAAGCACGATCGCCACGTCCTGTTCCGCATCGAGTAGCTTTTGAAGGGGATCTTAGGGGACATTGGAAATTTTGAAATTCCCGTTTTCATCAGTGGAAGCAAAATAGGGATTTTCCCAAACAAGCACGACGCAGTGCATATTTTCGTGGATGGAGCAAAACACGTCCACGCGCCCGGGCTTATCAAACGGCACGCGCTTTTCCGGCGGATTGCCCTTGTAAAGCCCGAGGTCGAATTATTTGGCGTCGGACATGGAAAAGACGTTGTGATAGATATTATCGTCGTTTGGCCATTCGACGGTCGTCCCGACCATCGCAGGGAGTACATGAGGGGAAAAGGCCGCCCCGTAATTCGCGGTCAATTTCGATTTTTGTCCAAACGCGGAAAAAATAAATTCACATCAAGGTTGCTATTCCGCGTGAAGATGCGACTCTTGCGCGTCAATAATTCGATCTTGCTTTCAAGGCATGTAAATCACACAGGTGAACTATGTTCAGTGATGATTTTAAATCCGATTCCCGGAAACAGTCTTGTTTAAAGTCAGTTCAATCCAGGACAAAAATTTTTGCCCATGAGCCAGCCCGCTACATTGCACGCCCGAACGAAAGCATTTGCCAAGGACAACCCGGCTATCAGCTGGTGGCACATTATTTCCACTGCCCTTTTGCTGGCGCTGGCAATAACGTGCACGCTGCCATTTGTTCCGTTGTGGCTGCGGGCGCCCTGCAGCGTCCTAACCGCGTTGCTTTTGGTGCGGTTGTTCGTGATTTTTCATGACCACCAGCATCGCGCCATCCTGCCGAAATCAAAGCTGGCGAATGTGCTCATGCGGATTTTTGGGATGTGTTTCCTTTGTCCCAGCACGGTCTGGCGCCGCACGCACGACGACCACCATGCCCATAACTGCCAGTTGCGGATTGAGAACATCGGCTCGTTTCCGATCATGACCCGCGAGCGTTTCCAAAGTTCGTCGGCCGCGGACAAATTGAAATACCTGCTGATGCGCCATCCGCTGACCCTGTTATTTGGTTATGCGACAGTCTTCTTTTATTCCCTAACGCTGTTGCCGGCCATCACCTCTCCCCGGCGGCATTGGGATGCCTGGCCGGCCACATTGATCCATTTGGGATTGGCGGCCTTTTTAGTGGTGTTTTACGGGTGGCTGGCGTTTTTGCTCACCATGGGCATTCCTTTCTTCATCGCCGGCGCCCTGGGCGCTTATCTGTTTTATGCGCAGCACAATTTTCCGGGCGTCATCTTGCGCGACGAGGACGGCTGGACTTTCGAGGGCGCCGCGCTGGATTCCTCGAGCTATTTGAAGACCGGCCCCATCCTGTCCTGGTTCACCGGCAACATCGGGTACCATCACATTCATCACCTCAACCATCACATCCCTTTCTATCGGCTGCCGGAGGTTTATCGAGCGATTCCCGAACTGCGCGCCGCTAAAACCACGACCCTGCTTCCGTGGCATATTGTCCAGTGCCTGCGTTTGAAAGTATGGTGCGTGGAGAGCCAGCGGATGGTCGCGCTGGGCGACATTTCTCGAAATTAAATCGGAAAGAGAAGAACAGTGGAGCGGGTGGATGGAATCGAACCATCACTTCCATTCCAGCCCCTTGATATGCTAAAAAGCCAATAAATTCGACATATATAAACATAGTTGACATGGGTGGATTTTAGCACTGTTATGGCAAGCATTCATAAACGCCCGCGCTCACCCTACTGGCACGCCAGCTATCTCCTACCGAACGGACACTGGACGTTACGTTCTACCAAACAAGCAGACAGAAATAAAGCTCTCGCTGCCGCTATGGTATTTGAACGCGCGGCCAAACTCGCCCGTGGCGGAAATCTCGTTAAAGCCCAGGCGCGGAAGATTCTCGCTGACATCATGGAGCGGGCGGGCGGGGAAGAAACACTCCGTGCCCCTACGGTAAAGGCTTATTTCACACAATGGCTCGAATGCAAAGACGCCCGTAATTCCGAAGGCACGGCAGAGCGTTACGGCGTGGCCGTGAATGGCTTTCTTGAATTGCTTGGTAATCGCGCCGCTAAACCGCTTACAAGCCTTTCAGCGGGCGACGTGGAGCGTTTTCTGAATCACCGCGCGAGCAAGGGCCTTGCGCCCAAAACCTTGATCTTGGACGTGAAAATCATCCAAACGGCATTGAACCATGCCCGGCGTCAAGGCATCATCCCGACAAATCCGGCGGAAGCCGTTGAATTGCCAAAGGCAAAAGGAGTGGAGCGCGGCACGTTCACGCCAGCGGAAGTGAAAATGCTGGTGGACGCGGCGGACGATGAATGGCAAACGCTCATTTTGCTGGCCTACTATACCGCCGCGCGGCTTGGCGATTGTTGCCGCATGGCATGGGCGGACGTGGATTTTAGCGAAGGCACGCTCACCTTCACGCAAACCAAGACAGGGGAAAAAGTTACCGTGCCGCTCCACAGTGAATTGCAGGCGCATTTGGAAAAACTTGCCAGCACGGACAAGCCGGACGTGTTCACTATGCCGCACATGGCCAATTTGAAGTCCGGCGGGCGGCACGGGCTTTCGGAAGGCTTCAAACGCATCATGCGAAAGGCGGGCCTGGACTTGGGAACAGTGAAAGGCAAAGGTATTCGCCAAATCTCACGCCGCACTTTTCACGCCTTGCGGCACAGTTTCACAAGCGCACTGGCGAATCAGGGCGTTGACAGGGAATTGCGGATGAAACTCACCGGCCACAAAACGGAAGCCGAACATCAAAAATACAC
>DASYYL010000247.1:0-11933 GCA_035933915.1 Verrucomicrobiia bacterium
CTGGCGGGTTTCGGCTGAACCTATGGGACAGCCGCTTGGCCCACGATGCAAATTCTTAAATCCATTTTCCATTTCCGCTCTGGCTTTTCAGGAAATTCCGCGCAAAACTCCGCCGGAATCAATCGCTATTGGTTGGCAATGTAATTAAAACAATGCTGTGTGGCGCGTTGTCAGTGATGAGGTTCGATGTTTATCGCCGGAACGAGGCGCTCAGAAGGTCTGCCAACCCGACAACTTGGGGGGAAGAATTTCGCCAACTTCGTGCAAGAACATTTCGGCGTGATGGTGACACGGTTTGCCCTAGAAAACCGCTAACTTGAAAATATTCAAGGTGTGATTTTTTATTTCACATTGGAGTTCGCGACGTGTAATTCAGGATGGTATCCGTTCCATTACAGAACGGCCTTGGCTTTTTCCAATTTCCCCTGCCTGCCACTCCCTCGGCGTTCCTTGCGGACGCGCCTGCCTTCACCGGAAGGCGGAATGTCAGGTTTATCAAGTATGGTTGCAATGACATGAATGAGTTAACCCCTGCTTACCACACCGGCAGCGATGAATATCCGTGTGCCCCACGCGTCCGCTGGAGCAACCCGCTGCGCGCCTTTTGGCCAGAGCCTGTCAGCATCTTTGGCTCTTTGAGTATGACGATGCCCGAAGCAGTTCACTTGTGTTGGGTGTTTCATTCAGCCTGTCCCTCCGACCGCATTGACGCTCGCAGTCGCGGAAACAACCTCGCGGCCATTTCCTCATCTGGACGATGGAGGGATGTTGTCACGGCAGCTTCTGACCAAACCGTTACCAGTTTTGCCAGTGCCGATAGGCTACTGCGAACGGAATCGCAGGTCCCACTTACGAATTTATTTCATATCGAACAATCATTGTAACCACTCTTTTTCACACGGACGCTTTTCTCCTTGTGAGACAAGGGACTTGACGTAACACGGTTTGGAACAGCGTTTCCACAGGATTTTCCAAAGCATGTTCCAATGAATGACCAAGCATTTGGCGCATCGAAAACATTTAAAAAATCATGAAAATAACATGGCAAATGTATGAAAAAGTTTTGGCAAACAAATGACAAAACCGTGGCGAAAGTCTGGCAAGGAAAATCACCTAACGGCGTTGGGGTAAGGCGTGCCGTTTAAAATATGCTGCATACGTGCATGACCACCTCCTTTGGTAGTTCGTAGTTTTGCCTGAATCGGCTCATGGTTGTACACCCAATGGCTGCCTGCTTTCAAGCGAACGGCAGGCGTTTATCGGGTAAAAATTAACGATGACTTTAGAATTTGCAATAGGACACCAACCCCTTGCCAGATGAGTAAAGAATCTCGAAAGAACGGTGTTCCAGCAGCGTTTCAAAATTGAAACGAAAATATTCCAGCCAGCGCTCTAAAAATCGAAACAGCCATCGCTCATCGGCTGTTCGCCGGGTTTAACACCGGAAGAAAAGGCGGCTTTTAGTGTGGCGATGCAGGCTGCGTCGGGCGGGTGTTTGAAACTTTTACCCATCCGTGTTCCAGCCGTTCGTCACCGGCCAAGTCAGGTTACGGTTTGCGCTCTACGGGCCGCGCGGCCCAAGCGATTGCCTGCTTAAAAGAAACGAGGCAGGCAATCGCTGTTCCTTCCGTGAGTCTGTATGGCAAAACTTCGGTTGTTGGTGTTTGTTCCGCTCGCCGTTCTCAGAATGTCACTTTCAATGCTTCACGCTGGCTGTGCTCATCGCGCAAATGGCCGTAGGTCTTCATGCACAACGCCCCGCCGTCCTGGTGTCCAAGCCAGCGCGAGACTGTGGGAATGTCCACGCCGGCCTCGATACACCGCGTTGCGAACAAATGCCGTAAATCATGGTGCGTAATCCGCTTCACACCGGCGAGTTTGGCCGCGCGGTCAATGGACTTCTGGCACTCAAAAACCCGCATCACAGTTTTGTCAGACGTTTCGTTGCGGCGTTCCGTCCTCATTTTTTCCAGAAGCTGGCGCAAGCTGCTGTTAAGCGGAACCCAACGGTCTTTGCCATTCTTCGTGAATGTAAAACGAACATGCAGCAGTCCCTTCTCGAAATCCACGTCGCTCCAAAGAGCGTGCCGGGCCTCGTCTATCCGCAGGCCGGAAAACGCGAGGAACCGGAACAGGTTCGCGCAGTCTTTCGCCTGACCTGCCCCTGATGTTTCAATGTGCCCGGCCATTTCCTGAAATTGCGCCTGCGAGGGTAAATGTAATTCTTTGGGCTTTACCGCCCGGCGGGCCACGAATTTGGCTGGGTTGTCCACCCGGTAGCCATGTTCAACAGCGATGTCAAAAATGCGCCGCACAACGCCTAGCGCCCCGTTAAAGCGCGTTGGACTGTATTCCTTGCCATGAAGTGCCGCCCAGGTGTTGCAATCGTTCTGGCTGATTTTAGCGATGTCCGTGGAATACAGAGCAGGCCAGGTCTTTTCAAGGGCCGTCAGGACTTCCTCTTTGTAAAGTTTCGTGCGCGGCTTGTTGTTGTGGTCATTTTCAATTTCTTTTTTCAGTATTCCGATGATGACCTCACCTTTGACTGATTCACCTTTATTGATGGCCAGCCGCCGGTGATCCTGGAGGAAATCGGAGAGTTTGATTTTTGCAACGGTCAGGACGTGAGTTTCCAATGACCGGCGAATTAACTTGCCATTAACGCGGACGCGCCCAAAATATGTGCCGCTGGGTTTGTAGCGAAGCAGGTTCGGGTATGGGGTTTTGACCCAAATCGCATCTGCCTTGCGCTTGGTTTGTATGCGAGATGCGGTTTTCATAGCAGAAAAAACATACCATATACAAATTGAGTATGCAAACGCCGAAAACCCGGCAAAGAAAACACTGGAAGTCGCCTTTATTTCCAATAGTTTTAGCCAGCTTAGCTCAGTGGTAGAGCAACGGTTTTGTAAACCGTCGGTCGTCGGTTCGATCCCGACAGCTGGCTCCATCTCGCAGTCGGTTCGAGACGTTCCTTTATTCCAGCATTTTGAGGATAGAGAACCGCTGCTGCGCGATGCCAGGCGTGATCGCGCCGGGAGGGGTGATGGTGATAGTGAAACTGCCGCTCACGCTCAGGACGTTGGTGCCAATCGGCGTCCATTGGCTCAACGGCAGCAACAGGTTTGTGCTCGTCAGCGTGAAATAAGTTGCGCCCGTCTGGCCGTTTCCGGCGTGCAGCACGAGATTGGTTCCTGCCGGACTGATTCCGGTGATGATGGGTTGCTGCAAAGTCACCAGGGTGATGTCGTCAAGGCCGAAGTAAGAGTTGTCGTTGCGGGACCCGAATTGCAGGACGGTGTTGGCGCCGGTGGCCGTGACCGGCAGGACGATGTTGGTCCAGCCGGGCGTTGCGAAATTTGTTTGATCAAATATCGTGGCGCCATTCCACGACACTTGAAATTCGTTAGGCGCTGCTCCACCCGGACTGTTCAACCAGAGGGACAGCGCATAACTTGTCCCCGATTTGGTCAGAAGCGTTTGGGAAAGATAGCCTGGCGATCCGACCGGTCCCAATTGCGCCCCAAATGCGCCGGAATGTATGTAAAGCGATTTGGTATAAGGCGAACTGGCTGTGACGTAAGTATATGCCACGTTGCCGTTGGTGGTCCAGGCGGTGAAGTCCCCCGTTTCGAAACCACCATTGGCGACGGGGGCCAGCGGAACAATTTCGATAGGCACGTATACGTTATTTGTGTACCGGCCGTCGCCCAATGCGCTGTTCTTATTGGCTCCCATCCCCCACAGGCTGCCGTCGGATTTGATAAACAGGCTGGTTTCAAGTCCAGCGGAAATCGCCACCACATTGCCGGGCACGATTTCAACGGGCAGGTTGGTGCCGGGTATCGCGAGGGTCTCTCCCAACTGGCCGTACGTATTGTCGCCCATCCCCCACAAGCTTCCATCGGACTTGATAAACAGGCTGTGGAACTCACCGGCGGCGACCGCTGTCACGTTGCTGGTTAAAATCTGCTCGGGAAAATATTGATTGTTGTTGTATGTGCCGTCGCCCAACTCGCCTTGCGAATTGCCGCCCATCCCCCACAGGCTGCCGTCAGACTTGACAAACAGGCTATGAGCGGACCCGCCTGCGATCGCCACGACATTGCTGGCGACAAGTTCCTCGGGAGCGAATTTGTTGCTCGTTGTGCCGTCACCCAACTCGCCGTCTTGATTGTTGCCCATTCCCCACAGTCTGCCGCCGGGCTGGATAAAAAGACTGTGCAAAAAACCGGCGGCCAAAGCGGTGGCCGCGGCACCTTCACCCGAAGGGACGGATACAATCAGCTGCGGAGTATTTGTCTCGGAAAAACCGGTCTTGCCCAACTCGCCAACGGAATTGTCGCCCATCCCAAGCAGACTGCCGGGACCTGCGGGGAAATGGAATGTTCCGTAAAGACTAAAGTCGCCCCCGGAAGCAACAACAGTCGCCTGGCTGCTGGCGATCTTGACAGGGTTGACTTGATCCACGTAAGTGCCGCCGCCCACCTCACCCCAATTATTGTAACCCAGCGCCCACAGGCTGCCGTCGGACTTGATATACAACGTGGTGTCATATCCGGCGGCCATAGCCACGACGTCGCTGGCGACAATCTGTTGGGGAAAGGGGGATGGCAGTACCGATTGGCCCAGCCCTAATTCGCCGTCACCATTATCGCCCATTCCCCACAAGCTGCCGTCTGACAGTGTGAAAAGGGTGTGATATTGCCCTGCGGCTACGTGCCTTACCGGCAACGGCGGGATCGCCGGGGATGATTCGATTTGAAAACCATCAACATCGCCTTCCGCAGTGCCGTTTCCCGTCCAGGTAATAACCAGGTTCCCGGAACCATCTGACTGGGCCGTTGGGAACGCGACATAATCCCAATTGGCCATTAAGTTGCTGGTGGCGTTCCAGATGCTGGCCTGTTCGTAAGCATTCACTGTAAAAAACGTGGCACGGCCCCCTGTAGCCGCATTATCCCCGGCGTTATATAGAACCAGGTCATAGTATGAGTTCGGCACGAGACCCGAAAGTGTGATGGTTTGCAAAACACCCTTCGTAAAGAGATAATCCTCCATCAGGGCGTCGTAGGGCGTGCCGGCAAAAGGAGTGGAACCGCCAAAACTGTTGGCATCGTATCCGCCCTGAGATGTGAATGTCATCGTGACCGGAGAATTGCTGCCATTGGCGTAGATCAGAGGAATTCCAGTGCCGTTGTTCACATCTATTCCATTCCACTGGTCGCCCGCTGCTCCAAGAACCGCCGCACCGGACATGGTTGGGCCGACAGCAGGGCCACCATGAGCCGCACCATAGCTGTCGTTATTGAAATCGACATCAATTAACTGGGCCCGCAGCAGGCTGGCGCTGAAAATGAAGATGCCCGCGGCGGTTAACGGTGAAAAAGGGCAGCCTCTGGCGCCACGTAAGAACGCCGGCGCGAGTCGTGGAATACGAACGGCGGAATACGATTCAGACTCGGATTCAGCCTGGCCGACGTCTCTGGCAACTTTACCGCGACCATTCACGCAGGCACAAGACTAGCCTGACAATGCCATTTGTCAATCATTTTTATTCATTCCACTAATGGTAACGGCGCGAATGCATTAAAGCATTGAACCAGTCGGGCAGGGGATACGCTTAACGTTTTAAGGTAAACTGTTTTAAACCACGCCGGTCTCGACCCAACAAACCGCGTAGCGGATCAGCGCGTTGTCGGTCTTGAGCTTCAATTTCTTCCGGATCTCAGCGGAGTGATCGGAAATGGCTTTCACCTTCAGACCCAGTTTATCGGCGATCTCGTCGTTATTTTGGCCCCGGCCAAGCAGCTCCAGGATGTTGAGTTCGAGGTCGGATAATTGGTCCAGCAGGTTTTCTTCGGATTTGGCGGGCTTGGACGGCGACTTCATCTGGCTGGCCATGACCTCTTCGCTCACATAAATATGGCCGTCGAGAACGTCCCGGATGGCATGAACAATTTCCTCCGGACTTTCTTCCTTCATGATATAGCCGTCGCCCCCGGCGCGCAGCACGCGGTCGGCATAGAGGGCTTCGTCGTACATGGAAACCACCAGGAGCTTAACGGGGAGTTTCAACGAGCGGATTTTTTTGATGAGATCCAGACCGCTCTTGCCGGGCAATTCAAGGTCCACCAGGACAATGTTCGGGCGAAAACGTTGGATGCTCTTGAGCCCCATCTCATAATCGCCCGCTTCGCCGCAAACTTCCAGGTCCTTCTCAGTGCCCAACATGCGAACGAGGCCCTCGCGAAAAACCGGGTGGTCTTCCACGATAAAGACGCGGCGAGCCGCTGGTGAAGATTTCAATCTGGAACTCATGCCTTATACCTTGCTGTTATCTTCAGGCCAAATAGTAACTTTGCCGGCGGAAAAGTCAACTCCGCGTTTGTAAGGGCTTAACCGACAGTAACGGTGTATGGAATTTGGACAGTAATTGTGGTGCCTTTTTCGGGCATGGAAATGATCTCGCACGTTCCGCCCAGGGACAAGGCGCGTTCACGCATGTTCGTCAATCCAAGTCCGTGCCCCTTTTCCCTTTTGCCGCGATGCGTTTTTTTGACATCAAATCCACGGCCATCATCCTGGATTTTTAAACGGATGGAGCCGTTTTGAAGGCCCACTCGCAATGATATGTTTTGAGCGCGGGCATATTTTTCGATGTTATTGACGGCCTCCTGCACGATACGAAAGAGAGTGAGTTCAATGCTTGGAGGGAGCCGGTGGTTTCCAGGCAGGGCGATGGCGCAATGGACGTTCAAATTCGAACGGGACTGGAATTCCTTGCAAAGGTTATTGCAAGCCGCTGAGAATCCGAGATTGTTCAGGTCCGCCGGGTGCAGGTTGTGCGCGATGCGCCGGTTTTCTTCCAGGGCGTCGGTCAGGAGTTTGTCGCACCGTCCCAAAATCTCGCGGGTCGCCGCCTGGACCGGCATAAGGCTTTCCCGGGCGCTGCGAATGCGCATTTTCACGGACGCGATGATTTGGTTCACGCCGTCGTGCAATTCGCGCGCGACGCGCGAGCGTTCCACTTCCTGCGCCTTGATAATGCGCTGCGGCAACGACCGCAATTCCTCTTCGGCGCGTTTGCGCTGCGTGATGTCGCGGATATAGACCGTGAAGGTCGGCTCGCCTTTTAATTTGATGCGGGTGACGGTAAATTCGGCGTAAAAGCGGCTTTTGTCCGCGCGCAGGACCGGCATCTCAATGCGGCTGCCCACCGCGGGGCCTTTTTCTCCGGAAAAATGATTGGCCAGGCCGTCCTGAAACCACGGACGCAGCGACGGCGGAATGATTTCCAAAATGTTTTCCCCAATGAGGCGGGCGCGGGCGCGGGTGAAAATACTTTCGGCGGCGGCATTCAGCTCAATGATCCGGCCGGTGTGATCAATCGTGAAGATGGCGTCCAGCGCCACGCGCATGATCGCGCTCTTGCGGGCTTCGTTTTCGCGCAAGGCGTCCCAAACCTGCTTTCGCTCTGTGACGTCTTCCGCCACGCCCACAATGCGATACACCTTTCCGGTATCATCCTGAATCGGAAAAGCGCGGTCCTGGATCCAGCGCATCGAGCCGTCGGGCCGGACAATCCGATAAATTTCGTCATATTTCCCTTCGATCTGTTTGGTCAATGAGGCGTCCTGCACGCGTGGCCGGTCTTCAGGATGCACGGCGTCAACCCAGTCCTGCGGCGAGGCATACAGCGTTTTTACCGGTTTCCCCCAAACTTCCTCATAGGCGGAACTGACATAGATCATTTGTTTTTTGGCCACGTCCGTCATCCAGAATACTTCGCGGATGTTGTCAGCCAATTGCCGAAAGCGTTCTTCGCTGTCGCGCAGGATTCTCTCAGCCTGTTTGCGCTTGGTGACGTCCCTGGCCACGCATACCAGGCCGGCAGTCTGCCCTTCTTTGTCCGATGTCACCGTCGCGCTCAACTCCACATCGACCGGCTCGCCATTTTTTTTGAGCATGGTGTATTCGACGTTGCGAATAATCCGGTTCTTCAGGATGGACGTGTCGGCATTGATGCGTTCATTGGGCGGAAGCAGCTCCAGGACGCTTTTATTGAGCAGTTCAGCCGGATTGTCGTAGCCGAGCATCGCTACCGCCTGCGAATTGACGCTAATCAGGCGGCCGTTCGGAGAGATCAAGCAGATCGCGTCGGGGAGGATGTCAATCAGGCGGCGATAATGTTCCTCGCTCGCGCGCAAGGCTGCTGTGGTGTCTCGCAGGCGCAGCAGCGTCTGGACGCGGGCCAGCAATTCCTGCACGCCAAAGGGCTTGACCAGGTATTCATCGGCGCCGACTTCCAAACCGTCGATTTTATGTTCCGCTTCGATGGCTTCGCCGGAGCAGAGAGCGACAAAGACGTCGGTCAGATGGGGATCATTTTTGATCTGCCGGCAAATTTCCACGCCGCTCACGTCCGGCAATCGCACATCCAGCAGGACAAGGTCGGGCATATGTTTTTTTGCCATGGCAAGGCCCTGATGGCCTTCCACCGCCTCCCGTACTTCATAGCCCTTGGTGCGCAAACACGCGGCAAACAGCGCCCGAATGCGTTCGTCATCATCTACGATAAGAATGGAATTGGTCCTGTTGAGCACTATTATTCATCGTAGGAGGTAATTGTGAAAATTCAAAATCAAAAATGACCGTTGCCTTGCCCGGAGCGCGGCTGTTTGTGGGTAAAGGGGCACCAACCGCAGCAGCGCCGTACGTTGCGACCGGCGGCGGGTGGTCTCCGGCGCAGCCGTGCCCTGAAGCCGGTTCCTGGAGAGTTTCAATGATTCTGAGTTGACAAGAGCGCCTGCTGGTTTCGAAGATTTCGCATGAACCCGTCCTGCCGTCGATTGTTCCGAATCGTGTGTGGCCTGGGCTGGTTTATCGACGTCGTGGTCGTTGCGCTGGCCGATTACGTTTTCTCCTGCGCATTCAATCGTAAACAGCCGAAACCGCTGGCTCGGGCGCAATGGCTCCAACGCCATTCCCGTCGCGCTCTGAAGATTTTTGATATCAGAATGTCGGTTGCCGGTCCGGTTCCTGCCGCCGGCCTGCTGGTTTCCAATCACGTGAGCTACCTGGATGTCCTTGTGATTTCGTCCATTACCCCGGCTCTATTCGTGGCCAAGCGCGAGATAAAATTCTGGCCTGTGATTGGATGGCTGACGCAAATGGCGGGCACCGTTTTTATTGATCGGCAGCGGAGGACGCAAGTAGGTCAGGTGAACAGCCAGATTCAGGCTACATTGCACTCGGGCGCGCTGGTCGTTTTGTTTCCCGCAGGAACGAGCTCGGATGGCCGCACGATCCTTCCGTTCAAATCTGCGCTCTTTGAACCGGTCGCATCTCGAACCCATAATGTGAGTTTAGGCTTCGTTCAATATGCCCTTGATGATGGCGATGCCGTTTCTGAAATCTGTTACTGGGGGAACCATACGTTTTTCCCTCACCTGCTCAATTTAATGGGCCATCGCGGGTTTCGCGTCGCCGTTCGATTTGCTCTGTTCAGTTCATCGGTCGCAGATCGAAAGGAACTGGCCCGGCTTTCACACGCCGAAATTCTTAAATTGAAGGAGTCACCATGGACGGATTGAAAACAGTATTTCCTACAACGAACCGGCATGGCTCGCAACACGGCATGAACTTACCGGCCTGGACGGACCGCTCGCCGCCATGACCAAAGCCCTCGGTTACATCGCCGCAAAAACGACGGGCGACTACAAATAATTCACGGAACGGAAATTTTGAAGCCATTCGGTTTCGTCCCGGCGGGGACGAGAATAATATCGTCGCCTTTCATGGTTGGGAATTTCAGCAAATCGCCGGAAAGATTTTCAGCTCTGGCTCCATCGCGATAAAGGGTGGCCGTTTCATGTGACCACGGATTATTCAAAACGCAATCGCCGCCGGCCTGTGAACGGATTTCAACGAACGGTATGCGTCCATGTATATGCGCGGAACTGATCAAAAAAGCGCCGTGCGCGAGCAATTGAAACGCGGCGTCCCAATCTTCCGGCCATTCGTTGAAAATAGAAATGGCCGGGTCGAGAGAATTGGTCCCGCTCGACAGCATGGTCTCGTGAATTCCGGAGGCAAGTCCACCGATATGTTCGGCGTCAATCGCGCCCGGGCCTTCACGCAAACGCAGGCGATTGCGGAAAATTTGCGCGCCGCCGCCGCCCGCCGAGTCGATGAAACCGCCAGTGCGATTAAATTCGAGGAAACGCCGTTTCAATTCCGGCTGCGAACCAATTGGTTCTACGTTGTCCTCGCCGGCGACAAAGCCGCCGTAAGTGCGATCCCGCTCGTGAGGGGCAGGGCGGACCTCCCGGTCCGCCATCGCCGAATACCGGCGTCGACCCTCCCGCATCTCCGCCGCCGGCGCTAAATTATCGGCGATGTCCTGCCATTTCGGGCGCAGGTCCGCGTCCTGGCCAAAAATTTCCGAGGCGCGAATCGCCAGGGGGAAAATCATTTGTATCGCGTTGATTTCATTCGGCGTGTCGGAGGAATTCCAGTCGCTTTCATTGTTGTTGATGTGGTTGATATGGTATTTGCCGTCGCCGCCTTTCTGAAAATTCTGAAAATTCCGATAAAATTCCGCCGCGCCTTTGATGATGGGATACGCGCGGTCGCGCAGCCAATTTGTATCCATGGTGAATTGGTAACGTTGCCAGTAGAGATTTCCGATTTTTGCGGCGTCCGCCAGGATGTGCGTTGTGTGGCCAAAACTGTCGTCGAACGGGCTCCCTTCACCGGAGGAACGCGCGCCATCTTTCGTCGGCACAATATAATGGCCGTGGTCCCAATGACCGTCGCCAAGAAAATTCCAGCGAGAGTTATGGCGGTTCTTGGTTTCCACCCAATATTGAAAATTCGTGGAACGATCCGCATACGGTTTGCGGCAGAGCATCAGGTCCTGAAGTTCGGCGGCGATGTCGTCAGGCAACGGTTCCGGCCCGTTAAAAAATGTGGTTTCCGGAATCCAAATACCCTGCGAGCTCCATTGCTGTTTGGCTGCCATTGCGCAGGCATCGAACATGCGGGAATACAAATTGAAAAGCGGGTCCATTAAATCCAACCGGTTCGCCGGCATCAAATTGGAGTAATAGGCGTTCATGTTGGCCCACCAGTATTGTGAACCCCAGCGGCTCATATCGCCGCTGGTGCGCCAGAGCATGCCGCCGAAGCGCGGCGGAAAATCTCCGCGCGAACTGGCCGCCATCAGATAAAGGAAATAGGTGTAATTGGCTTCCACAAAATCCGCCTGCCCGCTGTCGCTATGCAGATAGACGAAACCTTTGCTCCAAAAATCGCGCCACCAGCCGGCGGTATCGGTTTGCAGACCGGAGAATTTTTCGGACTCGGCGGCCAGCAATGCATTTGCCGCCAGTGCGGTGGCGTCCTTCTGCAGATCAAACGTTGCGGCGCTGGAAATCAAAATGGTGAATTTGCCCCGGCCCGGCGCAGCGGAAAGTTGGACCGTCGAGCCGTTCAAATAAATCGCTTTGGATTTTCTGCCGATAATGCTGATGCCCACGGCCGACGAATCATTGAATTTGTTTTCGCGAAATTTCTGGGTCAAAAATATTCGCCCGTCGCGAATGTCGAGCTTCGAAAGTGCCGTTTGCTCCGCGGTTTGAAACAAATCGGCATGATTCGTCGCCAATTCGTAGTTGCCTCCGGTGACGCGCTGGATTTGATAGCGCAACATTTGCAAATCCACGCTGACAGGCTCGGGCTTTCTACGCCGGTCATCGATCTCCACCGCCATCACGTCGCGTTGCGGCCAGGCCAGCACGCGCGCCGTTACGCTGTTGCCCTGTGCCGTCATAAGCCCGTAGTAAATGGATAGATGCTGATAAAACGGTTTTCCGGCGAAGACGTCATCGCCGGCGCTTGTCAAATTGATGTCCACAAAGCCGCACCCG